>NZ_CP046121.1:2216105-2532691 GCF_009707485.1 Nostocoides sp. HKS02 | reverse complement strand
TCGAGGAGGTTGCCCCGCTGACCCCAGGTGCGGGTAGCGGTGAGGGAGTCCTTGGGCCCGATCGAGGAGTTCCAGAGCGAGTGCGCGGTCACGGTCTGGACGCTCCACCCGGAGCCGGCCTTGACGACCGTGACGGGCGTGGCGTAGGTCCACGCCACATTGTCAGCCAGCGTCCACGTGACCCGCAGGGTGCTGGTCGCCTGGTCGCCCGACCGCTCGATCGGGCCCGGGCGCACGGTGACGGCGCCCCCGCCCAGGCCACGCGTCGCCGTGGCGAACGCGGCGGTCACCGCCGGGGCCGTGCTGCCGGCGAAACGCAACGCGGGGTCGGTGAAGGATCGCTTCTGCCACGCGGTCGCGAAGGAGGCGACCTCGGCGCGCGCGGCGGCGTCGGCCTGGCGCTGAGCAGCGTCGTGCTGCCACCACAGCCCACCTCCGGCCGCAGCCGCCACCACGGCAACGGCCGCGACCGAGCCCACCCACATGCGTCGTTCCATGGGCCCATCCAACCTCACCCCACCGAAAAACCCATGCCCGAATTGTCTGCACCGGGGCAACCGCGCCCGCTGCGCCTGCGTCATCAGGGGTGTGTCCGTGTGCTGGGACCCCTCAGGTTGCGCCCGTACACTCACCCCGGCGGCCCCTGTCGCCATGACGTTTGTCCAGTGCCGCACGAGCGGGTCAGAGAGGTACACGTGAGCGAGCCCACCCACGGCTCTGCCGAAGGCGAGGACGCCACGACGCAGGCCTCGGCTGTCACGGGGGACGACGCCACAGGCGACCAGCCGCAACGCCGGTCGGACCGGCATACCGGAGCAGACCACCCGCACCCCTGGTTGCGCAGAGTGGTGTTCGGGATCGCGGCCTTCCTGGTAGTGCTCCTCGTGCTGGGCATCGGGGTGTACCTCAAGCTCACCGGCAACATCAACCGCATCGACATCTCGGGCGCCCTCGGCAGGCGCCCCAGTCCGGCAGCGACCACCGATGCCGTCACCAACCTCGCCCCGATGAACGTCTTCGTCATGGGTTCGGACACCCGGGCCGGCCAGGGCGGCAACTTCGGCGCCGACATCAGCAAGGCCGGGGTCGAGGGCGCGCGGTCCGACACGAACCTGATCGTGCACCTGTCCGCCGACCGCAAGTCGGCGATCGTCGTCTCGATTCCCCGCGACTCGATGACCATGGCGCCTCGGGACTGCAAGAACAAGTCCGACACGGTGCAGAACGGCGTCATGCGCCAGTGGAACGCCAACTTCACCCTCGGCGGGCCCGCGTGCACGATCCGCACCTTCGAGGGCCTGACGAACATCTACATCAACCACTACGTCGTGATCGACTTCCGCGGCTTCCAGTCCATGGTCGACGCGCTCGGTGGCGTCACGGTCTGCACCCCGCAGGCCGTGAACGACCCGGGCAGCGGTCTCAAGCTCCCCGCCGGCCGGACCAAGGTCAACGGCCAGCAGGCCCTGAGCTACGTGCGGGCCCGTGAGACGCTCGGCGACGGCTCGGACCTCAGCCGGATCGACCGTCAGCAGGCCTTCCTGTCGTCGATGATCCAGGGCGCGACCCAGTCCTCGCTGCTGCTGCGACCCGACAAGCTGTTCCGCTTCCTCGACGCCGCCACCCAGGCGACCACCACCGACATGGGAATCGGTGACATGAAGGACCTGGCCGAGAGTGTCCGCAGCATCGGCATCAGCCAGATCCGGTTCGTGCGGCTGCCCACCGAGCCCTACGTCGCCGACCCGAACCGCGTGCAGTGGACTGCTTCGGCGCAGACCCTGTGGCAGGCGATCCGCGAGGACAAGCCGCTGCCCGGCACCAAGGCGCCGGCCGGCAGCACGAAGCCGACCCCCTCACCGACCACGACCCAGCCACTCACCGTGAGCCCCGGTGTGATCTCGGTCCGGGTCACCAACGACTCCGGGGTGCCGGGGATGGCCAAGCAGGCGGCTGCGGCGCTCCGGGTCCAGGGCTTCACCGTCGTCTCCTACCTCACCGGCAGCGGACCGGTGTCACACGGCGTGGTGGTCCGGTACGGCCCCGGCCGGGCAGAGGCGGCCCGCACGGTCGCCGCGGTCTACCCGGGCGCCCAGACCCGCGAGGACCCCCTGCTCGGCTCGACCATCGAGCTGAGCATGGGCATCGGCTCGCCCGCAGCAGTCGCGGTGCCGAACCGGCTGGGCACGGAGCCGCTGCCCAAGGAGTCGGTCACGGCGACGCAGGCGCCGACTCCCACGCCGTCGATCAAGGCCCGCGCAGCCAACCAGGACATCTGCAGCTGACTGGCCGGCTCGCCACTGGTGACCCTGGTGTCACCGGCTGCTCCCCGAGCCAGCGACCCACGGCCATCCGTGACCTGGGAGTCACGGATGGCCCCGGGTCCGTGGCGGAGGCGGAGGGATTTGAACCCTCGATGGGCGATAAACCCAAACCGCATTAGCAGTGCGGCGCCATAGACCGGACTAGGCGACGCCTCCTCGCCCGGTCGAGATCCGAACCGAGCCCGCACAGGGTATCCGGAGCCCGTGTCGTGGAGCAAAGCGGCCTGCTCGTTCGCGGACGGCGCCCGCCGGAGGCTCCAGATCGCGACCCCCGAGGGTATGCCGACCGGCTCCGCATCGCGGCAATGCGCGCGTTTGCGGGGCAGCGCCGGCGTGGCTGCGGCATCCTGTGGCGACACGTGAAGGAGCGCCGATGTCTGACCAGCTCACCCCGCCCGGTACCCAGCCGTACCCGCGGCCGCAGGGCGCGGCATACCCCACCGCGCCGGTGCCTGCGGGCCAGTACTGGGCGCCGCCCCAGCCGCCATCTCCGCAGGGTGCCGCCGTGGCACCCCCACGGCGTGGCAACGGGTTGGCGATCACCGCGCTCGTCCTCAGCGCCGTGGCGCTGCTCGTCGCGCTCGGCATGGCTGCCTTCGCCGTGATCGGCGTCGCCGCTGGTGCCGGGCCCGGGCCGTCCGCGCTGACCGGACGCGTGACCCCGATCGACAAGGGTGTGGCCGGCGCCGAGCTCCAGTCCGAGCTGACCAGGATCATCAGGAACGATGGTGGTTCGGTCGACACGATCACCTGTCCGGATCGCTCGCAGGTCGGTCAGGGGCTGGTCACGGTGTGCAAGGGCTCGGTCGACGGCTCTGACTGGACCGGTGTCGTCGTGTTCGAGGACGACGGCGGCACGTTCGTCCTCGACGAGCTCTGAGGGCTGCGGAACATCCACGAGCGCATCGCCACGAACCGCACGATGGTGGACCCGGCAGTGGCGAGGGCCACGACAGTCGTGGCGGCCACCGTCGTCGGTGCCGCGTCGACTGTGTGGAGCAGCCCGAGCGCGCTCGCGGTCATCAGCCAGGTGATCGCGAAGACGGCCAGGCCCTGGACCTGGTGACGGACCGTGCCGCTGCCCTGCACCTCGAACGTCCAGCGCCGGTTCAGGGCCGTGTTCACCAGGGTGGCGACGAGCAGTGCGAGGAGGTTGGCGGTCTGCGACCCGAGGGCGCCGTGCAGGGTCGCGAACAGCCCGAGGTGGACTCCCGTGGTCAGGGACCCGACGACGGCAAAGCGCCGGACCTGCACCCAGGTCGAAGAGCCCGGCCGGCCGCGTCCGAGCCGGGACGCCAGCTCAGCCACCGGGAGGCGGCCAGCGGACAGCCCGCGCCGGAGTCGCCATACACCTCGCAGGTCGTCGAGGGCGGTGCCGACCACGTCGACCCGAGAGTCGGGGTCGTCGAACCAGTCGACCGGCACCTCGTGGATCCGCAGGCCCGAGCGCTCGGCGAGGACCAGCAGCTCGGTGTCGAAGAACCAGCTCGTGTCCTCCGCCAGGGGCAGCAGCTCCGCCGCCACGTCGGCCCGGATCGCCTTGAAGCCGCACTGCGCGTCGCTGAACCTCGCCCCGAGCACTCCCCGGAGCACGAGGTTGTAGCAGCGCGAGACGACCTCACGTCGGGCCCCGCGCACCACTCGCGCGCCACGTGCCAGGCGCGACCCGATGGCGAGGTCCGAGTGTCCGGACATCAGGGGTGCGATCAGGGGCCACACGGCGTCGAGGTCGGTCGACAGGTCCACGTCCATGTAGGCGAGGATCGGCGCGTCCGAGGCCAGCCAGACCTGCTTGAGCGCCCTGCCACGTCCCTTCTGAGCCATGACGACGACCTCCACGTCGGGCAGCGTGGCCGCCAGCTCCGACGCGACCACGGCGGTCGCGTCGGTGCTGGCGTTGTCGGCCACCGTGATCCGGAACGGGTACGGGAAGGTCTGGACCAGGTGGTCGTGCAGCCTGCGGACACTGGCTGCGACCGTGTGCTGCTCGTTGTGGACCGGGATGACGACCTCCAGAACCGGCGACTGCACGGCGTGGTCCTCAGGTGTTCTGGGTGGAGGCAGTCGAGGCCGCGGTCGAGCTGGCCGTCAACGGCTGGGTCAGGTCGTAGAAGGTCGAGCCGCCGATGCTCACCTGGGTGAAGTTGGCGCTGACCCAGGCGGAGATCTGCGATCCAGTCCCCGAGCTGCCCGTCCCGCCACCCATCCCGCCGCCGGGGCCGCCACCCATCCCGCCGGTGCCGTTCCCCGCCGCGAAGTAGTGGATCTCGCCCGAGGAGACGTACTGCTGGAACTGGGCGAGGGTCGGCGACGGGTCGCTGCCGTTGAACCCACCGATGGCCATCACGGGCAGACCGGTGCCCAACTGCAGACCCGCCGCGTTCTGCGAACCGATGGCCGCCGCGACCCAGCGGTACGAGGATGCGTTGGCGGACAAGGCCGAGGCCACCTCGGTGTTCGGGGTGGAGGCGTCCAGCAGTCCGCCCAACGCGCCGCCCGCACCGCCGGCGCCTCGGCCCGTGGCGCCCTGCGGGGGTGCACCGAGAGTGCCGCGCGCGCCGCCCGGCATACCGCCTGGCCCGCCACCGCCTGGGCCACCGCGGCCGGTGCTCGGACCGGCGGTGACGATCGAGCCCGTGTGGCCGGTGCTGACCGTCTGTGCGCTGTAGGCCGCAGGCCCGGCCAGGGCGGCGACCAGCGCACCGGCGACGACTGCCGGCACGAACCGGGAGTGCAACCGGCTGATCGCCAGCAGCAGCAGCGCACTCGCCATCCCCAGGGTGAGGATCGAGATGCGCACCAGGCTGGTCCAGTCGGTGCGGGTGAGCAGGACGAACGACCAGATCGCTGCCGCGGCGGTGGCGGCCGAGAGGGTGACCGCACCGATCGCCTTCGCCCGGTGAGCCCACGCCTCGGCGGCGCCCATGCCCACGAGGGCGGCGATCGCCGGCGCGAGGGCCACGGTGTAGTACTCGTGGAAGATGCCGGCCATGAGCGAGAAGGTCAATGCGGTGACGAGCAGCCACCCGCCCCAGACGACGTATGCCGCGCGGCGCAGATCGGTGCGCGGTGCGCGTCCGCGCAGGCCGAGCCCGACCAGGCCGAGGATGGCCGCCGAGGGGATCAGCCAGGAGATCTGGCCGCCGACCGAGCTGGAGAACATGCGCAGGAGCCCGGGCGTCCCCCAACCGTTGCCACCGCCGACCGAGCCGGTCTCGTTGCCGCTGATGCGACCAAGACCGTTGTAGCCGAACGTGACCGAGAGGAACGAGTTGTCCTGCGAACCACCGATGTACGGCCGCATGCTCGCCGGCACGAGCTCGACGACCGCGACCCACCAGCCCGCGCTGAGCACCATCGAAGCGGCGCCAACGAGGGCACCCAGGATCCGGCGACGCAGCGTGGTGGCGGCGAACAGCACGTAGGCGAGGCCGAAGGCGGGCACCACGAGGAACACCTGGAGGGCCTTGGTGAGGAAGCCGAGGCCGATGAAGAAGCCGACGATGGCGAACCACCTGGCGCTGCCCTGCTCGATCGACTTCATCGTCGCCCACGCGCCCATCGCCATGAGCAGGACCAGGAGCGCGTCGGGGTTGTTGAAGCGGAACATCAGGACGGCGACCGGGGTCAGGGCCATGACCAGACCGCCGATGAGCCCCGCCGCCGCACCGAAGTGTCGCTTGACCGTGGCGTACACGACACCGACGGTGGCGACCCCCATGAGCACCTCGGGCATGAGGATGCTGAACGAGCTCAGGCCGAAGGCGCGCACCGACAGGGCCATGATCCACAGCGAGGCCGGGGGCTTGTCGACGGTGATGGAGTTCCCCGCGTCGGAGGAACCGAAGAAGAACGCCTTCCAGCTGGCGCTGCCGGCCTGCACCGCAGCCGAGTAGAACGAGTTGGCGTAGCCACTCGAGGTGAGGTTGTAGACGTAGAGCAGGGCCGTGGCGAAGAGCAGCCCGAGCAGCGCCGGACGGGCCCAGGACGGGTCCTGGTCCGAGCCGCGCCACACACGCTGGATCCGGGTGGGAGTCCGTGATGCCGAGGTGTCCGCGGGCACCGCTTCGTGGTGGTTGCCGGTCGCGTCCGGTGCTTCGGGTGCCGTGTCGCGGGAGAGGGTCGTCGTGTCCATGGCCACCACGGTCCGGCCGGGTGCTGTGCGGTTACTGTGCCCCTGCTGAGGTGCGCTGATGAGGTGGCGGGAGAGCCCAGGGCAGCCGTCAGTGCACGGGGAGCAGCACCGTGAACGTGGTGTCGCCCGGCGTGCTGGTCAGCTCGACCGTGCCACCGTGTGAACGCGCCACGGCGTCCACGATGCTCAGCCCGAGGCCGGTGGACCCGGCGGCGCGGTTGCGCGAGTCGTCGCCGCGCGTGAACCGCTGGAAGACGTTGCGCTGCAAGGACTTCGGCACACCCGGACCGTTGTCGGCCACGATGACCCGCACCCAGCCGTTCTCGGTGCTGACCGAGGTGGTGACCCGTGTGCCGGCGGGCGTGTGCGTCCGCGCGTTCGCGAGCAGGTTCGCGACCACCTGGTGGAGCCGCGCGTGGTCGCCGGTGACCTCGATCGGCTCGTCCGGCAGGTCGAGCTCCCAGCGGTGGTCGGGCGCCGCCGCGTGGGCGTCGCTGACGGCGTCCATGGCCAGCAGGGTCAGGTCGACGGGCTCCCGGTCGAGCGGCCGCCCGGCGTCCAGTCGGGCGAGCAGCAGCAGGTCCTCCACGAGACCCTGCATGCGCAGCGCCTCGGACTCGACCCGGTTCAGCGCATGGGTGATCGATGGCGGCACCGGCTCGCGCTCGCGACGGGACAGCTCGGCATACCCGCGGATGGAGGCCAGTGGGGTGCGCAGCTCGTGCGAGGCGTCCGCGACGAACTGGCGCACGCGCTGCTCGGACTCGTGACGCGCCTGCAGGGCGCCCTCGACGTTGTCGAGCATGCTGTTGAGGGCGAGCCCGACCTGGCCGACCTCGGTGTTCGGGTCGGCGTCGGCCAACGGCACACGCTCGGCGAGCGCGACGTCGCCGCTGTCGAGCTTGAGTCGGGAGACCTGGGTCGCGGTGTGGGCCACCCGTTGGAGCGGAGCAAGGTTGCGACGCACGAGCCAGAGCCCACCCGCCGTGACCAGGACGAAGCCGACGATCGTGCCACCGCCGACGAGGCTGATGACCTTGTCGACGGTGTCGGTGACCGGGGTGATCGGGATCCCCGAGATGACGGTCTGGCCGAGCGGGTCGCGTACGGAGATCGCGCGGTAGTCGCCCAAGCCGTCGACGTGCACCGTCTTCGGGGTCTCGCCGATGCCTGCGGCGTTGAGCTGGGCGATCTGCGCGGTCGTCAACGCGCCCGAGGCGTCGCCGCGGGCGTAGGAGCTGCTCACGACGGTGCCGGCGAGCAGCGTCACCCGCAGGGAGTCGCCGCCGCCACCCGGAGGCCCTCCTCCGTCGGGATGCGGCACCTGACCCTGGTCAGCCAGGTCGTGCGGGCCCCCGACCGCGCGGTGCGAGATGGACGTGACGTCGCGGTCGAGCTGCTTGAGCAGGTAGTCCTGCATGAGCAGCACGGTCAGTGATGCCGTCGCCAGCGTCACGGCGAGGAACAGGCCGACCATCGTCGCGACGAGCTTGGTACTCAGGGACCACCGGCCGGGCCGCAGGTGGGGGCGGACGGCGGCGAGGACACCTGCTGGGTTCATGCTGCGGGCTTGAGGACGTATCCCACGCCTCGCATGGTGTGGATCATCGGCTCGCGGCCGGCGTCGACCTTCTTGCGCAGGTAGGAGATGTACAGCTCGACGACGTTGGCCTGACCGCCGAAGTCGTAGTTCCAGACACGGTCCAGGATCTGGGACTTGGACAGGACCCGCTTGGGGTTGCGCATGAGGTAGCGCAGCAGCTCGAACTCCGTTGCAGTGAGCTGGATCTGCTCGCCCGAGCGGGTCACCTCGTGGCTGTCCTCGTCCATGGTGAGGTCGCCGACCACGAGCATGGAGCTCGCGTCATCGGCCACCACCGCAGTGCGTCGCATCAGGGCGCGGAGGCGGGCGACGACCTCCTCGAGGCTGAACGGCTTGGTCACGTAGTCGTCGCCGCCAGCCGTCAAACCGGCCACGCGGTCCTCCACGGCGTCCTTCGCGGTGAGGAACAGCACGGGGACATTGGGGTTGTCGCCCCGCATCCGGCGCAGCACCTCGAGCCCGTCGAAGTCCGGCAGCATCATGTCGAGCGCCACCGCGTCGGGCTGGAAGTCACGAGCCGCACGCACGGCGGAGGCGCCGTTGGACGCGGTGCGGACCTCCCAGCCCTCGTAGCGCAGCGCCATGCTGAGCAGCTCGGTGAGGTTGTTCTCGTCGTCCACCACGAGGACCCTTACCGGGGAGCCGTCGATGCGCTGGAGCTTGGCCGAAGCGGACTGCTGCGTGTTCATACCCCTAGGAAACACCCGCGACCTTGTGCGGGGCCCTCGGAACTCCTGTGCGATTCCTGTGAGCGCTCTGTGGTCATCCTCAGCCACCCGATACCCGTGCCACAGCGCTCGCACAGGCGGGGAGCCGAGCGTCGGTGGAGACAGCTGACACCTCGCGACCCGGAGGACCCGATGACCGGCCAACCGCACCCCACCGACGACCCCGCGTCCCTCACCTGGGCGCGGACCGCGACCACGCCGTATGCCGCGACGCCGGATCGGGCACCTGCCGCCGAGCCCGATCGACCGTCCGCCGCCGCCTCGGCTCCGAGCACGGCGCCGGCGCTCACCCCACCGACCTGGTCGGGACGCAAGACCGCGATCGCCGCGGCCCTGGCCATCGGCATCTCGGCTGCGGGGGCAGCCACTGCTGCGGCGGCCTTGCCGGCGGGCTCGGCGCAGAGCGACCAGGGCCAGTTCCAGCGTGGCGGCTTCGGGCCAGGTGGACCAGCCGGCGCAGGTTCCGGCCCTGGGACCCAGGCGCCCCAAGGTCAGCAGCCCCAGCTGCTACCGGGGCAGGCGCCACAGCAGGTCCCGGCCGCTCCGGGTGCGACATGACCGCCGCGACCCTGACCCGGGCGCTGGGCGCGGTGCGCCGGGCAGGCGCGGGAACGGCATACGCCAGCGGTGGCCGGACGGCATCGGGTGGCAAGGACTTCAGCGCGATCCCTGTGTGTGGCGCGGTTCGCCCGCTGGCGCAGCAGCGTGCGAGGGCTCAGGCCGCGGGCGAGATCTCGCCAGATCCCCGGACCACGAGCTCGGGGGTCACCACGACGTGACGCGGCGGTGACTGGTCGCCGTCGATGCGGGCGAACAGGGCACGGGAGACCTCCCGCCCGATGTGGCCGACGTTCTGCCGAACCACCGTCAACCCCGGCTCGAGGACATCGGCCAGGGGGAAGTCATCGAAGCCGACCAGGGCGACCCGGTGGCTCAGACCGCGCTGTCGGAGGGCGCGCACCGCCCCGACCGCCAGCGAGTTGCGCGCGGCGAAGACCGCGGTCGGGGGGCGCGCGCCGTCGAGCACGTGCAGGAGCGCCTGTTGGGCCGCGTCGCTGGTGCGGAGCCCGCCCATGGCCAGGTCCATCTCCAGGACCAACGACCGATCACTGAGGCCGTCGACGAACCCGCGATAGCGATCGGCCGCCGTCTGGATCGTCGGAAGGTCACCCAGGAACGCGATGCGCGAATGTCCTTGCGCCACAAGGTGATGAACGGCAAGGCGTGACCCGAGGACGTTGTCGGCGGTGACCGAGTCCGCGTCGATGCCTTGTGGGCGGCGGTCCACGAAGACCACCGGCAGACCGCTCTGGAGATCCTCGGAGAGGTAGTCCTGGCGGTCGGTTGCGGGCATGAGAACCAGCCCGTCGACCCGGCGGCGGACGAGGTTGGCGACGAGGGACCGCTCCCGGTCCGGCTCCTCGTCGAGGCTGGAAGCGAGGATGGCCACTCCGCGCGCATGGGCGGTGTCCTCGAGGCTGCGCAGCAGGCTGGCGGAGAAGCTGTTGCTCACGTCCTGGAGCAGGGCGCCGACGGTGTTGGTGTGCGCGTTGGTGCGGCGCAGGTTGCTGGCGCCGAGGTTGTGGCGGTAGCCGAGCTGCAAGACAGCTCGCTCCACCCGCTGGCGGACGTCGGGGGACACCCCCGGCTCCGCGTTGACGACCCGCGAGACCGTCTTCAGGCTGACCCCCGCGAGGGCGGCCACCTCGCGCATCGTCGCGCGTGGGCGTCGTGCGGCAGGGTCTGACAACGATGTCACGTTCACGTCCAGATTTGTACAGGACTATTGACAGGAAGCCAAGTACTCCTCCAACATCGGCAATGACAACGTTGTCAGTGCGGTCACGACGCCGCCAGAAGGGGGAGCACCATGTCTCGAATCACGCCCAGCCTCCGTCGGGTCATCGCGGTCAGCGCCGTGGCCTCCACCGCCTTGGCGCTCGCCGCCTGTGGCGGTGGTTCCGGATCGGGCTCCGACGGCAACGTCGGAGTCACCCTGATCACCAAGGACTCATCCAACCCGTTCTTCGTCGCCATGCAGAAGGGCGCCAAGGCCGATGCGGCCAAGAACAAGGTCGACCTCACGGTGGCCTCAGGCAAGCAGGAAGGCGACGACGCCGGCCAGATCACCGCGATCGAGGACTCCATCGCCCGCGGCGACAAGGGCATCATCATCACGCCCATGAGCAACGGGGTGAACTCGGCGATCAAGAAGGCGCGAGATGCCGGCCTGTACGTCATCGCGCTGGACACTCCGCCCGACCCGGCCAACACGGTCGACATCACGTTCGCCACCGACAACCGCGCGGCGGGCAAGCTCGACGGGCAGTGGGCTGCTGCCCAGCTCGCGGGCAAGCCGGCCGTGATCGCCCTGCTCGACCTGTTCAACGACAAGATCGTCTCGGTCGACTACAACCGCGACCAGGGATTCCTCGAGGGCATGGGCATCGACGTCAAGGACCCCAAGAAGAACGGTGACGAGGCCCCCACGGGCAAGTACACCGGTGGCAAGGGTGGCGACTACACGATCGTCTGCAACGAGGCCGGCCAGGGTGCCGCCGACGGCGGGCGCAGCGCGATGGAGAAGTGCCTGGCCAAGAACCCGAACATCAACGTCGTCTACACGATCAACGAGCCGACCGCGGTCGGGGCGGACGCCGCCCTCAAGGCAGCGGGCAAGACGGCACTCATGGTGTCGGTCGACGGTGGCTGCGCCGGCGTCAAGTCGGTCAAGGATGGCGTGATCGGGGCGACCGCCCAGCAGTACCCGCTGAAGATGGCGACGTTGGGGATGGAGGCGATCGCGAAGATCGCCCGCGGTGGCGAGAAGCCGAAGACCTCTCCCGGTCTCGACTTCTACAACACCGGCGTGGCCCTCGTGACGGACAAGCCGGTGAGCGGGGTCGAGAGCATCGACTCCACCAAGGGCAGCTCGCTCTGCTGGGGCAACTGAACCAATGGCAACCACCACGCCCTCTGCTGCCGCTGAGTTCGCTCGGCGGCAGCAGAGCCCGCTCCAGCGAGTGCAGCACCTGCTGCACGGGTATCCGTACCTGAGCCCGCTGTTCCTGCTGATCCTGAGCTTCATCGCGTTCGCGATCATCAACCCCCGGTTCGCCCAGCCCAGTGCCCAGTCGGTGCTGCTCCAGCAGACCGCTGTCGTCGCCGCGCTCGCCGTCGGCCAGACGCTGGTCATCCTCACGGCCGGCATCGATCTCTCGGTTGGCGCGATCGCCATCTTGTCGGCGATGGTCATGGCGACCCTGGCCAAGGACGGCGGCATGAACGGCGTCCTTGCCCTCGGGATCGGCCTCCTGCTGGCGGTGGCTGCGGGATTCCTCAACGGGGCGCTGGTGACCCGCCTCAACCTGCCGCCGTTCATCGTCACCCTGGGCACCCTGAGCATCTTCACCGCCATCGCCCTGCTCTACTCCGGGGGTCAAGACATCCAGGGTGAGCACCTGCCGGACGTCCTCAACGTGCTGGGCAACGGCTTCGGCGTCGGCGGTTTCCGGTTGACCTGGGGAATCGTGGTCGTGGTGCTGCTGTACGTGGTCTTCACGTTCGTGCTGAGCCAGACCGCCTGGGGCCGCTACGTGTATGCCGTCGGTGACGACGCCGAGTCCGCGCGCCTTTCCGGCGTTCCCGCCAAGCGCGTCCTCCTGCAGGTCTACACGGTCGCGGGCCTCATCTACGGCATCGCCGCCTGGGTCAACATCGGCCGCGCCGGCGCGGCCTCACCCAACGCCATCACCGACGCCAACCTCAACAGCATCACCGCTGTGGTCATCGGCGGCACGAGCCTGTTCGGTGGTCGCGGGCGGTTGGTGGGCACACTCATCGGCGCGCTCATCGTCCAGGCGTTCGCCTTCGGGCTCTCGCTCGCGGGTGTCAACACCCAGTGGCGCGTCCTCGCCATCGGCATCCTGGTCATCCTGGCCGTGTCGATCGACCAGTGGATCAGGAAGGTGCGGTCATGACGGTCACCAAGCTCCCGCTGGCGCTCGACGCGATCCCGGCGGGCAAGCAGCACATCTACGACGCCGAGCCGATCCTGAGCGCCCGGGACCTCGTCATCACCTTCGGCCGCGTCGTCGGTCTCGACGGGGTGAACCTTGACCTCTACCGGGGTGAGGTGCTCGCGGTCATCGGCGACAACGGGGCGGGCAAGTCCACGCTCATCAAGTGCCTCACCGGTGCGTACGTGCCGAACTCCGGGACGATCTCGATGGAGGGCAAGGAGGTCAGCTTCCGGCGGCCGCAGGACTCCCGTGAGCACGGGATCGAGACGGTCTACCAGCAGCTGGCGGTGATCCCCGCCCTCGACATCGCGAGCAACCTCTACCTCGCTCGGGAGGAGCGGCGACCGGGCGTGCTCGGCTCGGTGTTCCGCATGCTCGACAAGGGCGGCATGAAGAAGCGGGCGGGCGAGTCGGTGCAGAACCTCGGCATCCAGACGATCCAGAACATGGGTCAGGCGGTCGAGACGCTGTCCGGAGGTCAGCGCCAGGCTGTGGCCGTGGCGCGCGCCGCCGCGTTCGGGAGCAAGGTGGTCGTCCTCGACGAGCCCACGGCCGCGCTCGGGGTGAAGGAGTCCGGGATGGTGCTCGACATGGTCAAGCAGCTGCGTGACAACGGCCTTGCCGTCATCCTCATCAGCCACAACATGCCGCACGTGTGGGAGGCGGCCGACCGCATCCACATCCAGCGGCTGGGTGGCTGTGCCGGCGTGATCACCCCGCAGTCGCACGACATGGGTGAGGGCGTGGCGATCATGACCGGAGCGACGCGACTAGAGCCCGCGTCATGAGCGTCACCATCGTGGTCGGGTACATCCCCAGCCCAGAGGGGGTGGCCGCGCTCGAACGGGCCAAGAGCGAGTCGTTGCTGCGGGGCGCACGCTTGGTCGTGGTGAACACCGGAGAGTCGGGCAACTACGCCAAGCCGAGCTTCGCCACCCCTCAGGACCTCGAGGCGATCGATGCCGAGCTCGCCGGGGCCGGGGTCGAGCACGAGGTCCTCCAGCCCACGGGTGGCTTGGCGGCAGCAGAGGAGATCCTGCGGATCGCGGTCGACCACGACGCCGAGCTGATCGTCATCGGGCTGCGTCGGCGCTCTCCGGTGGGGAAGCTGTTCATGGGCAGCACCGCCCAACAGATCTTGCTCGACGCGCCCTGCGCGGTCCCGGCCGTCAAGGCGGCGGGAGCGAGCTGAGGACAGGGCTGGGCTCCGTGCTCACGTACGCGCGGAGCCCAGCCCGATGACCACCGCGAGTCCCAGCGCGCTGCGCGGTGCGTATGCCGTGCGCCAGAGCCCGCCGTGGACCGCGCCTCGTGCTTCCTCGCGCCAGGGGGTGGTCGGCTCGGAACTGGTCCGTAGGTCGTGGACCAGCAGGGCGGCCATCAGCGTGTTGCTCGTAGCGGGTTCGAAGACCTCGATGCCGAACCGGTGCGCTCCGGCGTACGCACTGGCCAACGCCCGGTTCTTCACGACGGACCGGGTGCGGGTCGGCGGTGCGACGTTGAGGGAGACCGTGACACCCTCGCGCCGGGCGACGGTGGCGCGCCAGCGCTGTAGCCGTTTGGCCAGGGCGTAGTTCGGGCCCTGCTGCGCCACCAGGCTGTCGTTGATGCCGGGCTCGGAGCCGGGCGCGTAGTTGCGCCGTAGGAGTCGCCCACCGCTCACCGTCCGGACTGCCGGGCGGGCGAGCCGCATCGCCGCCGAGGGGTTGCGGTAGTTGCGTGTGGACTGCTCGACCGCCTCGGCTGGCACGGCGAACACGTCGGTCGGCGTCGCGAGGAACGCCAGCGCCACGTCGTCGCGACGGCCCAGGAGCTCCGCGCTCAGCGCGTCGACCGCGGTGGACACGCGAACATTGGTGGCGCCATCGGCATACACGTAGTTGCCCAGCACGAGCGGACCGCTGAGGCCGGTGAGCCAGTCGGCGACGGCTGGCAGGCCGTGCAGCAGGTCGGCGCCCGCGTGGGTGGCGAGGTCGCCGGCCGACCAGATCGAGCCCCGCTGGACGGGCAGGTGGAGCGTGCCGGCCGACGCGCCCGCGACCTCGAGCACGCGCTTCCAGATATCCGGACGGGGCAGGTCGATCCCGATGACGTCACCACCCCACGACAGGACGGCCCGCAGCGGACCCATCTCGGCGCCGGCGCCGAGCACCACGAGGCGATGGTCGGAGAGGTCGAGCCAGTCCGGGTTGGCCATGACGGTCCGCACGGCCTCGGCGGCGGAGGGCTCGAGGATGCCGCGCGCGGACCAGTCGTCGAGCTGTCGGTGCAGGGCGTCGCCGCGCAGCCGCGTCCCGTGGAACGGCAGGCTCAGCTCCGTCGCCCGGTCCCCGGTGCCACGCACGGTCGCCGTCTCGAGCGCGGCACCGTCACCAGCGGCGAACAGCTCGGCTACCGGCACCTCGCCGTCGGGCGTGGTCGCCAGCATGCGAGCGTGCAGCGACTCCAGCCCTGCCCGCGCGACATCCACGGCGGCGTCGCCGTCGCGGAGCAGACCGGCCTCGACCATCCGGCGGAAGTGGGCGAGGTACCCCTGGCGCCACGTCGTCTCACGTTCGGCTGCCTGGGCTCCGACCGGGTCGACCCCGCGGAGCGCGTCGGCCACGACGGCCCGGCCGAGCGCTGACGTGCTCCGCTTCCCGTCGACCGCGGGAAAGACCACGCCACTGTGTGTCGAGCCACTGTGTGTCGAGCCACTGGGTGCCATGAAGCCGAGTATGCCGAAAGGCCCGGAACCGCATCGGTTCCGGGCCTTTCGAGGTGTGCCGCTGGGTGGCACACGCGTGGGTCACTCGACGCCGAGGCGCGCCTTCAGGCCGTCGAGCTCGATCCGCAGCTGGGTGGGCAGCGTCTCGCCGAACTTGGCGAACCACTCCTCGATCTGGGGGATCTCGGCCTTCCACTCCTCGGGGTCGACCTTGAGGGCCGCGGCGATGTCGGCGTCGCTCATGTCGAGACCGTCGGTGTCGAGTGACTCGAGCGTCGGGACGTGACCGATGGGGGTCTCGATCGCGGCGGCCTTGCCCTCGATGCGTTCGATGGCCCACTTGAGCACCCGGCTGTTCTCGCCGAAGCCCGGCCAGAGGAAGCCACCATCGGCGTCGCGACGGAACCAGTTGACGTAGAAGATCTTGGGCAGCTTGGCCGCGTCGGCGTCCTTGCCCACGTTGATCCAGTGCTGGAAGTAGTCACCGGCGTTGTAGCCGATGAACGGCAGCATCGCCATCGGGTCGCGGCGCACGACGCCCACGGCCCCGGTCGCGGCGGCCGTGGTCTCGGACGAGAGGGTGGCGCCCATGAAGGTGCCGTGGACCCAGTCGCGAGACTCGGTCACCAGGGGGACCGTCGTCTTGCGGCGACCACCGAAGAAGATCGCCGAGATCGGCACGCCCTTGGGGTCGTTGTACTCGTCAGCCAGGATCGGGCACTGCTCGATGGGGGTGCAGTAGCGGCTGTTGGCGTGGCTGGAGAGCTCGGCGTCGTCGGGGGTCCAGTCGAGGCCCTTCCAGCTCGTGGCGTGGGCGGGCTCGTTCTCCAGACCCTCCCACCACACGTCGCCGTCGTCGGTCAGGGCGACATTGGTGAAGACCGAGTTGCCCTTCTCGATGGTGCGCATCGCGTTCGGGTTGGTCTTCTCGTTGGTGCCGGGGGCGACGCCGAAGAAGCCGAACTCGGGGTTCACGGCATACAGCCGGCCGTCCTCGCCGAAGCGCATCCAGGCGATGTCGTCGCCGAGGGTCTCGACCTTCCAGCCCGGGATGGTGGGGGCGAGCATGGCGAGGTTGGTCTTGCCGCAGGCGCTCGGGAACGCGGCCGCGACGTAGTAGACCTGATTCTCGGGCGAGATGAGCTTGAGGATGAGCATGTGCTCGGCCAGCCAGCCCTCGTCGCGAGCCATGACGCTGGCGATGCGCAGCGAGTAGCACTTCTTGCCGAGCAGGGCGTTGCCGCCGTAGCCGGACCCGAAGGACCAGATCATGCGCTCCTCGGGGAACTGCACGATGTACTTCTCGGGGTTGCACGGCCACTTCACGTCCTGCTGACCGGGCTCGAGCGGGGCTCCGACGGAGTGCAGCGCCGGGACGTACTTCGCGTCCTCGCCGAGCTCCTCGATGCGCCGCAGCACGTTGACCCCGGTGCGAGCCATGACGCGCATCGACACGACGACGTACTCGGAGTCGGTGATCTCAACGCCGAACATGGGGTTCTCGGCGTTCAGGTGGCCCATGACGAAGGGGATGACGTACATCGTGCGGCCCTTCATGCAGCCGGCGTAGAGCCCGCGCATGAGGTCCTTCATCTCGTTCGGGTCCATCCAGTTGTTGGTGGGCCCGCAGTCCTTCTCGTCCACCGAACAGATGTAGGTGCGGTCCTCGACCCGGGCGACGTCGGTCGGGTCGGAGGCGGCGTAGAAGCTGTTGGGCTTCTTCTCCTCGTTGAGGCGCACGAACGTGCCGGCCTCGACGAGCTTGTCGGTCAAGCGCGTCCACTCCTGGTCGGAGCCGGTCACCCACTCGATCTGGTCAGGAGTGGTCAGAGCGGCCACCTCGTCGACCCAAGCCTGAAGGCGGGCGTGCGTCGTGCCCCCTGCGCGCTGGTCGGTCTTCGTCGCCTCGGTCGTCATGTGATCGGCCGTCCCTTTCGTCCGGATATGGCTGGTCCCCGGAGCAGTGAGGTGAAACGTTCACGCGACGTGGATTCCATGGATGTCCACATGGTGAACGCTACTGATCTGGTCACGGTACGCCGGGGCCGGTGGTGGCCGGTACCGCGAGAGGCTGAGAACGCTCGTGAATCCGCTCACAACCTGTCGGTAAGGCCGCTGCGACTGACGGCTTCTTGCAAGCCTTGCAAGAAGCCGTCCGAATCGTGGTGTGTTTCTTGCGGATTCGGGTGGCGCCCGTCGGGGCCGCCGAGGAGGCGCTGGAGAGCCGGTCCGAGGGGCCGGCTAGGGCGCGCTGGCGCTCCTCCGACCCAATTTCGTGGGGGAGGGGGTATGCCGGTAGTCTTTCCCGTCGTTGCTCTGGGCGATCCCACAAGGAACCCTCAGGGCAGCATCCGCGCCCGTAGCTCAACGGATAGAGCATCTGACTACGGATCAGAAGGTTAGGGGTTCGAATCCCTTCGGGCGCACTCTGCGTTGAGACAGACGATGAGGCCCCTGACCTGCGGAAACGCGAGGTCGGGGGTCCTTTTCGTCGGTCCACACCACCTCCGCCTGGGAAGTCCGACCGGGGGGCGCGCCCCCTCAACCAGCGGGGTGTGGGAAGGGGCGCGCCGCGCGCAGCATGATGGCACGCCTGCGTGGATGCTCACGGGATGTCCGGGTCGTGGCGGGTTGTCCTGGGCCGATCGCCCGATGGTGCCTGCTTGCGGATCGGGGCGACACTGAGGCCGTGGGGGCGACGAGGTGCCCACGCCAAAGGGGGCAGGGCGACAGGGCGTGGGCACCTCCCTCCGTTCACGACAACGGGCGGACGCTGACCGCCCGCCCGACATCACCTCGCCATCGATGCGCCTGGATCCCGAAGCACATGCCCAGGGCGTCCGTCACTCGCTGGACTGGAGCCGCATCCGGCGTCTCAGACGTGAGTCCGCGACGTGCTCAAAGCCAAGGCGCTCGTAGAGGCGTTGAGCGTCCACATTCGCAAGGAGCACATCGAGCTCAACCGTTCGCGCCGCCTGGGTTCGCGCGTGTTCCACGAACTGCTGGATGACGCGTCCACCGATGCCGCGCCCCTGGTACTCGGGAAGGATCTCAACGCGTGCCAAGTAGGCCGTGCCATCGGCACGGACCTCGGCATCGAGGACGCCGATATCCTGGCCACCGGCCACGATGATGGACAGCCGTTGCGGGTCGAACCACTCGGCGTGGAAGGCGCGCTGTTGGGAGTCGGACCATGGTCCCCAAGTGATCTCGACGACGGCGCGCATCGACTTGCGATGCAACCGATATAGGAACTCCCCGTCGTCCTCAGTCGCAGGTCGTTTGCGCCAGCTTCACCCACCACATCATCGCATCGCAGGCATGCTCCCGCGCGACTCAGTTCGGAGCGTGGAGCGTACTCCAGCGACCCCTCTGCTCGCCGTGATCCACTCACCACCTGCACTACCTTGTGCACGTGTCTGGACTGGGTAGGTGGCTGCTGAGGCGCTCAGGCGGTGACCCGTTGGTGCCGTGTACGTACCGCCATCCGCGGGACATCTTTGGCGGAACGATCGTGAGCGGCGTCTACATCGTGGAAGCCGTCCGACACCTCGATGACCGGGCGTGGGCGGTATACCTCGTCGGGGGTTTGGCCTTGGTGTGGCTCGGCTGGACGACCCGGATGACCATCACCCCGGACGGGGTCGTTGTCCAGAACGGCTGGCGATCCCGCATCCTGCCATGGGCGGAGATCACGGCGGCGCACATGGTGACGGTGAGAGGGAAGCAAGTCCTCCAGCTGAAGTTGCGCGATGGCCGCCGGGTGCGGGTGCGGGCGGTCGGCGCTGGGCTGCTGGCGGGCGGTGAGAGCTACGCCCGGCATGTCGTGACGCAGCTGGCGGCGGCGCGCCAGGCAGCCGCCGAAGGCGGTCCCGGGACCGATCGGCGCAGGTGAACACCCGATCTAGCCCGGACGGTGGGCGGGCTCGGCCCGCGGCGAGGTCCAGGTGGGGTGGTCGTCCAGGCGCGCGCGGCCGAAGGGCACGGGTGGTGAACCATGCGACCAATCGGGCGCGCGACGAACGCCCGCCTGCCTAGCATGGGGCAGTGGCGTCCGTTGAGATCTCAAAGCCCATTCAGGTGGCCGCGCAGATGCCGCAGATCTGCGTCAAGACCGGCGTTCCGACGGCCGACACCCTGACGATTCGTGGAAGGGCGACACCGGTCTGGGCATGGGCCATGATCGTGTTCGGCTTCCTTCCATGGCTCGTCGCTCAGGCGGGGTCGTCGCACAGGTACGCGATCACCGTCCCCCTTCAAAGGGCCGTGTTCCAGCGTTACCGTCAATGGCGTCGCGCGAGCTGGGTTCTGGCGGCACTGGGCATCACCCTGATGCTGGGCGCCGCAGCGGTGGACGGTGAACGGGCTCTCCTCCTGCTCGCGGTCACCCTCGTCGGCCTCGCTTGGGGCCTCGTCAACGAGTGGGTGAACTCGGTCGGGATCCGACTCACCCGCGAGGGTGCGCTTCTCATGACTCGGGTGCACCCAGCCTTCAGGGAGGCTGTTCTTCGCCAGGACGCCGCGAAGGCGGACGCCTAACCCATCCCGCTCAGCCCGGCTGGTTGGGTCAGTAGGGCGACGTGCGGGCGAGCTGCAAGGCGCGGTTCAGGTCGAACGGCGAGGCCTGCCGATACAGCCAGGGGCGCCCGAACCACAGGTACCCGTCCACGTAGGTGCGCGCGAGCTGGTTGTCGGTTGCGGTCAGGTGCCACCGGGCGTTGGCGACGTCCGTCGTCGGCGGGATGCCCAGCTTCACGCAGGTCCGGGTGTCGGTGGCCGACCGGCATACCCAGGCATTGTCCGGGTCCGGACCGGTGTACTTGCCGAACACGAACGGGTGCCCGGATGACGAGGTGTTGATCACGACGTGCTTGCCGCGGATGCCGCGCGCGGCCAGCGCCCGGACGATCGCGGCGCCGCGGGCGACCTCGTTGTCCGTCGAGGAGTAGTGCGTCCCGTTGAGGGCCACGCCACGCGCGTACTGGATCCCGGCCGGGAGCAGAATCCTCAGCGCGGCGTCGACGCCACCCTGGGCGCCCGCTGCGGGCCAGTCGGCGGCGCCGGCCTCGATGTACACGCTGGTGTGCGGCAAGGCGCTGAACTTCTGGGCCGAGTAGGCGATCAGGTGGGAGGGGATCAGGGACCTGCCGGGGACGCACAGCGCGAACGGCCCGTCCGGCTGCAGGACGAGGGCGACGTGGGCAGAACCGATCGCGCCCGCCATGCGGTCAACCCACTGCTTGTATGACGCTTGCTCGGCGACCGTGGGCAGTCGCCGGCACGCGTCGCCCTCCCAGGGGACCATCCTGAACACGGTCATCTGGACGAGCGCGTTGGGGTTCCCCGCCTGTGCGTTCGCGATGTAGCGGGCTGTGGTGGCGGCGATGGCCGAGTTCGAGATCCAGGCTCCGAACCACATGGCCTTCGGTCGGAGAGCGATCTTCGCCAGCAGGGTCTTGTTCGTCCCCGTGGCATGCACGTACGGCGCCCACGCCATCTCGTAGCCACCCTTGTAGACACCCCATGGCCGACCCGCGAGTGGGTTACCTGTCGAGGAGGTCAGCACGACCGGCTCGGCGTGGAGAACGGTATGGCCGGTCCCGGCGCCCAGATCGGCACCCGTGAGGCTTGGTGTCCCGAGGGCGGTCGCCGCCGCCAGCGTCAGGCTCGCGCCCACCACCAGGGGGAGGAACCGACGCACGTGACGACGCACGGCCACACGACGGGTGCTCATGAGGTCTCTTTCCGGAAGGGGGCGGGGAGTCCGGCACCAGTGTCATCGACGTGCGCAGTCCCTGGGACGAGATCGTGGCATTTCGGACGAACGCGGCGTCAATCTCGACCGAACGGTCCACCCCCGCCAACGCCGTGCCGACTCGTGCTTCGCCGCCGCGCCGCCGCGCCGCCGCGCCGCCGCGCCGTCAGGCCCTCGCCAGCCGTCGGCGCCGACGGACGAGGTCGATGCCGACGACGAGCGCCAGCCCGATGACGAGGACGACTGCCCACGGGACCCAGAACCCCAATGAGGTCGTGTGGACGTCTGGGTTGTTGGCCGGTCCCCAGCCGACCAGTGCGACGCAGAGGGCCCAGGCCGCCGGCGTCACGAGCAGCGCGCGGCTCCGGGGGAGAAGCAGGGCGGCGATGACCACGACCGCCAGGAAGACGATGTCCATGTGACCTTCTCCTTTCAGGTGGCTCCCTGCCACCTGGACCTCGAGGATGCGCCGTGGGTGCGCGCCGTGTCGTCAGGTCGTGCGCCGATTGTCGCGCGCTGACGGTCAGCCCGTGGGCGGACGGGCGATCCACCGCGAAGCGGACGCCCGGCGGGCTGGGCCGCCCTACAGTCGGCGTGTGGACCCGGCAGTCGTCACGCGTCTGCGGCTCGCGGCGTCGAACCCGTGGGTCGTCGATGCTGCTCTGGCCGGGGCACTGTCGATCATGGCGCAGGTGCAGCTCCCAGTGCATTCGCCCTGGTGGGTGCGGGTCGCCATGCTCGCGACGACGGGAAGCCTGGCTTGGCGCCGGGCGGCGCCGTTCCCGGTGTCGACAGCAGTGGCAGCGTGCGTCGCCCTCATGGGCCTGACCCCGGATCCGCCGTCGGTCTTCGGCGAGTACCTGGCGGTGATGCTGGCCGCGTTCACCGTGGCGGAACGCTGCCGGCTCCGCGACGCGGCTGCAGGCCTCGGGGCGCTGCTCGCGGGCATCGTCGCCCACGACTGGCGCTCCACGCAGTTCGGGGAGTGTCGGGGTTCGTCAGCGACAGCGCGATCCCCGTCGTCATCTGGCTGGTCGGCCGCGCCGTCCACCTCCAGCGTTCCCGCGCCGACCGGTCCCAGGCACTGATCCGCCAGCTGGAGGCCGAGCGCCAGGAGCTGGCCCGCCTGGCCGTGGCCGCCGAGCGGGCCCACCTCGCGCGTGAGCTGCATGACGTGGTCACGCACAGCATCAGCGTCATGGTGATCCAGGCGCAGGGCGCGCGTCGGGTGCTCGGCGACAAGCCTGCAGAGGTCAGCAGCGCGTTGGAGGTCGTCGAGACGGCGGGGCGCGCGACCCTGACCGAGATGCGACGCCTGTTGGGCCTCCTGCGCGAGGAGGACGCTCTCCCCCGCGCGCGCCAGCCCGGTCTCGCTGACTTGCCGCACCTCCTCGAGCAGGTGCGCTCGGCCGGACTTCCGGTGACCGTGGCGGAATCGGGCACTCCCGGCACGCTGCCCCAGGGCATCGACCTCGCGGCATACCGGATTGTGCAGGAGGCCCTCACGAACAGTCTCAAGCACGCGCGGCCGGCGACCGCGAGGGTCCAGCTCGTCTGGCAGGCGAGCGGCATCGAGGTGAGCGTGACTGACACCGGCGAGGTGAGCCCCACCGTGGCGCGTGACGGGCGCGGTCTCCTGGGGATGCGCGAGCGCATCGCCGCCTACGGCGGAGAGATCCAGACCGGACCCGTTGCCTCAGGCGGGTTCCGGGTGTGGTGCCGCCTTCCGCGTGAGGTCGGCTCGTGAGCATCCGCGTGCTCATCGCAGACGACCAGGAGATGGTGCGGACCGGGTTCCGGATGATCCTGGCCAGTGAGCCCGACCTGGTGGTCGTGGGCGATGCCAAGGATGGCGCGGAGGCGGTGGCTGCCGCCGCGCGGCACCGACCCGACGTGGTGCTCATGGACATCCGTATGCCGATCCAGGACGGTCTGTGGGCGACCCGCGAGATCTGCGCGGCAGCCGACGGTCCTGCGGTCGTCATCCTGACGACCTTCGACGACGACGCGTACGTCTACGGCGCCCTGGCTGCCGGGGCCAGTGGCTTCCTGCTCAAGGATGCCCCAGCTGACGAGCTGGTCAGTGCGGTTCGGGTCGTCGCCAACGGGGCCGCGCTGCTGGCACCTGCGGTGACCCGTCGCGTGATCGATCGAGCGACGCGCCATCGCGCAGCCACGGACGACACCGCGGCGGTGTCCCGCCTGAGCAATCGTGAGCGCGAGGTGCTCCGTCTCATGGCCGATGGGCTGTCGAACGCCGAGATCGCGCGGACCTTGGTCGTCGGAGAAGCGACCGTGAAGACTCACGTCGCCCGAGTGCTCCAGAAGCTCCCAGCGCGCGATCGCGTCCAGGCGGTGATCACCGCGTTCCGGTCGGGCCTGGCCTACGAGCCACGCTGAGGGAAGCCCTGGTGGCCCAACGGAAGCGCCGCAAGCATGCTGGCAATCGTGGCGTCGGTCAGGGCGATCCGGCGCCGACGCGGTGACCACGCGGCGAGGGCGAGCATGCTCGCGGCGTGCATCAGGTCGACGACCCGACCTGCGCGCCGCGCAAGCGCCCGGTCGTCGACCGCCAGCACCACGGCCTGGGCGACGTGCCGGACGCCGAGGACGCGCGCAGCGACCTGCTCCCCGTGGTCCAGTCCCGTGCCAGTCAGGGCGCGCGCCACGCCTTGCGGATCCGCGAGCAACGCCAACCCGTAGCCGAGCCTGGCCGCATCGCCGACCCTCATCGTCGGGATCGGACTGCCGACACAGCGCCCGCCAGCAGGGCGACACCGGCCGCGGCGGCGCCCAGCACGCCATGGTGCTGGGAGGCCCACGCCTGCGGGCTGCGATACGTCGACTTCTCGTCGAACCTGCCGTGCGTCCCGAAGTCCCGGCTCCGGTCGGAGGGCTGCCAGAGGTTCTTGGGCGCGTCCGCGGGTTGCGGTTGGTCGGTCTGTTGCGAGGAGATCCCCGTCCGGGCCAGGTAGCGGTCGAGCAGTCCGGGCGCGACCGCGTTGGCGATGAGCGTGGCGGCGGTCGTGCCGCCCACCCAGTACTCGCGCCGCCCGGGGTGGTCCGCGGCATACACGACCGCGTCGGCGGCCACCTCGGGTTGGTAGATCGGCGGCACCGGCTGGGGCCGGTGCGGCAAGCGGGACAGGACCCATGAGAACTGCGGGGTGTTCACCGCCGGCATCTGCACCATGGTGACCTTCACCGGGCTCTTGTCGTGGAGCAGCTCGCACCGCAGCGACTCGTGGAACCCCTGGATGGCGTGCTTCGAACCGCAGTATGCCGTCTGGAGTGGGATGCCCCGGTAGGCCAGCGCCGAGCCGACGTGGACGATGGCGCCGTGCCCGCGCTCCTTCATCCGGGGCAGGACGGCCATGGTGGCGTAGACGTAGCCGAGGTAGCTGACCTGGGTCACCCTCGTGAACTCCTCCGGGGTGATGTCGTCGAACCGGCTGAACACCGACGTGAAGGCCACGTTGACCCACACGTCGATGGGCCCGAGCTCGTCCTCGATGCGGGTGACTGCCTCGCGTACCTGGTCGGCGTCGGCCATGTCGGCCGGGACGACGAGGGTCTCGCCTCCCGCGGCCCGGACCTCCTCCGCCGCCGCCTCGAGGCCCTCCTCGCCCCGGGCCAGCAGCGCGACGGCATCGCCACGTCGGCCGAAGGCGATCGCGCTGGCGCGGCCGATCCCGCCGGACGCGCCGGTCACCGCGACGACCCGTCGACGTCGCTGGGCGTGTGCGCTCGTGGATGGGGTCGGGTGTGGCTCGGTCATGGGGGTCAGCTCAGCTCTCGTCGTCGGGGCGGGTGCCGGGCACTGGCATCCAGGGGTGCACTACCCGCCCTCAGGCGATCGACACGGTTCTCGCGACGATGTCTGACACCGGTATGCGCGGAAGGTCCGGGAACTCCGCCCGAAGCGCGTCGTCCCGCGCGGTCGGCAGGCTGTCCATGGCCAGCGAAGCCCGGGCCTGCCGGGCCAGCTGGGGGCGGACCAGCGAGGTAACCGCCGCCATGAGGTGCAGCACCGGCCGGGGGATCCGCCGCGGGTGTCCGGGCCATCCGCGCTGCGCCATCACCATCGAGGCAAGCTCACGCAGGGTGGCCTGCTGCGGTCCGCAGATCTCCAGGGTCCGTCCGCGCAAGGAGTCGTCCGTGACGACCCGCACGGTCAGCGCCACGACGTCGTCCACTGACACCCACGCGATGGGGTTGTCCCCGCGACCGAACACCAGCGGTCGGTGGGCGGACCCGGCCGTCTGGTCCATCAGCCCCACCCACGTCTCGGCACTCGCGTCGGGGCGGATGATCGTCCACGGACAGGTCGCCGCGCGAAGTCGTTGCTCCGCCGCGTACTTCGCCCGGAAGAGCTCCATCGGGCTGTCGGCTGCCGCGCCGAGAACCGAGATCAGCACGAAGGAGGCGCCGCGCGCCTCAGCCTCGGCGATGAGGTTGAGGTTGCCGCCGAGGTCCACCGTCGCAGGCGTGCCGCCGCCCGGTCCAGCGAAACCCTGGACCGCCGAGACGACCTGGTCGACGCCCGCCATCGCCCGGCTGATGCTCGCCCGGTCACGGACATCGCCGTGCACCACCTCGACCTGGTCGGGAAGGGGACGGGAGAGCGGGGTCAACCCGCGGCTCAGCACCCTCACGGCGTGGCCCCGGGCGCACAGGTCGGTGGCCAGGCGGCTTCCCAGCAGCCCGGAGCCACCAGCCACCAGGATCATGGCCTTGGCCGGCCGACCAGCTCGCGCACCGCCTGGTCAGCATCCCGGCCGTCGTCGTCCACCGGCTCGAGGTAGAACCGGACCGCCGACGCTCGGTCACCCTCGACCGTGAACACCATGACGCCGCGCATGAGGTGGGCTCCACCGTCAGGCCTGGTGCCCCGCAGCTCCCACTCCGACCACAGCGTGTCTCCGGCGAGATCGCTCCGCAGCACCTCGGCCGTGATGTCCGGGACGCTGGCGAAGATCTGGGTCCAGTTGCGGCGCACCTGGTCTCGGCCCCGGAAGCTGCGGGCCGGATGGAGTGGTGTGTCGTTGAGGTAGTCCTCGGTGAAGCAGGCGACCACGGCGTCGAGGTCGTGCGCGCTGGTCGCCGCCGCAAGGCGGTGGGCGAAGGTGGCTTCTGGCTGAGGCTCGGGCTGCAGTGTCACGACGGTTCCCCCTTTTGATACAGTCGACTGTATCTAAATTGGAGTGTGATCCGGTTGGGTGGTCCTGTCAAGGCCCAGCGTGACTACGACTCGTCGCGCCGAAGGGATGCCGCGTCGGCGCGACGAGCGCGGGTCCTCGAGGCTGCACGCACGCTGTTCCTCGACGTCGGCTTCGCCCGCGCCACTGTGGCGGCGATCGCGGACCAGGCGGGCGTCTCCCAGGAGACGGTCTACAAGTCCTTCGGTGGCAAGACCGGGCTCGTCGAGGCGCTGTACCGCCAAGGGCTCGAGGGGGAGGGGCCGGTCCCGGCATACCAGCGCTCCGACGAGCTGCGCGGCACCGCCGACCCGTCCACCGTGCTGTACGGCTGGTCCCGGCTCTCCATGGAGGTGGCGCCCCGGGTCTCTCCGATCTGGCTGATGGTGCGTGACGCAGCCGTCGTGGACCCGGCCCTGGGCGTGCTGCTCCGCGAGATGGATGACGACCGCTACCGCCGCATGACCGAGAACGCCCGTTTCCTGGCCGATGCCGGTCACCTTGGCGCTGGCGTCGACGTCCAGGCGGCGGCCGACCTCATGTGGTCGGTCACGGCGCCGGAGATGTTCGAGCTGCTCGTCCTTCGGCGCGGCTGGTCCGTCGAGCGGTGGGCCGACTCGATCTACGCCACGATCAGCGGACTGCTACGGCCTCGCTGACCACCCGCGTTCCGTAGCGGAGCAGGAAGGCCGCCAGCGGCAGCTCGATGGTGACCGCGGCCGCGAGTGAGACGACGAGGGCCGAACCACTCGAGGTCATCACGTCGAACCACGCGTCGGCGACGAGGAAGGCCGCCGAGGCGAACGCGGCCGGCACATGGAGCGGGTGTGCCCGACGTGCGAGCGCCCCCGTGGTGCCGAGCAGGGCCATGAGCAGCACGTCGAAGCCGACCCACGCGCTGTTCCAGTTCGCGAGGACGTACGTCTGGGGGAGCGAGGTCGCGAGGTAGGCGACCCACGGGACGAGGACCACCGCGCACGCCAGGCAGACCAGGGCCGTGCGCCGCCCGACTCCGGGGCGACCCCGCGGGTCGGCTCGCCGGGTCAGGACGTCCACGGGGCCTGCGGGGGTGCTCATGGGTTGATCGTGCGCGCGAAGGCCGAAGGGCGGCTGTCCTCCGCCTGTACGTGCCCTGTGAGTCTGCGGCAGGCACCGGGGTCGGTCAGCCGAACCGGCAGCCGAGGGCGTACCCCAGCCACACGGCGGGCAGCCCGAGACCCAGGGACAGGGCGAGGTTTCCGACGAACGGGCGCCAGGCTCGCTCCTCGAAGAAGACCCAGGTCTCGAACGCCAGCGTGGAGAACGTTGTCAGAGCCCCGCAGAAGCCGACTCCCACCAAGGGCGACACCCAGGCCGGCAACCCTGGCGCCCCTGCAGCGAGGCCGAGGATGAACGACCCGGCGACGTTGACGATCAAGGTGCCGAGAATCGTTCCGGCAGAAGAGTGTTCGCGTGACCAACGATCGACGAGGAAGCGCAGCGGCGCTCCCACGACCGCCCCCGCGATGACGAGGAGGACGGTCACGGCCGCCGCCCGAAGACGCGTTCACCCAGGCTGATCCCCACACCGACCGCGGCAAGGCCGACCACGAGCGAGCCGACGACGTATGCCGCGCCGCTCAGCGCGTGACCGCCCGTCACCATCGCGTGCGTGTCCAGGGCGTAGCCGGAGAAGGTGGTCCACCCACCCAGCACGCCCACGCCGAGGAACGGTCGCAGCCACGGGTGCGGCTGATCCATCGAGAGCACCCAGACCACGAGGACACCCATGGCCAGCGACCCCCCGATGTTGACGAGGAAGGTCGCCCACGGGAACGCCCCGGCCGCGTGGGGCAGCGCCAGTCCCGCGGCATACCGGCCGAGGGAACCCACGGCACCCCCGGCAGCGATGGCGGCCAGCAGGCCCGGGTCTCCTCGGCGCATCAGCGGCGCTTGGTCTCCAGGAAGCCCGCGATCCGGCCGATCGCGAACTCGAGGTCCTCGACGCTCGGGAGGGTGACGATGCGCACGTGGTCGGGCGTGGGCCAGTTGAAGCCCGTGCCGTTGGTGATGAGGATGTGCGTCGAGCGCAGCAGCTCGATGACGAAGGCCTGGTCGTCCTCGATGGGGTAGACCTCGGGGTCGAGGCGGGGGAACAGGTAGAGCGCGCCCTGGGGCTTGACGCAGCTCACGCCGGGGATCTCGGTGATGAGGCGATGGGCCAGGTCCCGCTGGGCGAGCAGGCGTCCGCCGGGCAGGATCAGGTCGTTGATCGACTGGTAGCCACCGAGCGCGGTCTGGATCGCGTGCTGCGCCGGGACGTTCGCGCACATCCGCATGTTCGCCAGCAGGGTCAGGCCCTCGAGGAAGTTGGCGGCGCGCTCGCGCGCTCCCGTGATGACGACCCAGCCGGACCGGAAGCCGGCGACGCGGTACGCCTTCGAGAGGCCGCTGAACGTCAGGCAGAGGATGTCGTGGGCATACGTCGCGGCGTGCACGTGCCGGGCGCCGTCGTACAGGATCTTCTCGTAGATCTCGTCGGCGAGCAGGACGAGGTCGTGCTTCGTGGCGAGCTCGACGAAGCCCCGGACGATCTGCTCGGAGTACACCGCTCCGGTCGGGTTGTTGGGGTTGATGAGGACGATGGCCTTGGTGCGACTCGTGATCCGGCTCTCGATGTCGTCGAGGCTGGGGTTCCAGCCGTTGGCCTCGTCGCAGAGGTAGTGCACCGCCTTGCCCCCGGCGAGGGTGACCGCCGCGGTCCACAGCGGGTAGTCCGGAGCGGGGATGAGGACCTCGTCGCCGTTGTCGACCATCGCCTGCAGGACGAGGGAGATCATCTCGCTGACGCCGTTGCCGATGAAGACGTCCTCCACGGTGACGTCCTTGAGGCCCTCCTCCTGGTAGAAGTGGGCGACTGCGGTGCGGGCGGAGAAGATCCCTCGTGAGTCCGAGTAGCCCTGGGCCTCGGGCAGGTTGTGGATCATGTCGACGAGGATCGACTCGGGCGCCTCGAACCCGAACGGCGCAGGGTTGCCGATGTTGAGCTTCATGATCCGGTGGCCTTCGGCCTCGAGCCGGTGGGCCTCCTGGAGGATCGGACCGCGCACGTCGTAACGGACGTTCTGCAGCTTGGAGGACTGGGTCACGGGGCGCACGGCTCCAGTCTCTCAGCCCGGGTCGACGGGCCGCCCGTCGCCACACCGGCACCCGGGGACGGGCGGGCATCGTAGGCTCCTGCTCATGTCCCCACGCTCTCCCCTTGGCGAACTCGAGGTCGAGCTCACCAGGCTGTTGCGCCGGGCCCGAACCGGCCAGCGACGCACGGCGGCCGACGTGCACCCCGACCTCGACTCGGCCGGGTATGCCGTGCTCGTGGCCGTGCGCGAGCTCGCCGCTGCCGGCGGGGGAGCTCGCGGAGGTGAGGTGTCCGAGGTGCTCGGCCTCCACAAGTCCACCACCAGCCGAAACCTGTCCACGTTGGAGGACCTCGGCCTCATCGAGCGCGTTCTCGACCCCGACGACGCCAGGGCCCGACAGGTTCGGCTGACGACCAAGGGTGAGGCTGCCCTCGACGGGGCGTTCGAGGCGCGCCGCGAGCGGTTGCGCACGCAGCTGCGCTCCTGGGACAAGCCGGACATCGCCGAGCTGGCGCGCCTGCTGCGCCGCCTCAACGACACACCGCTCCCCTGAGCTCCACGACGGTGCCCACAGCCGAGCGAGGGCCCTGCCGGAGTGGGTGAGTGGGTGGTGAGGCTCACGCGCCCAGCAGGTTCCGCCCTTACCCGCCGGTAACTAGGCTCGCCGGCATGACGACGCTCTCCGGCAAGACCATCATCATGTCTGGCGGCAGCCGCGGGATCGGCCTGGCGATCGCCGTGCGCGCGGCCCGGGACGGCGCCAATATCGCGCTCATCGCCAAGACCAGCGCACCCGACCCCCGTCTCGCCGGCACCATCCACACCGCGGCGGCGGCCATCGAAGCAGCCGGCGGACACGCCCTGCCGATCGTGGGCGACGTGCGCGACGACGAGACGATCGCCTCGGCCGTCGACAAGGCGGCGGCGCAGTTCGGTGGCATCGACATCGTGGTCAACAACGCCAGCGTGCTCAACCTCAGCCCGACCGCGAGTCTCGACCCGAAGCGCTACGACCTCATGCAGGACGTCAACGTCCGCGGGACGTTCATGCTCACCCGTGCGGCGCTCCCGCACCTGCTCGCCTCACCCGACCCCAAGGTGCTCACGCTGAGCCCCCCGATCAACCTCGACCCGCGCTGGTTCGCCGGCCACCCGGCATACACGATGGCCAAGTACGGCATGACCATGGCGGCACTCGGGTTCGCCCACGAGCTGGGTCAGAAGGGCATTTCGTCGACCTGCCTGTGGCCCGCCACCCTCGTGGCGACCGACGCGATCGGCAACCTGCCCGGCGGCGACCAGATGGTCAAGGTCAGCCGGAGGCCGGACATCGTCGCCGACGCGGCCTACGAGGTGCTCACCACCGACGGCCAGACCCTCAACGGCCAGACCATCATCGACGAGGACCTCCTGCGCGCCCGCGGGGTCGCCGACTTCGCGCCGTACTCGATGACCGGCAAGGACGAGGGCCTGGCGCCTGACCTCTTCCTCAGCTAGAGCTCGCGGAGCCGGCCGTTCTCGACGTGCCAACGCCGGGTCGCCCGCACGTCGGCCAGCATGCGGCGGTCGTGCGTGACCAGCAGGACCGTGCCACCGAAGGAGTCGAGAGCCTGCTCGAGCTGCTCGATCGCCGGCAGGTCGAGGTGGTTGGTGGGCTCGTCGAGCACGAGCAGGTTGACCTCCCGGGCCTGCAACAGCGCGAGCGCGGCCCGGGTGCGTTCCCCCGGCGAGAGTGAGTCGGCGGCGCGGTGGACGTGCTCGGCTCCGAGGCCGAACTTGGCCAGGAGGGTGCGGACCTCCGCGTCGGGCCAGTCGGGCAGTGCGTCGCCGAACGCCCGGGCCAGGGTCTGCGGGCCGAGGAACAGCCCACGGGCCTGGTCGACCTCGCCGACCCGCACCGAGGAGCCCAGCCCGGCGGTCCCCTCGTCGACGGGCACGGTGCCCAGCAGCATCCCGAGCAGCGTCGTCTTGCCCGACCCGTTGGCGCCGGTGACGACGATCCGGTCGGCCCAGTCGACCTGGACGTCGACAGGCCCCAGGGTGAAGTCTCCGCGACGGACCATCGCCCCCGCTGCGGAGGCGACCACCGAACCGGAGCGCGGCGCCGCGGCGATGGTCATCCGCAGTTCCCACTCCTTGCGCGGCTCGTCGACCTCCTCCAGCCGCTCGATCATGCGCTCGGTCTGCCGCGCCTTGGCCGCCTGCTTCTCGGCCGACTCTGCGCGGAATGCGGGGACGAACTTGTCGTTGTCGGTCTTCTTGCGACGGGCGTTGCGGACGCCGACGGTCATCCAGTTCCGCTGGGTGACGGCGCGCTCTTCGAGCCGGGTGCGGGTGTCGGCGTAGTCCTCGTAGGCCTCTCGCGCGTGCCGCCGCGCCACCTCCCGCTCGGCGAGGTAGGCGTCGTACCCGCCCTCGTAGACCGCGACCTGCTGCTGGGCGAGGTCGAGCTCGACCACCCGGGTGACGGTGTGCGCCAGGAACTCCCGGTCGTGGCTGATGATCACTGCGGGGCTGCGCAGGCCCGCGACGAACTGCTCCAGCCGCTCGAGGCCGTCCAGGTCGAGGTCGTTGGTCGGCTCGTCGAGCAGCAGCAGGTCGTAGCGCGAGAGCAGGAGGGCTGCGAGACCGGCCCGGGCCGCCTGCCCACCCGAGAGCGCGGTCATCGGTGTCTCGGGATCGACCCCGAGGCCGAGCCCGGCGAGGGTCCCGGCGGCGCGCTCCTCGAGGTCCGCGCCGCCCAGCGCGAGCCACGACTCGAGCGCCACGGCATACCGGTCGTCGGCGCCCGGACCGGCCTCGCCGAGCGCCTCGGCGGCCGCGTTCAGCTCCGTCTCGGCGGCGCTCACCCCGGTGCGTCGGGCGAGGAACCCGGCCACGGTCTCGCCGGCCCGGCGCTCGGGCTCCTGCGGCAGGTGCCCGACCGAGGCGGCCCGCGGGCTCAGGGTCACGGTGCCCTGCTCCGGCTCGAGCTCGCCGGCCAGCAGGCGCAGCAGGGTGGACTTGCCCGCGCCGTTGGCTCCGACGAGGCCGACGACGTCGCCAGCGCCCACCACGAGATCGAGCCCCGAGAAGAGGGCTCGTGCGCCGTGGCCGGCAGCGAGGTCGGAGGCCTTGAGGGTCGCGCTCATGTCGGGGGCGACGCTACCTGCCGGTGACCCCTGGTCGACACGGGGTTTTGCGTTCGCCATCCAGCCGAATCGAGGGGTTGTGGGATGCAGGTGGGCACGGTGGGATGAAGGGCATGACCACGTTGTCGTATGCGGTCGGCGAGACCGATCCCCCCTTGCTCGAGCAGACCATCCCCGACAACCTCGACGCGACCGTGGCTCGGTTCGCCGATCGCGAGGCGCTCGTCGACGTGCCGCGCGGCCTGCGATGGACGTATGCCGCGTTCGCGGGCGAGGTCGACCGGCTCGCCCGGGCGCTGCTCGCCGCTGGCGTCGCGAAGGGCGAGCGCGTGGGGATCTGGGCGCCGAACTGCGCCGAGTGGGTCGTCGTCCAGTACGCCACGGCCAAGATCGGAGCCATTCTCGTCAACATCAACCCCAGCTACCGCACCCACGAGCTGGAGTACGTCCTGAAGCAGGCGGGCATCTCGCACCTGTTCCTGGCCGAGTCGTTCAAGACGAGTGACTACGTCGCGATGGTCGAGGAAGTGCGGGCCAGCTGCCCGGACCTGGCGGGGGTCTACGTGTTCGGCACCGACTCCTGGGAGTCCTTGCTGGCGGGGGCCGACGGGGTGACGACTGAGCAGGTGGCGCAGGTCCAGGGCGGCCTCGATCCCCACGACCCCATCAACATCCAGTACACCTCGGGCACCACAGGCTTCCCCAAGGGAGCCACGCTCTCGCACCGCAACATCCTCAACAACGGCTATTTCGTCGGTGAGGTCTGCGGCTACACCGAGCAGGACCGGATCTGCATCCCGGTGCCCTTCTACCACTGCTTCGGCATGGTCATGGGCAACCTCGCGGCCACCTCCCACGGGGCCTGCATGGTGATCCCGGCGCCGGGCTTCGACCCCGCTGCGACCCTGCGGGCGACCGCCGACGAGCGGTGCACCTCGCTCTACGGCGTGCCCACGATGTTCATCGCGGAGTGGTCCTTGCCGGACTTCGCGTCCTACGACCTCGCGTCAGTGCGCACCGGGATCATGGCGGGTTCGCCCTGCCCCGCGACGATGATGGAGAAGCTCATCGCGGCGGGCATCGAGGAGATGACCATCTGCTACGGGATGACCGAGACCTCGCCGGTCTCGGCGCAGACTCGTCGCGATGACTCGTTCGAGCGCAAGGTCGGCACGGTGGGTCGGGTCATGCCGCACCTCGAGATCAAGGTCGTCGACCCCGTCTCGGGTGAGACGCTTCCGGCCGGCCAGGCGGGGGAGTTCTGCACCAAGGGCTACTCGGTGATGCTCGGGTACTGGGGCCAGCAGGACAAGACCGACGAGGTGCTCGTCGACGGGTGGATGCACACCGGAGACATCGCGGTGATGGACGCGGACGGCTACGTCCAGATCACGGGGCGGATCAAGGACATGGTGATCCGCGGGGGCGAGAACATCTACCCGCGCGAGATCGAGGAGTTCCTCTACACCCACCCGGACATCCTCGACGCCCAGGTGATCGGGGTGCCCGACGCGAAGTACGGCGAGGAGCTGTGTGCCTGGATCCGGATGCGGGAGGGCGCCGAGCCGCTTGACGCCGAGGGGGTGCGCGCGTTCGCCACGGGAAAGCTGGCGCACTACAAGATCCCTCGGTACGTCACCGTGGTCGACGAGTTCCCGATGACGGTGACGGGCAAGGTCCGCAAGGTCGAGATGCGCGAGAAGTCGGTGGCCGAACTCGGCCTCTAGCCGTACCCGGCCAGCCCGATCCGAGTGCGCGGAATGGCTTGACGGGTCGCTGCGTTGCAGGGATAGTTGAATTTCGAACTATCTGGGAGCGAACATGCCTGCTGTCTCGGTTGCCGACCTCACCGTCCTGCCCCGCATCCCCTCGCCGGGCGTCGGCGCGGCGCAGCGTCCGGTCAGGTCGGTCACGACGGCCCCTGGTGGCGTCGAGGGAGAGGGCTTCCCGGTCAAGCGAGCCTTCGCCGGCGTCGACCTGAGGGACCTCGACCCCTTCATCCACCTCGACGAGATGGGTGAGGTGGAGTATGCGCCGGGCGAACCGAAGGGCACGCCGTGGCACCCGCACCGTGGGTTCGAGACGGTGACGTACATCATCGACGGGATCTTCGACCATCACGACTCGTTCGGTGGTGGCGGCACGATCACCGATGGCGACACCCAGTGGATGACGGCCGGTGCGGGGATCCTGCACATCGAGGCCCCGCCGGAGCACCTGGTCGTGAGCGGCGGCCTGTTCCACGGGTTCCAGCTCTGGGTCAACCTGCCGCGGGCTGACAAGCTCAAGGCCCCGGCATACCAGGACCTGCGCTCCAGCGAGGTCGGGCTGGCGACCTCCGCCGACGGCGGTTCCCTGCTGCGCGTCATCGCCGGCGACGTGGGTGGCGTCGCCGGGCCCGGTTCGACGCACACCCCGATGGCGATGGTGCACGCCACGGTGGCCCCGGGCGGCGAGCTGAGCCTGCCGTGGCGGCCGGACTTCAACGCCTTGGTCTATGTGATGAGCGGTGACGGGTTCGTCGGACCCGACCAGACGCCGATCGGCACCGGCCAGCTCGCCGTGCTCGGAGCGGGCGATGCCTTGCGCCTGTCCGCCGCCCAGAGCCAGCAGCAGCGGTTCGCCGCCGGGCTCGACGTCGTCATCCTCGGTGGGCGCCCCATCCGTGAGCCCGTCGCGTGGGCCGGCCCGTTCGTCATGAACACCCGCGCCGAGCTCGTGCAGGCGTTCGAGGACTACGAGGCCGGCCGGCTCGGCCAGCCGGTCCCGCACGGTGACGTGGGTGGCACGGCCTGAGCTCCTTCGGGGGCTCGGTACGGAGGTGGGCGTGGTGCATACCACACGGCCTCGGCTTGAACGGTGCGCGATAGATACGCTACGGTTCGTATCGTAACCGAAAGGAGGCGAGGCACCATGACCACCAACCTGACTCGCACCCACGGCGCGCACCGCGCCCCGCACTACCCCCACGACTACCTGCACCAGGACCGCCCGTACGCCGAGACCCAGTCCGACATCGGCGGCGGCCTGTTCCTCGGCGCCATCACGTTGATCGCCCTCATGACGCTGATCGTGATCGGCCTCGTCTGAGCTGACCCGCCCAGCGGGACTTGCTGTCGCGCCCGTCGTCCACCTTCTGGACGGCGGGCGCGACTGTCGTCACAGGTGGGTGCCAGGAGGGGTGATTTGCCCCTAGGTTGGCGTCCGTCCCTCGACCTTCCACCATGGGAGTGCTGCAGTGCGGATCGGTGTGCCACAGGAGTCACGACCGGGCGAGACCCGGGTCGCGGCGACCCCCAAGACGGTGGGTCAGCTCGTCGGCCTCGGTTACGAGGTCGTCATCGAGCGCGGGGCCGGTGCACGCGCGTCCTTCTCCGACGAGATGTATGCCGCGGCGGGGGCGTCGCTCGTCGACCGCCTCGAGGTCTGGGGCAGCGACATCGTCCTCAAGATCAACGCTCCCACACAGGACGAGATCGGGTTGCTCAAGCCCGACGCCGTGCTCGCCTCGCTCCTCTCCCCGGCTCTGAGCCCCGAGCTCGTCGAGCAACTCACCGCGGCCGGCGTCACCGCGCTCGCGATGGACGCCGTGCCGCGCATCTCCCGGGCCCAGTCCCTCGACGTGCTGTCCTCGATGGCCAACATCGGTGGCTACCGTGCCGTGATCGAGGCCGCCCACGAGTTCGGGTCGCTGTTCACCGGGCAGGTCACCGCGGCTGGCAAGGTGCCGCCGGCCAAGGTCCTCGTCGTCGGCGCCGGCGTCGCGGGCCTGGCCGCGATCGGCACCGCGAGCAGCCTGGGAGCCATCGTGCGGGCGTTCGACGCGCGCGCCGAGGTGGGCGAGCAGGTCGAGTCGATGGGCGCCGAGTTCCTGCGCATCGAGGTCGAGGACGAGGGCCCTTCCGCCACGGGCTACGCCAAGGAGATGGGCGAGGACTTCAACCGCAAGGCCGCCGAGCTCTACGCCGAGCAGGCCAAGGACGTCGACATCGTCATCACCACCGCGCTGATCCCCGGCAGGCCAGCTCCCCGGCTGCTCACCGAGGAGATGGTCGCCTCGATGAAGCCCGGTTCGGTCGTCGTCGACATGGCGGCGTCCAACGGCGGCAACGTCGCCGGCACCGTCGCCGACCAGCTGGTCACGACCGCCAACGGGGTTCGGCTGATCGGCTACACCGACCTCCCCGGGCGTCTGCCGACGCAAGCGAGCCAGCTCTTCGGCACCAACCTGGTCAACCTGCTCAAGCTGCTGACGCCGGCCAAGGACGGTCAGCTGGTGCTCGACCTCGAGGACGTGGTCCAGCGCGGCATGACGGTATGCCGCGGCGGAGAGTCCCCTGTGGCCGCCGCCGCCGGTCCAGGTGAGCGCAGCCCCGGTGGCCACGGCGCCCCCGCCGGCCCCGAAGCAGCCGCGTGCCCCGAAGGACCCCCGGCGCAAGTACGCCGGGATGCTCGTGGCGGCTGCGGTGTTCGCCCTGGTGGCGGCGTTCTCGCCGTCGGCCTTCCTCGGCCACTTCACCGTGTTCGCGCTCGCCGTGATCGTCGGGTTCTACGTCATCTCGAACGTCGCCCACGCCTTGCACACCCCGCTGATGTCCGAGACCAACGCGATCAGCGGCATCATCCTCGTCGGCGGTGTGCTCCAGCTCGGCAGTAGCGACCCGGTGATCCAGACGATCGCGTTCATCGCGACCGCGGTCGCCTCGATCAACATCTTCGGAGGGTTCGCCGTGACCGGTCGCATGCTCCAGATGTTCCGGAAGGACTGAACCCGTATGAGTGGCAACGTCACCGCCAACCTGGTGCAGGCGGCATACATCGTCGCAGCGGTGCTCTTCGTCCTCTCCCTCGCTGGTCTCTCGAAGCACGAGACAGCCAAGGAGGGCAACGCCTTCGGCGTCACGGGCATGGGGCTCGCCCTGGTCGCGACGGTGTGGCTGTCGGTCTCGCAGGCCTCGAACGGTCTGCTCACGCTCGTGCTCATTGCGGTGGCCATGGCGATCGGCGCGTCCATCGGGCTGTGGCGCGCGCGGGTCGTCGAGATGACCCAGATGCCCGAGCTGGTGGCGATGCTGCACAGCTTTGTCGGGCTGGCGGCGGTGCTCGTCGGCTACAGCTCCTACCTGGAGTCACCCAACGGTGGTGACGCGGTCGGCAACATCCACAGCGTCGAGGTGTTCCTCGGGGTCTTCATCGGTGCGGTGACGTTCACCGGGTCGATCGTGGCGTTCCTCAAGCTGAGCGCACGCATCAAGTCCTCGCCCCTCATGCTGCCGGCGCGGCACTGGCTCAACCTCGCCGCCCTCGTCGTCTCGGCGGTCCTGCTGGTGTGGTTCGTGACGTCGCACTCGATGGTGCCGCTGGCGCTGATGACCGTGATCGCGTTGGCGTTCGGCTGGCACCTCGTCGCCTCGATCGGGGGCGGCGACATGCCCGTGGTCGTGTCGATGCTCAACAGCTACTCGGGGTGGGCGGCGGCCGCGGCCGGCTTCATGCTCGGCAACGACCTGCTCATCGTGACCGGCGCCCTGGTCGGCTCCTCGGGTGCGATCCTCTCGTACATCATGTGCCAGGCCATGAACCGCTCGTTCGTGTCGGTCATTGCCGGCGGCTTCGGCCAGGAGGTCTCGGTCGGGGCGGACAAGGACTACGGCGAGCACCGCGAGACCATCGCCGCCGATGTCGCCGAGCTGCTCAAGGACGCCTCGTCGGTTGTCATCACGCCGGGCTACGGCATGGCGGTCGCGCAGGCGCAGTACCCGGTCGCGGAGCTCACCTCGCAGCTGCGCAAGAAGGGCGTCAACGTCCGGTTCGGCATCCACCCCGTCGCGGGCCGGCTGCCAGGCCACATGAACGTCCTGCTGGCCGAGGCCAAGGTGCCGTACGACATCGTCCTGGAGATGGACGAGATCAATGAGGACTTCCCTGACACCGACGTGGTCCTGGTCATCGGAGCCAACGACACGGTGAACCCTTCCGCGACCGACGAGCCCGGCTCGCCGATCGCCGGTATGCCGGTGCTCGAGGTCTGGAAGGCCCGCAACGTGGTGGTCTTCAAGCGGTCGATGGCCACCGGTTATGCCGGGGTGCAGAACCCGTTGTTCTACAAGGAGAACAGCCAGATGCTCTTCGGCGACGCCAAGGAGCGCGTCGAGGACATCATCAAGGCCCTGTAGTCGCCCCGTCGGGCGCCCGCGCGTCAGGCGGCGGGTGGCCCGGGTCGGGGACGCCGAGGTCGAGCGGCGGGTGGATGTCGACGTGCATCCGGTTCTTGGCCAGGCGTTCCTCACCCACCGCTTGCAGGATGTACACCGGGCCCGGCGGTTCGCCCGCGCTTGGCCGGAGCACCTCGAAGCCCGGCGCCGACCCGACGTGGTCGTACCCCAGAGCTGCCCGCCAGAAGTCGACCAGACCCGCAGGGTCGAGGCAGTCGAGCACCACGGACAGCCGCATGGCTCAGGTCCTCGTCAGGCTCGGGACCCGCTCCTCCTCGGCGCGACGGGCGAGCCGGCTCTTGCGGTAGCCGTAGGAGAAGTAGACGACGAAGCCCAGGGCCATCCAGACGAGGAACCGGATCCAGGTCTCGATCGACAGGTTGAGCATGAGGTAGAGCGAGGCGAGGGCGGCCAGCGTCGGCAGGACGGGCGACCACGGCACCCGGAAGGCCCGCGGCAGGTCAGGGCGCTTGTGGCGCAGGATCGGCACGGCGATCGAGACGAGGGTGAAGGCCGCGAGGGTGCCGATGTTGACCATCTCCTCGAGGTCGATGTGGTTGCCCACGTAGGCGCCGATGAAGGCGACCGCCAAGCCGACGAAGATCGTGATGCGCACGGGCGTGCCGGTCTTGGGGTTGGTCCGGCCCAGGCCTCTTGGCAGGAGCCAGTCGCGGCACATGGCGAAGAGCACCCTGGTGGCGCCGATGATCAGGGTCATGACGACCGTCGTCAGACCAGCCACCGCGCCGCAGGAGACGATCGTGGCGAAGCCGCTCTTTCCGACGTCCTTGAATGCGGTCGCCAAGGCTGCGTCGGGGTCGATCTTGTTGTACTTGACCATGCCCGTGATGACGAATGCCACGGCGACGTAGAGGATCGTGCAGATCACCAGCGAGGCGAGGATGCCGATCGGCAGGTCGCGTTGCGGGTTCTTGGCCTCCTCGGCCGTGGTGGCGACCACGTCGAACCCGATGTACGCGAAGAACACGATCGAGGCGCCGGCGAAGATGCCGCCGAGGCCATAGGTCGTGGGCGTGAAGCCGAGCATGGCCTGGATCAGGGGTTGGGTGATGCCCTGGCCCGGTGCGCCGGGCTTGGCCGGGGGGATGAAGGGGTGGTAGTTGGCCGTCTTCACGTAGGCGAGGCCCGCCACGATCACGAAGAGCACGATGAACAGCTTGATGCCGACCAGGACGAGGTTGACCCGCATCGACTCCTTGATGCCCCACGCCACCAGCGCGGTGAGGACCGCGATGAGCAGGAACGCCAGGAGGTTGAACTGGCCGCCCGGGTTGGTCTTGGACTGGGGGGCGAGCACGTCGGGGAGCGTGATGCCCATGGTGTTCAGGAGCAGGTTGGCGTAGTGCGACCAGCCCTGCGAGACCACGCCGGCTCCGAGGGCGAGCTCGAGGAGCAGGTCCCAGCCGATGATCCAGGCGACCAGCTCACCGAGGGAGGCGTACGAGAAGGTGTATGCCGAGCCCGAGACGGGGACAGTGGAGGCGAACTCCGCGTAGCAGAGGGCAGCCAGGGCGCAGACCACCGCGGCGATGACGAACGAGATCACGATCGCGGGCCCACCATAGGCCTGCGCGGCCTTGCCGGTGAACGTGAAGATGCCAGCCCCGATGATGACGCCGATGCCGAAGACGGTCAGGTCCAACCAGCTCAGGCTCTTCTTGAGCGCGTAGTCGGGGTCGTCGGTCTCCTTGATCGACTGCTCGATCGACTTGGTCCGCATCACGGACATGGCGTCGCCCTCCCGCTCCTCGGGGCCACCCCGTCAGTGGCCCGGATCCGGGCCACGCTAGCCGTTGTCGTCGTCTCAGTCCTGTCGACGTCCGGGCGCCTGTGCATCAGCCTGCCGCGCGCACGAGGAGGCCAGTGACGACGGACTGCCACGTTCCCGTTCCGACCAGAGCTGCCAGGACAACCAGACTCAGGCCAGACGCCACCTGAAGTCCGCGCCCCGCGCGCTGCAGCCACTGTCGCAACCCACTGATCCTGGTCACGCCGACCAGCGTGCCGGCCACCGGAACAACGACACCCGCGACGTACGCCCCGATGAGCGCCAGGGCGAAGCCCCATGACCCGCCATGCGACGCGGCCATCAGGCCCAGAGCCATCGAGGGGGTGTTGCAGGGTGTCCACCCGACGCCCAGGGCCAGGCCTGTCAGTCCGGGCGCCCCTCGACCGAACCGGGCGGGACGGGTGCCGAGCGCGCCGAGCGTCGTCGGTAGCAGCTCCAGGGTGAACAATCCCGCGAACAGCAACAGACCCGCAGGCAGCAAGGACCACGGCGGCTGCGCTATGGGGAGCCCTCGCGCCGCCCATGCGCTGACGCCGGTTGCCCCAGCGAGACCTCCGGCCACACCCAGCACGAACAGCATCAGGGCACCGGCCCTCGCGGTCGTCGTTCGTCGGCCCTGCTCTTGTCGGATGCCCAGCGTGGTCAAGATCCCGGGACGTATGGGCAAGGTGCACGGAGAAGCGATGACGAGAAACCCGGAAGCAAACGCTGTGAGGATCGCGATCACGAGGTGAACCATTCGCTCACGCGGCCTCCAGCGTCGAGTCTCGATGAGGAGACGCGTCAGCCGGTAGACCGTGACGGTCTAGTCGTCGCTCCGGTCGCGTCGTCGTCGCACGGGTATGGGGCCGGTGTCCGCGCTGCGGTCACGCGCCTGCAGGTCGGGGCTGCGGTAGAGCGACGGCGAGCCGGTGCCTTGGTGGCGCGGGTCGTCCCACCCGGCATACGGGTCGGGAAGGGGCGGCAGCCGCGGCAGGCCGTCGCGCCACAGCTCGTCGTCGACGTCGTGGTTGGAGCGGTCGGGGACGCCGAAGATCTCGGCGCAGATGGCGCGGTAGTGGTGGTCGGGCTGCGGCACCCAGTTGACCTTGTGCAGGGCCTGGTCCTGACCGGCAGACTCCATGACGAACCGGCCGTAGCCGAGCAGCCGCCCCGGCACGGAACGCTCGTAGGACATGTCCGTCACCTTGCTCAGCGGCATCATCGACACCCGGCGGGTGATGAAGCCGTAGAACAGCAGGAGCCGCTTGTCGGTGGCGACGAACCAGTCGTGGCGCCACTCGGCCAGCTTGTAGAGCATCCGGGCGAGCAGGGCGAACCACACCCACCACGCCGCGGTGCTCACGATGGCCAAGGGGTGGGTCACGGTCGCGTCGACCCACAGGGCCACGACGGCGCCGGCCACGGCTGTCGCGACCGGCTCGGCGACCTTGCCCCAGTGCTGGTGGACAGCCGTCACGAGCCGTTCGCCGTCGAGCAGGTAGCGGTCGAGCTCCTCGTGCCGTCGCGCTCGCGCTGCCATGGCGCGTCGTGCCCCGCTACCGCTTGAGGAGAGCGTCGAAGAAGCTGCCGATGTTCTTGGCGCCGTCGGCCAGGATCGTGCCGGACGTCTTGACGATGTCGGCAGCCTGGTGGGGCGAGGTGAAGATCGCGTAGGCGGCGAACGCGACGAGGAGCCACAGCAGGATCTTCTTCACGCGCTGCATCTCATCTCCTTGATCGGTCGTCGGTGGGCGCGTCGGACAGACATGCCTCAGCGTCCATCGTGGCGGATGCGAACACCGAACCGGTCCAGGCGCGCCGGGCGCGCGCTCGCCGTCTCAGGGGGCGAGGGTTCGGTCAGACCACGCCGTACAGCCGGTCGCCCGCGTCGCCGAGGCCGGGCACGATGTACCCCTTCTCGTTCAGTCGCTCGTCCATGGCCCCCGTCACGATGGTGATCGGGATGTCCAGGTCGGCGAGGACCTCCTCGAGGTGGGCGATGCCCTCGGGGGCCGCCAGGAGGGTGACCGCGGTGATGTCGTCGGCGCCGCGGTCGGCGAGGTAGCGGATCGTCATGGCCAGCGTGCCGCCGGTGGCGAGCATCGGGTCGACGATGTAGCACTGGCGACCCGCGAGGTCGTCCGGCAGCCGGTTGGCGTAGGTGATCGCCTCGAGGGTCTCCTCGTTGCGCTGCATGCCCAGGAAGCCGACCTCCGCGCTCGGCAGCAGGCGCACCATGCCCTCGAGCATGCCCAGGCCCGCCCGCAGGATCGGCACGACCAGTGGCTTGGGCGTGCTCAGCTTGATGCCCGTCGTCCGGGCCACCGGCGTCTCGATCTCGAACGGTTCCGTCCGCACGTCGCGCGTCGCCTCGTACGCGAGCAGCGTGACCAGCTCCTCGGCGAGCCGCCGGAACGTCGGGCTGTCCGTGCGCTTGTCGCGCAGGTAGGTCAGCTTGTGGGCGATGAGGGGGTGGTCGGCAACGTGGACGCGCATACGCGAAACTTAGCGCGTGACCTCCACCCTCCGCCCCGCCGCCGACCAGCGGTATGCCGCGTGGATGGGTCAGGCGCTCGATCTCGCCGCCGCGGCAGCCCGGGACGGAGACGTCCCCGTCGGCGCCGTGGTGGTCTCGGCGGAGGGTGAGGTCGTCGGCGCGGGGCGCAACCTGCGCGAGGTCGACGGCGACCCCACGGCGCACGCCGAGATCGTCGCCCTGCGGGACGCTGCGCGGCGTCTGGGCACCTGGCGGCTCGAGGACTGCACGCTGGTCGTCACCCTCGAACCGTGCCCGATGTGTGCCGGCGCCGTGATGCTGTCGCGGATCTCGCGCTTGGTCCTGGGCGCCTGGGATCCCAAGCTGGGCGCGACCGGTTCGGTCTGGGACATCGTGCGCGATCGGCGCGCCACGCACCGCGTCGAGGTCATCGCCGGGGTGCGTGCGACAGAGTGCTCTCAGGTGCTTCTGGAATTCTTCGCAGCACACAGATCTCCGACGACGCGAGAGGCGGGCCCATGGGCGGGCTGATCAACTCCCTGGTCAACCAGGTGCTCGGCGCTCCACCGTGGCTGGTCTACGTGATCGTGGGCGCGGTCGTCTTCGCCGAGGACGCGCTGTTCGTGGGCTTCGTCCTGCCCGGTGAGACGCTCGCCATCATCGGCGGCGTCACCGCGAGCCTGGGCCACACCCACCTCAGCGTGGTCCTCATCATCGTGATCCTCTGCGCCATCGTGGGCGACTCGGTCGGCTTCGAGATCGGACGGCTGTTCGGGCCGAGGATCATGGCCCACCACTTCTTCGACAAGCGCCGAGACAAGCTCGACTCCGCCCAGGACTTCCTGCGGCGTCGTGGCGGCTCGGCGGTGTTCCTCGGGCGCTGGACCGCGTTCTTCCGAGCCGTGATGCCGGCGCTTGCCGGGCTGTCCGGCATGAAGTACCGGGTGTTCCTGCCGTGGAACGCCCTCGGGGGCATCGCGTGGGGCGCGACGGCAGTCACCGCGGGATACCTTGCCGGGGAGTCGTATCACCGGGTGGAGAAGTGGCTCGGGCGCGGGGCGGCGATCATCGTGGCCGTCATCGTGCTCATCGCCGTAGGTGTCTGGGCGGTGCGCCGCCATCGTGCGGAGGCCCGTCACTGAGTTTCGCTTGCGCGCGGCCCACCGTGCACATGCCGATGGGTCGGCCAGCTAGCTGGCTGCGGCTGGCTCGTGAACCGCAGACTGCTCCGCCGAGTCGGCGGTCACCCGCGGCATGACCACGCCGGCGACCACGGTCAGCACGGCGGCGACGAGGACGGCGAGGAACACGGCCGCGCCCGAGGCGATCGCGGTGGCCCGGTTCGTCTCCGGATGGCCCGAGGCCGCGACGACCGCGTTGGCCACCGCGCCGAAGATCGCGGCTCCCACAGCGCTGCCGATCGAGCGCGCGAACATGTTGGTCCCGGTCGCCACGCCCCGCTCCTGCCAGGCCACGCTGGCCTGCGCGGCGATCAGCGACGGCGAGGCGACCAGGCCCAGGCCGAGCCCGGTGACGAAGCAGCTCAGGGCCACCCCGGCCACCGACGGTGAGTGGGACAGCAGGGCCAGCGCCCCGGCCCCGACCACCACGAGCGCGAGCCCGATGAGGATCGTCGGACGGAACCCGACGCGCAGGTAGATCCGACCGGAGAGGGTGGCGCTGAGCGGCCACCCGAGGGTCAGGGCAGCCAGCGCCAGGCCCGCGACGAGGGGCTGCACGCCGAGGGCGTTCTCGAGGAAGGTGGGGACGAACGAGGTCAGGCCGATGAGGATGACGCCGACGCCGAGGGCCAGCGCGGTCGTGGTGGCGAGCAGGCGCCGGCTGAACACCCACAGCGGGAGGACCGGCTCGGGCGCGCGCCGCTCGACGACGGCGAAGGCCGCGAGCAGCGCCGCACCGACCCCGAAGATCCCGATGCTCGTGGGCGAGCCCCAGGCCCAGGCCTGGCCGCCCTCGAGCACCCCGAGGATCACGAGGCTCATCGACGTCATGAGCAGGAAGGACCCGAGGTAGTCGACCTGGTGGCGGGTGCGCTCGACCCGCTCGTGGAAGTTCCTGACGATGAGGACGCCCGCGAGGACGCACAGCGGGGCGTTGACGAAGAAGATCCAGCGCCAGATGCCGAGCTGGGAGAAGATCCCGCCAAGGGTCGGCCCGACGACCGAGGACACGGCCCAGACGCTGGCGATGTAACCCTGGGCCTTGGCGCGCTCCGCGACGGTGTAGATGTCTCCGGCAATGGTGATCGCCATGGGCTGTACGGCGCCGGCGCCGAGGCCCTGTAGCGCCCGGAAGGCGATGAGGGCCGGCATACTCCAGGCGAAGCCGCAGAGGATGGACCCGAGCAGGAAGAGCCCGATGCCCAGCAGCATCAGCGGCTTGCGCCCGACCATGTCGGCGAGCTTCGCGTAGACCGGGACGGACACGGCCTGGGCCAGCAGGTACACCGAGAAGAGCCACGGGAACTGGGCGAAGCCGCCGAGGTCCCGCACGACCGAGGGAACGGCCGTCGCCAGGATGGTCGCGTCGATGGCGATCAGGCCGGTCGAGACCATGAGGGCCAGCAGGATCGGCCCGCGCTCGGAGCGCAGACCGACGCCAGAGGGGGAAGAAGGGCTCACGTCAGGGGACAAGTCCGCCGACGGCCGGGGCATTCCCTGAGGGGAGCTGGACCGCGGACGGACTCGATTTCGAGGGCATGGGGCGGCTCTAGTACCCTGCTCGGCGGTGGCGTGTCCGAGCGGCCTAAGGAGCACGCCTCGAAAGCGTGTGTGGGTGAAAGCCCACCGTGGGTTCAAATCCCACCGCCACCGCCAGACCCCAGCGAAAGCGCCGGTCAGCCCATGAACGGGGCTGACCGGCGTTTCCCTTAGTGGCGGGGTTGGCCGAGCCGGGGTGTGGGAACGCCGACCCGCCGCTATGGCGGGTCGCTGGGTTTGATGACCGGCCGCCCGAGGGCAGGGTCTCCGACCCGACAGGTATCGGCGTTACCGTGTGGTGATGCGACACGTCGTGAGTGAGATGGACACGGCACTCCACGTGGGCAGTGGGGATGTGAGCGTTCTCGCCACGCCGCGACTGGTCGCCTGGATGGAAGCCGAGACCGTGCTCGTCGCGGCACCGCTGGTGGGCGCCGGACAGACCACGGTGGGCACCGCAGTGCGGATCGACCACGTGAAGGCCACCCGTGTGGGTGGGGTGGTGGAGGTCAGCGCTCGGGTGTCCAGCCCCGCGCAGTCCCGACGCCTGACCTTCGAGGTGACGGCGACGGACGACAGTGGGGAGCGCGTTGCCGGAGGCGAGATCGACCGACTGCTCGTCGACCGCGCGCGATTCCTGAAGTCACTCGAGGGGTAGCTGCAGGGGTGGACGGGTGACAGGCCACTGCCGGGGCCATCACACGTTCTCGTCAGCAGCGATGTCAGGACGATGCCGTGCCCTGGACATTCGCCTGACCGATGCTGCCGCCTCGTTGCGTTCGTACCCCAGCGTGGCAATCGCGTGGAGTACGGCTGCCCGGGTCGCCTCCCGGACAGAGGGGTGCCCGTTCACGACCCGCGACACGGTTGCTGTGCTCACCCCAGCGATCCGCGCCACATCCTTGACCGTTGCTGGTGCGGGCCGTGCTCCTGGGGTGGATTCGGACGTCACGGTATGCCGCCGTATCGGGTCGTCAGGTCCTCGGTGGCAGCCCCGCGCGCCGACTGAACCCAGAGCCTGCGTGGGTGGGGTGGTGAGGTCGTGGGCTCAGGCCTCGGGTATCGGCCGACCGAAGCTCGCCAGGGTGATGGCCGTCGGCTCAGGGCCGCCGCGCTGCCCAGTGTCGAGGGCATCGATGGCAGCGAGGTCGTCGGCGGTCAGGTCGAAGTCGAAGACGTCGATGTTCTCGGCGATGCGGTGCGCCTTGGTCGACTTCGGGATGGCCGAGCGGCCCTGCTGCAGGTGCCAGCGCAGCATCACCTGGGCAGGTGACTTGCCGTGCGCTGCGGCGATGCCGCCGATGACCGGGTCCTGCAGCGTGCTGCCGTGGTTGCCGTCGCGGTAGAAGGTGATGCCGCCGATGGGTGACCAGGCCTGCGTCAGGATGCCGCGCTCGGCACCGAACGCCTGGACCTGGCGCTGCTGGAAGTAGGGGTGCACCTCGATCTGGTTCACAGCCGGCACGACCGTCGCCTTCTCGAGCAGCATGGTGAGGTGGTCGACCATGAAGTTGCTGACGCCGATGGCGCGGACCTTGCCGTCAGCCAGCAGCGTCTCCAGGGCCCGATACGCCTCCAGAGTCGTGTCGAAGTCCGACGGCAGCGCCTGGTGCAGGATCAGCAGGTCGATCTGTTCGACACCGAGCTTGGCGGCGCTCTTCTCGAACCCGTGGAGGGCCTGGTCGTAGCCGTAGTCGCTGATCCAGATCTTCGTCTCGACGAAGATCTCGTTGCGGGGGATCCCGGAACGGTGGACCGCCTCGCCCACCTCGCGCTCGTTGCCGTATGCCGCCGCAGTGTCGACGTGCCGGTAGCCGGCGTCCAGAGCCGCTTCCACAGCCGTGCGCGTCTCGTCTGGCGGGGTCTGGAACACCCCCAGCCCCAGGGCAGGCATCTCGACGCCGTTGTTCAGGGTCAAGGTCGTCAGGTTCGCCGTCATGTCTTCGAGGTTAGGCGGCCCGGGGCGGTCTCTGGCAGGCCCTGCCATTCCCCCCCTCGCGCGGCCCTACGAGGCCGGGTGGCAACTCGCTGCTCAGAATGCGACGCCCTCCAGATGTGAGCCCAGTTCGGGAATGCGGCGGCTATCCCCTAGGGTTGACGTATTCGGTGCGCCCCCTGCGCACCGCAGGTCGTCTGCTCCGCGCCCCAACTCCTGGTTGGCGCCGTCAGCTCACAGTTGTGAGTGGTCCAGCATCTTCGGCCACTCCTACTGCTGATGAGAGTTTCTCTGTGTCTGAACACACCCCTGCCGTGCCCTCCGCTGTGTCCTTCTCCAAGCTCGGGGTGCCTGCGCCCCTGGTGACCGCGCTGAGCCGGCGCGGCATCGACTCCCCCTTCCCGATCCAGGCCGCGACTCTGCCCGACTCGCTCGCCGGTCGCGACGTCCTCGGCCGCGGCCGCACCGGCAGCGGCAAGACCGTCGCCTTCGCACTACCGACCCTCGCCGCCCTCGCCAAGTCCGGTCGACGCCGCAACCCGGGCGCCCCGCGTGCGCTGGTGCTGGTGCCGACCCGTGAGCTCGCGACGCAGGTGGCCGAGACCATCACCCCGCTGGCGACCGCGCTCGACCTGCGCACCATGGTCATCTTCGGTGGCGTGGGCCAGGGCCCCCAGGTCAACACCCTGCGCCGTGGCGTCGACGTGGTCATCGCCACCCCGGGCCGCCTCGAGGACCTCATCGGCCAGCGTCACGTGCGGCTCGACGAGATTGAGGTCACCGTCCTCGACGAGGCCGATCACATGGCCGACCTCGGGTTCCTGCCCGCCGTGAAGCGCCTGCTCGACGCGACACCCCAGAACGGCCAGCGCCTGCTGTTCTCCGCGACGCTCGACAACGCGATCGACCAGCTGGTCCGCCGTTACCTGCACTCGCCGGTCACGCACTCGGTCGACAGCGCCGCGTCGCCGGTCCCGGCCATGACCCACCACGTCTTCCACGTCTCGCGTGAGAACAAGCCCGCCGTTGTGCGCGAGCTCGTCGCCGGCCAGGGCCGCACCCTGGCGTTCACCCGCACCAAGCACGCAGCCAAGAAGCTGGCCAAGCAGCTCACCGCCTCGGGCATCCCGGCGGTGGACCTGCACGGCAACCTCTCCCAGAGCGCCCGGCAGCGCAACCTCGCCGCCTTCGGTGAGGGCACGACGCGCGTCCTGGTCGCCACCGACATCGCGGCTCGCGGCATCCACGTCGACGACGTGACGCTGGTCGTGCACGTCGACCCGCCATCCGAGCACAAGGCCTACCTCCACCGCTCCGGCCGCACGGCCCGCGCCGGTGCCGAGGGCGTCGTCGTCACGGTGAGCACGCCTGACGAGCGCGGTGACACCCGAACCCTCATGCGCCAGGCCGGAATCCGGCCCACGTCTGTCGATGTGGCCCCGGGGCACCCCGCGATCGAGGCGCTGTCCGGCCCGGTCGCCGAGCTCGTGACCCCGAGCCCCGTCGTCGAGTCCGCCGAGCGTCCCCGCGGCGGGTCCGGCTCGCGTGGCCCCGGCCGTGGTGGCTCCGGTCGTCGTGGTGGTGGCTCCGGCCAGCCGCGCAACTCCGATGCCTCGCGACGTGAGGACTCCCGCCCCGCAGGCGGATCGGGTCGTCGCTCCGGTGGCAACGGCAGCGCCGTGGTCCACCAGTCGAGCACGCCCCGGTCGGGCGGTCTCGCGCAGTTCTCCTCCGGCCGCCGGGGTCGCTGACCCCGCGGCATACGAGTCTGGGTGGGCACGACGGACATGACGTCCGTCGTGCCCACCGCTGTTTGGCGGAGTGGGGCCGGGCCGCGTGGTGGCATCGTGGCCGTATGGCGTCCCACCTCGCCCTCTCGCCAGGATCGGCTGCCCGCTCGGGACTGGCCGCTGCTCTCCTGCTGGGTGCCGGGGTGAGCGTGGCGTTGGGGGTCTACGCCAAGGTGCACCACCCGAGCTCGCGACCGCTGTTCACGCTCGGCTTCTCCGGCATGCTCCAGATGAAGGCGTGGCTGGCGACCGCGGCGCTCGCCCTCCTCGTCGTGCAGCTCGTGACGGCCCTGTGGATGTGGGGCCGCCTCCCGCGTGCGGGCGCAGCCCCCGCCTGGGTTCCGCCGGTTCACCGGTGGAGCGGCAGCGTGGCCTTCGTCCTCACCGTGCCAGCCGCTTTCCACTGCCTGTGGGCGTTGGGGTTCGGCAGCCCGACTCCACGGGTCATCCTCCACAGCGTCGCCGGGTGCCTCTTCTACGGCGCGTATGCCGCGAAGATGCTCGGTCTGCGCCTCCAGCGGCTGCCCGGCTGGGCGCTCCCGGTGCTCGGAGGGACCGTCCTGGGCTCGCTGGTCCTGGTCTGGCTGAGCGCCGCGGCGTGGTTCTTCAGCCGCTCCGGTCTCCCGGTGTTCTGAGGGGAGTGGCCACCATGTCCATCCAGCCGCTGACCCGTCGGTCCGCCCTCAGGGGTGGGGTCGTCTCGGTCGTCGCAGGGGTCGCCGGCTTCGTCGTCGCCCGGTGGCGCGGGTCGGCCCCGTCCGGGAGCACCGGCGCGGCCAACGCCTACGGTCCGTCGACGGCGGACAAGGGCGTCGCGCTGGCCCGAGTCGACCAGGTGCCCAGCGGGGGTGGGTTGGTCGTCGGCTCGGCCAAGGTCGTGCTCGTCCGCGGCCCCGGCGACTCGGTGCACGGGTTGTCGGCCATCTGCACGCACCAGGGCTGCCTGGTCTCCTCGGTCGCGGGCGGCGTGATCGCGTGTCCGTGTCACGGCAGTCGGTTCGACGCGCAGACCGGCGCCGTGGTGGCCGGCCCCGCACCGAGTCCGCTGCCCACCGTCGCCGTGGTCGTGCGCGACGGCACCGTCTACACCAGCTGAGGAGGGGTCATGACGCGTCTGTGGTCGGCATTACCCACGCTGCTCTGGCTCGTCGCCGTGGGGTTCGCCCTCGGCGCGCTGGTCGCGCTCTCCTGACGACCGGTCAGGGGGACAGCGGTCCCTCGTCCTCCACCTCCTCGGCGGAGATCACCTTGAGCACGGCATTGATCAGGGCGAGGTGGGTGAACGCCTGCGGGAAGTTGCCCAGGTGGTTCCCGCTCGAGGCATCGATCTCCTCGGCATACAGACCAAGGGGAGTCGCGAGGTTGAGCAGACGTTCGCAGAGACGCCGCGCCCGCCGCTTCTCGCCGACGATGGCCAGGCACGAAACGAGCCAGAACGAGCAGATCGTGAAGGTGCCCTCCTCGCCGGACAGGCCGTCGTCGGTCTCCTCCACCCGGTAGCGCAGCACGAGGCCGTCGTCGGTGAGCTCGTCGGCGATGGCCATGACGGTGGCGTGCATCCTCGGGTCGTCGTGGGGGAGGAAGCCCACCAGGGGCAACAGCAGGTTCGACGCATCGAGCGCCTCAGTGCCGTAGTACTGGGTGAACACGCCCCGGCTGTCGACCCCGTTCGCGCAGATGTCGGCATGGATCTCGTCGGCCGCCTCCTGCCAGCGGTGGGCCAGCTCGAACGCCTCACGCACCCGGGCGAGCTTGGCGCCCCGGTCGGCGGCCACCCAGCACATGACCTTGGAGGAGGTGAAGTGCTGCGGATCCCCGCGGACCTCCCAGATGCCGCGGTCCGGCTCGCGCCAGTGCTCGATCGCGGCCTCGACGAAGCCGCTCAGGATCGGCCACAACCGCTCGTCGAGGGTGTCGCGCGACTTGGTGTGGATCCACACCGAGTCGAGGATCGCACCCCAGACGTCGTGCTGCTTCTGGTCGAACGCGCCGTTGCCGATGCGCACCGGGCGGGCGCCGTCGTAGCCGGTGAGGTGGTCGAGGGTGTGTTCGGAGAGGTCCTTCTCGCCGTCGATGCCGTACATGATCTGGAGCCCGTCGGAAGCCTCCGTGAGGTCGGCGATGAACCAGAAGAAGTCGCTCGCCTCCCAGTCGAACCCCAAGGTGTCGAGGGCCCACAGGGCGAGGGTCGAGTCGCGGATCCAGGTGTAGCGGTAGTCCCAGTTGCGCTCGCCCTTCGGCGTCTCCGGCAGAGAGGTGGTCGCGGCCGCGATCAGCGCGCCGCTCGGTGCGTACGACAGGCCCTTGAGCGTCAGTGCGCTGCGCTCGAGGTGCGTGCGCCACGGGTGGTCGGGGAAGTTGCCGCGCGCCAACCAGTGCTGCCAGTGGTGGGCGGTCCACACCTGGCGGCGGTAGGCGTCCTCGAACGACTGCGGCGCCGCGTGCTCCGTCCAGGAGAGGGCGCAGTAGTGGGTGTCGCCCTCCTTCATGAGTGTGCGCACCGTGACCTGTGGCCCCTCGATCCCGAGGCGCATGTCGGTCGTGAGGCTGACCTTGAGGTCGCCCTCGGCCGGTTCGGCGACCGCCGCGTGGTAACCGCCGTCCTCGTAGTGCCACATCACCTGCTGTCGGCCGTAGTCGAACACCGGCGTGCAGTTGAGGCCGAGCTGTACCTCGCCGTTGACGCACCGGATCGTGCGCAGCAGAACGTGCTCAGCGTCGTAGTCGGTGGGTGCGCGCCGGTAGCGGTAGGCGCGCTCCGTCTCGTGGTGCCAGGGCCCCATCAGCAAGGCGTCGCGGACGATGATCCAACCGCTCGGGGTGCCCCACGAGGTCTCGAGGATCATCGTGCCGGGCAGGTACCGGCGAGCCGTCGGTACTTTCATGTCGGCGGGACCGACGCGGAAGCCCCCGGCATCGCGGTCGAGCATCGACCCGAAGACGCTCGGGGAGTCCATGCGTGGCAGGCACATCCACTCGACGTTGCCGCTCGGCGCGATGAGGGCCGTGACCTGGCAGTCGGAGATGAACGCGTAGTCCCCGATCCGCGGGAACGGCGAGCGGACGAGGCGCTGCTCCGTGGACGTCATGCCACACCTCCTCGGGGGCTGCGGCGCCCCCTCTCCTGAGAGTGCCGCAGATTCGCCCTGCGCGCCATGGCCCGCACCGTCCCTCTGGGCTACTCCCGTCGGAGTATGCCGAGGTGGCCCTCGGGAGGGACGCCCCCGATCGCCCCGGTGCCTAGGCTGAGGTGCATGCAGGAGCCCGAGCAGCCACCGGTCTCATGGGGGCCGCCGTGGCGCCACGCGCGCAGCGGGTGGCCACGCCACGGGTTCCCTTGGCCCGCACGGGTCTTCGGTGCCGGGCTGCTGGTCGTGGTGCAGGTGGGGGGCACGTTCGGTGCGGCCCACGTGCAGCCGACGAGCCGCCCAGTCGACGCCGCGGCGGTCGGGCTCCTCCTGGCGGCTCCGGTCAGCATGCTCCTGATCCGCCGGTACGCCTGGCTGGCGGCCCTGCTCGCCGGTGGGGCGACCGCGGCGTTCTTCGCGCGGGGATACCCGTTCGGCCCCATCATCATCGGCTTCGCCGCGGTGGTCGTGATCACCGTCCTGCGCGGGTTGCGTCCCCTCGCGTGGGCCGTGGTGGCCGGGGTCCTGCTGACCGCGACGCTGACCCGGGTCGGCGGCGAGCACGGGCCCAACTGGCAGGTGCTCGGCGGGCTGGTTGCCTGGGCCGGGGTGATCCTGGCGGTGGGCGAGCTCGTCCGGGTGAGGCGTGACCGCGCGGTCTCCTCCTGGCAGGCGAGCCAGGAGCGGCGCCGTCGCCAGGCCGGGGAGGAGCGGCTGCGCATCGCCCAGGAGCTGCACGACGTGGTGGCCCACCACATGTCGCTGATCACCGTGCAGGCCGGCGTGGCCCTGCATCTGGCCGAGCGGCGGCCCGAGACCGTCGAGCCCGCGCTGCGGGCGATCAAGGATGCCAGCAAGGAGGCCCTCGGTGAGCTGCGTTCGCTGATCGACCTCCTGCGGGACGACGAGAACCCGGCGCCGCGTGCGCCCGCACCCACCCTCGCCGCCATCGACGACATCGTCGAGCGCAGCAGCCACGCAGGCTTGACGGTGACCAAAGACCTTGTGGGGCAACCACGGCCGCTGCCCGCCGCGGTGGAGCTGGCGGCATACCGCATCGTCCAGGAAGGGATCACCAACGTGGTGCGGCACGCGAATGCCACGCGGGTCGCGGTCGTCATCGGCTACGCCGACGGCGCCTTGACCGTGCGCATCGACGACAACGGGCTGGGGGGCCCGCGGGCCACCCGGCTCGAACCCGGCAACGGGCTGCGTGGCATGCACGAGCGCGCTGCCGCCCTCGGTGGCGACCTGCAGATCGGCGCGGCGCCCGACGGTGGGCTGCGAGTCGAGGCCCGCCTGCCGACGAGGGAGACGCGATGATCCGCGTCGTCCTCGTCGACGACCAGGCGCTGCTCCGCGCCGGGTTACGCGCACTGCTCGACGCCGAGGACGACCTGGAGGTGGTCGGCGAGGCAGCGGGCGGCGCAGATGCGGTGCGCGTCGTCCGCGCGACCGTCCCGGACGTGGTGCTCATGGACATTCGTATGCCGGGCGGCGACGGGCTCGAGGCGACTCGCCTCATCGTCGACGACCCCGCGCTGGCGGCGACCCGGGTGGTCATGCTCACCACCTTCGACCTGGACGAGTACGTGTTCGAGGCGGTCCGGATCGGCGCGAGCGGCTTCCTGGTCAAGGACACCGAGCCGGCCGAGCTGCTGCGCGGAGTCCGGGCCGTCGCCTCGGGAGACGCGTTGCTCAGCCCCGGGGTGACGCGCCGGCTCATCGGCGAGTTCGCGTCGCGGTCGCGTCCCACGGCCATGCCCGCCGCGAGCCGGCTCTCGGCGCTCACCGACCGGGAACGCGAGGTGGTCGCCCTCGTCGGTGAGGGCCTCAACAACGACGAGATCGCCCGCCGGCTGTTCCTCAGCCCGGCCACCGCCAAGACCCACGTCAGCCGGGCGATGGTCAAGCTGCAGGTCCGCGACCGCGCCCAGCTCGTGGTCCTGGCCTACGAGAGCGGGCTCGTGCGGCCGGGGTGGTCGCCGGGGTGACGGGCGCCGTGGACGATGCGCGGCCGGCGGCATACGTCGTCGGGAGCAGCGCAGGTGCCGCCCGTCGGGGGATTCGAATCGCCTTGTCGCGTCGAAGGATTGAGGTATCACCTCACCCCTTCTGAAGGAGTCCTCATGATCACCGCACTCGCCACCGCAGCCAGCCCGGACCACTGGGACGGACCTGGTGCCTGGTGGCCGATCTTCCCCATCCTCTGGCTGCTGTTCCTCGTCGCCCTCTTCACCACGTTCGGGTTCTTCGGCCGGCGGCGGTGGGGTCGGTTCCACGCGATGTCGGGCCAGCGGGCCGGTGAGGCCAGGCTGGCGGAGCGGTACGCCGCGGGTGAGATCGACGAGCAGGAGTACGAACGTCGCCTCGCCACCCTCCGGAGGATGGGCTCCGCCTGACGGTGTCGGACCGAGCCGGGTCATCTCGTTGGACGATTGTCAAACACGTTGGGCAGGCAGAGAATTGTCGTGTCTGGCCCGCCATCGGATCGACGGACCTCTTATCGAGAGGCGGAAATTCACACCATGAAGCGATGGACTCATCCACAGGATTTCATTGCTCTGATCGTCGGCGTCTATGCACTGCTCAGCCCGTTGTGGACCACCACGACGAGCAAGGCGACCACCACCATGGTCGTGCTGGGTGCACTGACCGCTGTCCTGTCCGTGATCGAGCTGGTCCGGCCGGACACGCTGTCGATCGAGGGCCTCACCGCCTTGATGGGCGTGCTCTTCTTCATCTCGCCCTGGGTCATGGGGTTCTCGGACATGCGGGCGATGTCCTGGACGGCCTGGGCGGCCGGGGTCATCACCTTCGTCATCGGAGCCGCGGACCTTCGCGTCACCCGGTCCCACCGGGGGACGGTGGCGACCACGTTGTGAGGCGTCCTCCCGGACCGCCGCTCAGGTGACGCTGAGCAGCGCCTGGGCGTAGGCGCATTCGGGATCAGGGTCACGGAACTCTCCGTGGCCCTGATCCGCGTCCACGACGACGACCCAGTCGGCGCCGTCCCGCCGCAGACCCGTGAACCGGTCGCCGATCAGCTCGCGGAGCTGGTCCTCACGTGGCAGCCACAGGGCGCTGTCGAGGGTCACCGAGTCCAGCGCCCACTCGGTCGTGCCGTTGAAGCCGAGCAGTGGCTGGCCGTGGAACGTGTGCACGTCGATGGTGAGGTGGCTGATCCAGAAGACCTCGCCGACGACGTTGGGCTGGTCGATGGTGAACCGGTCGCCAGGCGCTGGCTCCCACAGGACCCCTGCGCCGCCCAGCCGCCGGGCCAGCTCCACCGTGATCATGACGCGAGCCTACGACCGGCGGTCAGCAGGTGCCTGACGACGACGAGCCGGTCGGCCTGGGGGTCGGCTTTGGGGTCGGCTTGGGTGCCGGCTTGGGTGCCGGCTTCCCCGCCGGGGTCGTCTTGGGAGCAGGGGCGAGCGCGGAGAACGCGTCACCCAGAACGAGGTCCACCGATCCGTCGGTACGGGCATCGACGACCGCCTTCGCTCCTTTGACCAGGGCCAGCACCAGGGCGCCCCGACCGGCGCCCACCCTGCCGAAGCGCACCTCCGCCGGCCCCTTCACCGTCTTCTGCAGGGGGTCGTTGGCGACCGTGGACACCTTGAACCCGCGCTTGCGCACCTGGGCCGCGGTCGCCGCCGCGAGACCACGGCGCTGCGTGGCGTTGTAGACGTTGACGGTGGTCGTACCCGGGGTCGGCGCGACGGCCTGCGCGGTGCAGGTCGCGGCCGGCGGCGTCGCCTTGGGTGCGGAGGAGGCCTGGTAGTACGAGTAGGCGTACCAGAAGGCGAGGAAGAGCATGAGGGCCACGACGCCGAGCGTGATCAGGGCGCGGCGGCGACGAGCGCGGCGCGACGTCGACGCACCCGACTCGACGATGTAGCTCATCCACACCTCCGCCCCACGCGACGTGGTCGTCCACTGCTGGACGGTCCCTGCTGAGGGTCAGTCAAGCACGAGGACGCGCGCGTGGAGGGTAGGTCGCTGCTGAAGTGCCGCACGCAGCGCTCGGTGGAGGCCGTCCTCGAGATACAGGGTGCCTTCCCACTCCACGACGTGCGCGAACAGGTCGCCGTAGAAGGTGGAGTCCTCGGCGAGCAGCAGCCCGAGGTCGAGGTTGCGCTTGGTCGTGACGAGCTCGTCGAGCCGGACCATCCGCGGCGGGACGTCGGCCCAGTCGCGCGGAGCTTCCTTGCCGTGGTCCGGGTACGGGCGGCCCTCGCCCACCTTCTTGAAGATCACTCCGCCACTGTAGGGGTATGCCGCGGGGTGCGGCCGTTGCTGGGCCGTCGAGCCTGCCCGCCACGCGACGAGGCGCACTAGAGTGCCGAGCGTGAGCGAGAACCCGCCGGCGGGGCAGCCCGCGAAGTCCACCACCCAGCTCGACGAGATCAGGGCCGGGTACGCGTTCGAGGGGGGCGCCCTGCACTTCGGCGCCGCAGTCCTCGACGGCACCGCCCATCCCGATGCACCCGTGCGAGTTCCGCTGTCCACGCTCAACCGCCACGGACTCGTCGCCGGCGCCACCGGCACCGGCAAGACCAAGACCCTCCAGCTGATGGCCGAGCAGCTCTCCGGCCAAGGGGTCCCGGTGTTCCTCGCCGACATCAAGGGCGACCTGTCCGGCATGGCCACGGCCGGCACGGCGAACGACAAGATCACCGCGCGCGCAACGGACGTGGGCCAGCAGTGGGTGGGCACGGCATACCCGACGGAGTTCCTCTCCCTCGGCGGACTCGGTGCCGGCATCCCGATCCGGGCGACTGTCACGTCGTTCGGGCCCACGTTGCTCGCCAAGGTGCTGGGACTCAACGACACCCAGGAGTCCAGCCTCGGGCTCGTCTTCCACTACGCCGACAAGAACGGCTTGGCGCTGCTCGACATCAAGGACCTGCGCGCGGTCATCTCGTTCCTCACCTCCGACGAGGGCAAGGCCGATCTCAAGTCCCTGGGCGGTCTTTCGAGCGCGACGGCGGGGGTCATCCTGCGCGAGCTGATCGCGTTCTCCGACCAGGGCGCCGACGCGTTCTTCGGCGAGCCCGAGTTCGACACCCAGGACCTGCTCCGCACGGCCGCTGACGGCAAGGGTTTGGTCACCTGCCTCGAGCTGCCCGCGGTGCAGGACCGGCCCCGGTTGTTCTCGACGTTCCTCATGTGGATGCTGGCCGACCTGTTCCACGACCTGCCCGAGGTCGGCGACCTCGACAAGCCCAAGCTGGTCTTCTTCTTCGACGAGGCACACCTGCTGTTCGACGAGGCGAGCAAGGCGTTCCAGGACGCCATCGAGCAGACCGTGCGACTGATCCGCTCCAAGGGCGTAGGCGTCTTCTTCGTGACGCAGAGCCCCAAGGACGTGCCGAGCGACGTCCTGGCGCAGCTCGGCAACCGCGTCCAGCACGCGCTGCGCGCCTTCACGCCCGACGACGCCAAGGCGTTGAAGGCCGCCGTGTCGACCTACCCGCACAGCGGCTACGACCTCGAGCAGCTGCTGACGTCGCTCGGCACGGGCGAGGCGGTGGTCACCGTGCTGTCCGAGCGGGGTGCTCCGACACCGGTTGCGTGGACGCGCATGATCGCCCCCCAGTCGCTGATGGGTCCCTCCGACCCGGCGACCGTGCAGCAGGCCATCGCGGCGTCGTCGATCGCCGGGAAGTATGCCGCCGTGACCGACCGTGAGTCCGCCTACGAGAAGCTGCAGGCGCGGCTGCAACAGGCGCCGACCCCGCAGCAGGCCCCGACGCCGAGCCCGGCGAGCCCGGCGAGCCCGGCGCCCAGCCCGGGGTCAGCGCCACGCACTGCGAAGGAGGAGCCCGGCATGGTCGAGCAGGTGGTGCAGTCGGCCGCCTTCAAGTCGATGCTGCGCTCCGCCGGCACGGTCATCGGTCGCGAGATCACCCGCTCGATCTTCGGCACGGCCCGCCGGTCGCGCTGACCCGCACCGCGGCACCCTCGCCGCGCCGGCGGCATACCGCCCCGATGGGCGAGCCGACGACCAGCCGATGGCTTTCCGGCCACCCTCCAGCACGCACCCGAGTCGCGGCGTCGGCAGCGTGTCGTCACCTGGGTCACCAGAGGGACGGTGTGCGCTCAGCCGAGGAGGGCGGCAACCAGCACGATGACCGGAACCGCGCCGATCGTGGTGATGAGGATGGTGTCGCGGGCCAGCACGGTGGCGCGGTCGTACCGGGTCGCGTGCACGAAGATGTTCTGGGCTGTGGGCAGCGCCGAGGTGACCACGATCGCGAGCAGTGCGTGCCCGTGCACCCCGAGCAACACGCTCGCGACGAACCACGCCACCAACGGCTGCGCCACGAGCTTGAGCAGCGAGGTCGTCGCGAGCTCGGCCACCGACCCGGCGCGCCCGAGCCCCGGCCCGAGGCGCAACGCGACCCCGTACGCCACGAGCATGCACGGCACCGCCAGGTCGCCGAGCAGTGCCAGCGGAGCGGCGACGAACGTGGGCAGCGTCCAGTGGGTCAGCGCCAGCACGACGCCCAGCAGCGAGCCCACGGTGAGCGGGTTCTTGACCGGCCGGCTCAGCAGCTGCCACCACCGGGCCCGCCCGTCGCGCGCGTCCGCGTCGAGGAACCCGAGGGCCAGCGGTTGCAGGACCAGCAGCTGCAGCAGCAGCGTGGGCGCGACGAAAGCCGCACTGCCCAGCACGTAGCTCGCGACCGGGATCCCCAGGTTTCCCGCATTGACGTATGCCGCCGACAGCGCGCCGATCGTCGTGTCGCCGAGCGCGCGGCGCCAGACCAACCGGGCCAGCACGACGTACACGCCGGCCGCGACCACGACCCCGGCGACCGACGCCAGCAGGTTGGCCGAGAGCACCTGGTGCACGTCGGCCCGGGACAGGGTGATGACCATGAGCGCAGGGCTGGCCACGAAGAACGCGAGGCGCGAGAGGACCAGCTGGGCGCTGAGGTCGAGGATGCGCAGGTGCGCCAGGAGCATGCCGACGGCGATGACGACGCTGATGGTGGCGAACCCGGTGAACACTCCCTGCACGCGCTCAGGCTAGGGGTGCGGGTCGGGCTCAGTTGGCGGAGGATAGGGGATTCGAACCCCTGAGAGCTTTCACTCAACACGCTTTCCAAGCGTGCGCACTAGGCCACTATGCGAATCCTCCGCCGAGGAGGCTACCTGAGCCGTGGCCCGGCCCTGAAATCGCCTCGGCCGGCATCCAGTAGACTCACTCCCGGCACCCCGCGTGGTGGTACCTCTCCGAACTCCCCCAGGGCAGGAATGCAGCAAGGGTAGGAGGGCTCTTCCAGGTACGCGGGGTGTCCCTGCGTCCGGTGCCTGTTGTCATCCGCGGCGACTAGGGTTCCCACCGTGAGCACCGCCCTGTACCGCCGCTACCGGCCCGAGTCCTTCGCCGACGTGATCGGTCAGGAGCACGTCACCGAACCCCTCATGCAGGCCCTGCGCACCGGCCGGGTCAACCACGCGTACCTGTTCTCCGGCCCGCGCGGCTGTGGCAAGACGACCAGTGCACGCATCCTGGCCCGCTGCCTCAACTGCGAGCAGGGGCCGACCCCCACCCCGTGCGGCACCTGCGACTCCTGCGTGGCCCTGGCTCGCGGCGGCACCGGCAGCGTCGACGTCATCGAGATCGACGCGGCCAGCCACGGCGGCGTCGACGACGCCCGCGACCTGCGCGAGCGGGCGTCCTACGGCCCGGCGCAGAGCCGGTTCAAGATCTACATCATCGACGAGGCCCACATGGTCACCCCGCAGGGCTTCAACGCCCTGCTCAAGATCGTCGAGGAGCCGCCCGAGCACGTGAAGTTCGTGTTCGCCACGACCGAGCCCGACAAGGTCATCGGCACCATCCGGTCGCGCACCCACCACTACCCGTTCCGGCTGGTCCCGCCCGGTCAGCTCACCGACTACATGCAACGGCTCTGCGAGTCCGAGGGTGTGGCGGTGGCTCCCGGTGTGCTGTCCTTCGTCACCCGGGCGGGTGGCGGCTCCGTGCGCGACTCGCTGTCGGTCCTCGACCAGCTCATCGCGGGTTCGGACGACGAGGGCCTGACCTACGAGAGCGCGGCCGCCCTGCTGGGCTTCACCGACGGCGAGCTGCTCGACGCGATCATCGACGCCTTCGCCGCCGGTGACGCGGCGGGGGTCTTCCACCAGGTCGACCGGGTCATCGAGACCGGCCTTGACCCCCGGCGCTTCGTCGAGGACCTCCTCGAGCGGCTGCGCGACCTCATCGTCGTGGCTGCCGTGCCGGACGGCGCCTCGTCCGTGCTCCGAGGCGTCCCGGAGGACCAGCTCGAGCGGATGCGTCAGCAGTCGTCGGCCTTCGGCAGCGGCGGCCTGTCCCGTGCCGCCGACATCGTCAACGCCGGGCTCACCGAGATGACCGGGGCGACCGCCCCGCGCCTGCAGCTCGAGCTGATCTGCGCGCGGGTGCTCCTGCCCGGCGCCTCCGGCGAGAGTGGGTATGCCGCGCGCCTGGACCGCCTCGAGCGTCGCCTCGACGTCGAGGGAGTCCCGTCGGCTGCGAAGGCGCACCGCCCCGAGCCGGCCCGCCCCCAGCAGGCCGTCTCCCAGCCCGCGGTTCAGGCCCCCGAGCCGGTCACCCCCGAGCCGGTCGCGCCCGAGCCGGTCACCCCCGAGCCGGTCACCCCCGAACCCGCAGCCCCCGAACCCGCAGCCCCCGAACCCGCAGCCCCCGAGGCGGTCGCCCCCGAGCCCGCGGCCCCGGCTCCAACCCCCGCTCCGGCTGAGACCCCCGGTGTCGAGGCTCGCCCGTCCGGCGGTCTCGACACGGCCGCGATCCGGCGGGCCTGGCCCGACATCCTGGGCTGGATCTTCAAGCACAAGCGCACCACCTGGACCCTGCTGTCCGAGCACGCCACGGTCCACGACTATGACGGTTCCAAGGTCGTCCTGGGCATCTCCACCGTCGGCATCGCCAACACCTTCCGCCACGGCCCCCACGCCGACCTGGTCCGCCAGGCGCTGATCGATGTCCTCGGGGTCGAGGCCCGGGTCGAGGGGATTCCCGTCCCCGACGCGGCGCTCTCGGTGGGCACTGGTGAGCCGCACCCCTCGGTGTCGGTCGCGTCACCCGAGCCCGCCGCTGACCGCACCCCCACGCCGACACCCGAGACGGGCGACGCGGGCTGGGCGAGCGCTCCGACCGCACCCGGCACCGGGCCGTCGTGGGCGAGCGCGTCCGACCCCGAACCCGGGGTCGCCCCGTCTTCCGCCGTCTCGCCACTCGAGCGGGCCCGGGCTGAGGTGGCGGCTGAGGCGCCGCACGGGGCATCCCAGCTCCGCGTGGCCGACGACAGCGCCGCGAGCGCCGACGACGAGGACATCGAGGCTCTCGGCGAGGTGGGGCGCCCGGTGATCGAGCGGCTCCTGGGGGGCAAGGTCATCGACGAAGGTCCCTGACCCCGCCCGTCGCACGTCGGCCGGGCGCTGAGGGCATAGGCTCGCCATGTGTACGAAGGTGTGGTCCAGGACCTGATCGACGAGCTCGGGCGACTGCCCGGTGTCGGTCCCAAGAGTGCCCAGCGGATCGCCTTCCACCTGCTGCAAGCCGACGCGGTCGATGTGGCGCGACTCGTGGACGCGCTGACCGAGGTGAAGGCCAAGGTGCGTTTCTGCGAGACCTGCGGCAACATCGCCGAGGGAGTGCAGTGCCGGATCTGCGCCGACCCCCGTCGTGACCTGACCGCGATCTGCGTGGTCGAGGAGCCGAAGGACGTCGTGGCCATCGAGCGCACCCGCGAGTTCCGGGGTCGTTACCACGTGCTCGGTGGCGCCATCAGCCCGATCGACGGCGTGGGCCCCGACGACCTGCGGATCAAGGAGCTCATGACCCGCCTGGCCACCGGTGAGGTCACCGAGATCATCATCGCCACCGACCCCAACCTCGAGGGTGAGGCGACGGCGAGCTACCTCGCGCGGTTCCTGCGGCCCATGGGGCTGCGGGTCACCCGGCTCGCGTCGGGCCTGCCGGTGGGTGGCGACCTGGAGTATGCCGACGAGGTGACGCTCGGACGGGCGTTCGAGGGTAGGAGGTTGCTGGATGTCTGAGGAGCTGACGACCCTGGCCGAGGAGTCCGCGCACGACGCGCGCGCCTACCTCGCCACGGTGACCGAGGTGGCGTCGGGCTCGGCGCCGGACGCGGCGATCCCGATGACCCTGCTGGCCCTGTCCCAGGCGCTCGTCATGGGCGCGCGCCTCGGTGCGATCCAGGACATCCTTCCTGCCGAGCGGTTCGAGGCAGACACCGTCGAAGCCGAGCTCGACCCCCTGCGCACCGGGATCGCCAACCTGTTCGAGGGTCTCGACGAGTACGCCGACCTGGTCGACCCGGTGACCTCCACGGAGCTCGCCACGGGCTCGCTGTCCAACGACGTGACGGTGGTGGCGAGCGCCCTGGCCCACGGTCTGCGGCACTTCGACGCAGGGCGGGTCTCCGAGGCGCTGTGGTGGTGGCAGTTCAGCTACCTCTCGGACTGGGGCGAACGCGCGGCGTCGGCGTTGCGGGTGCTGCAGTCGCTGCTGAGCCACATCCGGCTCGACGCGGACCAGGAGACGGTCGCCGACGCGGAGTTCGACGCGCTGCACCCCTGACCCGGCCCCTGACCACACCCTGACCAGATGTCCGCCGCGGATGCCGCCCGGCTACGCGATCCGCGTGCCGTTCGGCAGGCGACGGACCGGGGTCCGCAGGCGTCGCCCAGCCACCACCACGGAGCCCACGCCGGCCAGCAGCAGGAAACCCAGCCCGTAGGGCCACACCGGGGGCGACTTCAGCGCCGTGGACAACGGGTCAGCGGGCGCGCTGACCGCACCGGTCGCCACCCGGAACTGGCACTCGTCGACGACCGAGTCCGGACCCTTGCGCGCGAGCCGCACCCCCGCGCTGATCCAGCGCATCGGCGTGAAGCCCGCGGCATACGGGTCGGCGGCTGAGCGCGGTTCGGACGGCGCGGCATCGGCCACCACGACGAAGGGGTTGAGCGGCAGCATCCACCAGATGCGCTCGGTGTGGGAGACCGGCTGCTGGCGGGTGAAGTGCGTGCAGTCGGCCGTGGTGGGCTCGGTCGCGAGCTTGAGCTGGTCCTGCTGCTGGGGGGTGAGCTCGGTGCCCGGTGTGGGTGTCGGGGGTTGGTGCAGCTCGTACCAGTTGTCGGGCAGGCCGTAGACCTGCTGGGACTCCTGCTGGGTCACGAGGAACACGCTGAGCCCGAACCCGATCGTCGTGCCGAAGACCAACGCACCGATGGTGAGGTAGGTGAGGACCGCGGAGGCGACGGGCCGCGCCGTCAGGGTGGAGAACATCAGCCCGAAGGCGCAGACGGCTCCGAGGACGAGCACGAGGACGACGAGCGAGAGCACGATGCGGCCCGCCGAGATGCCCCCCTGGAACCAGGCCCACGCGAGGAACGGCAGCGACGTCGCGAGGAAGGTCAGGGCGATCACCCACGCCGAGAGCAGCTTGCCGAGTGCGATGTCCCACGCTGTCAGGAGCGTCGTCTGCAGTGTCGCCAGCACCCCGTGCTCGCGATCGCCGTTGACCGAGGTGGCGGTGAGGGACGGCACGATGAGCATGGCGAGGCCGAGCACGAAGAAGATGACGATGTCGTACATCGCCTGCCCCGAGCGCAGCTGTGGGTCGTTCGTCGCGTAGTACGCCAGGAAGGTCACGAGGGCGATGACGACCAGCCACACCGCAAGCACGATCGGCCACCGCGAGGTGCGAACCCGTTGGCGGAGCTCGAGGGCCGCGATCGTCCTGATGCCGTGCCAGCTCATCGCCGGTCCTGCGTCGCGGCGAGGTAGGCGGACTCGAGGGCGCCCTGGCTCGGCCCGAAGGCGGTGATGCGGATGCCGTCACGCACCAGGTCGGCGAGCAGCCGGGCGGCGTTCTCCTCGCCCGCGACCTCGACCTCAGTGAGCCCGCCGCCGACCCTCGTCGCAGGCACGTGGTGCTCCGCGAGCCACGTCGCCAGCCGATCGCCGTCGAGGGAGTCGATTCGCCAGGAGGCCGACGCGGTGGACACGAAGTCGGCGTCAAGGTTCTGGGTCTCGATGGTGCGACCACGGGCGACGATGACCGCCCGGTCGGCGACCTCCTGGAGCTCAGTCAGGATGTGACTGCTCACCAGGATCGTCTTGCCTTGCGCTGCAAGGGATCTCAGCACATCGCGCAGCTCGATCCGGCTTCGTGGGTCGAGCCCGGACGCGGGCTCGTCGAGGAGCAGGACGTGGGGGTCGTTGATGAGGGCGCGGGCCAGCCCCAGCCGTTGCTTCTGCCCTCGCGACAACACGCGGGCCCGGCGGTCGGCGAGGTCTGCGAGGTGGACGGTGTGGAGCAGCTCGTCCGTGCGTGCGCGGGCCCGATCGGCCGGCATCCGGTATGCCGCGGCGACGGTGTGCAGGACCTCGCGTACTGTCAGCGCGTCCCAGGTGCCGAACCCGTCGGGCATCCAGCCGATCTGTGCGCGGACCTGGGCGTGCTGCGTCACGGGGTCGAGCCCTGCGACCCGGATCGTCCCCTGGTCGGGGACGAGCAGCGTCGCCAGCATGAGCAGGAGCGTGGTCTTGCCCGATCCGTTGGGGCCGATGAGCGCGGTCACCTCGCCCGGGCGGGCGGTGAGGCTGATGCTGTCGACCGCGAGGACGTCGCCGAACGCGCGACGCACCCCCTGAACCTCGATGGTCATGGCTGAGGCTACCTTTCCCCGGCCGACGGCGATGGTGCTTTGACGCGGTCCAGAGCCGCACCGTTCCGCGCGTGGTCGCCGTGGTGGCCGTCGTGGCTGTGGTGGTCGTCCGGCATACGGCACGGCGGTCCCACGATGAGGACGGCGGTTAGACTGGCCGCTCCGCACCCCCTGCACCGTCCGGGAGTATCACTGTGCCGATCGTCGTCCAGAAGTACGGCGGCTCATCGCTGGCCGATGCCGCGAGCATCAAGCGCGTGGCCCGCCGCATCGTGGAGGCCAAGAAGGCCGGCAACGACGTGTGCGTCGCCGTCTCGGCGATGGGCGACAGCACCGACGAGCTGCTCGACCTCGCCAACGACGTGAGCCCGCAGCCCCCGCCGCGCGAGATGGACATGCTGCTCACGGCGGGCGAGCGGATCTCGATGGCCCTCGTGGCCATGGCCATCGCCGACCTCGGCTACACCGTGCGCTCCTTCACCGGCAGCCAGGCCGGCGTGATCACCGACTCGACCCACGGCAGGGCGCGGATCATCGACGTGACGCCTGGCCGGGTCACCGATGCTCTCGACAAGGGCCACATCGTCATCGTGGCCGGCTTCCAGGGCGTCAGCCAGGACACCAAGGAGATCACCACCCTGGGTCGCGGGGGGACCGACACGACGGCCGTCGCCCTCGCCGCGGCGCTCAACGCCGAGGTCTGCGAGATCTACACCGACGTCGATGGTGTGTTCACCGCCGACCCGCGCATCGTCCCCGCCGCGAAGAAGCTGGCGCGCATCTCCAACGAGGAGATGCTCGAGCTCGCCGCCTCGGGTTCGAAGGTGCTCCACCTGCGCAGCGTCGAGTACGCCCGACGGTTCAACATCCCCATCCACGTCCGCAGCTCCTTCTCAGCGAAGGAGGGCACCATCGTCACGGACACCACCGAAGGAGACACCGTGGAAGCCCCGATCATCGCCGGTGTCGCCCATGACCGCAGCGAGGCCAAGATCACCGTCGTCGGCGTGCCGGACCACCCGGGCATGGCCGCCGCGATCTTCCAGACCTGCGCCGACGCCGAGATCAACATCGACATGATCGTCCAGAACGTCTCGGCGACCGCCACCGGTCTGACCGACATCTCGTTCACGTGCCCCAAGACCGACGGCCAGATCGGCGTCCACGCCCTGAAGAAGGTGCAGGAGTCGGTGGGGTTCGCGTCGATCCAGTACGACGACCAGATCGGCAAGCTGTCCCTCGTCGGCGCCGGGATGCGCTCGCACCCGGGGGTCTCGGCGACCTTCTTCAAGGCCCTCGCCGACACCGGCGTGAACATCGAGATGATCTCCACGTCCGAGATCCGCATCTCCGTGGTGACCCGCGCCGACGTGCTCGACGACGCCGTCCGCGCGGTGCACACCGCCTTCGGGCTCGACTCCTCGGAAGGCGAAGCCGTGGTCTACGGAGGCACCGGACGGTGACCTCCGTGGCGTCGCGTGCACCGCGGCCCACGTTGGCCCTCGTGGGCGCAACGGGGGCCGTGGGGCGGGTGACGCAGCAGGTCCCTCTCCATGCGCGCCGACATCTGGGGTGAGATCCGCGCCGCTGCCGCACACGAGGATGCCGGCACCCCGCTGACCGTCTGCGGTCGCAACCTCGTCGTCCAGGAGCTGACCGCCGAGTTCTTCGACGGCGTCGCCATCGCGCTGATCGACCTGCCCGCGAGCCTTGCCGCGCACTGGGCGCCCATCGCGGCCGGACGCGGCGCGGTGGTCATCGACAACAGCTCGGCGCTGCGCTGCGACCCCGACGTGCCCTTGGTGGTGCCCGAGGTCAACCCGGCCCAGATCCGCAACCGTCCCAAGGGCATCATCGCCAACCCCGGCGCCACGACCCTGACCATGATCGACGCCCTCGGAGTCCTGCACGCCGGCTGGGAGCTGACCGAGCTCGTCGTCGCGTCCTACCAGGCCGCGTCCGGGGCGGGCCGGGTCGGCATGGCGCGGCTGTACGACGAGCTCGAGGTCGTCGGCGGCCACCGTGAGCTCGGGCACCAGGCCGGCGACGTCCGGCGCCTCATCGAGCACGAGCTGGGCGCCGAGTCGCCCTTCCCCGCCCCGCTCGCCCTCAACGTCGTGCCCTGGATCGGCTCGCCGGCCGAAGGTGGGTGGACCTCCGAGGAGCTGAAGATCCGCAACGAGACCCGCAAGGTGCTCGGCCTGCCGAACCTGCGGGTGTCGGCCACGTGCGTGCGCGTCCCCGTGATCACCACGCATTCCGTCGCCGTGCACGCGACCTTCGCCCGCCGGGTGGACGTCGACCAGGCCCGTCAGGCGCTCATCGAGGCCCCGGCGGTCGTCGTGCTCGACGACCCGGAACACCTGGAGTTCCCGACGCCGTCGGACATCGTGGGCTCCGACCCGCGGTTCGCCGGGCGGCTCCGACAAGCACTCGACTTCCCCAACACCCTCGACTTCTTCATCTGTGGCGACAACCTGCGCAAGGGCGCGGCGCTCAACATGGTGCAGGTCGCCGAGCTCGTGGCCCGCGACCTCGTATCGACCTAGGTCACGCCGCACAGGCCAGACCACAGGCCGCATTACAGGTCGGTGACGAACGCGTGCGACCGCGTGTCGCTTGACGTGGTACGGATGTGACTGGTGTGACGATTGTGACTCAGGCACGCGGCATACCCAGGGGGTCACCATGGACGACGACAACCTCAGCTCGACCCAGGTCTGGCGCAAGCACCGGCTCCGTCAGATCGTCCTGTTCGTCACCATCCCCGGTGTCCTGCTCGGGACCGCCAGCCTGACCGCCGCCTACTCGGCTGGGTGGATGACGCCGCCCGCCCCGCCCGCTGCCTGCAAGCCCGTGGTCGTGCCGGCGCCCGCCCGGGGCTCGTTCACCGTGAACGTCATGAACGCCACCGGCCGGGACGGGGTCGCCGGTCAGGTTGCCGTCGGTCTGGTCAAGCGCAAGTTCGTCGTCGGGGGCATCAGCAACGCCCCCGAGTCCTGGTACGTGACGCAGACCGCGGTGGTCCACCACGGACCGGCCGGGCTGGACCAGGCGCTGCTCACGGCCTCTCAGATCCCCGGCGCCAAGCTGTTCGAGGACGGGCGCCCCGGCACGTCGGTCGATGTCGTCGTGGGCATCGGCTACCAGACCATGGTGCCGGTGCCCGATCGGCTCAAGCCGATCCCGAGCGAGGTCACGGTCAACGTCTACAACACGACGTACAAGACCGGCATGGCCAAGACCGTCGCCACCGCGCTCGGGGCCCGAGGCTTCCGGATCAAGGAGGTCGCCAACGACCCGCAGCGCACGCTGCAGCTGGGCACCGCCATCATCCGCTACGGCGAGGAGGGTGACCTCGCCGCAGCCCTGCTCCAGGGTCACGTGCCCGGGGCGCAGCTGGTCAAGGACGGCCGGGCCGGCACCGGTGTCGACCTCGTGATCGGCAACGCCTACACCGGCCTCGCCGACCTCGCGAACGTCCCACCGCTGCCCGCGCGGCCCAAGCCGATCGTGCCGACGGTCGCCCGCCCCTGCAGCTGACGTCGGCCCAGCGCGACGTCCACCATCAGGGCGCGAACTTGGAGATCGGGCCGGATTGTGGGCACAGTGGTGCCCCCATGAGTGTTCGTCGTGCGTATGCCGTGCCCCTTCTCGCCGTCCTCGTCGCCTCCGGCTGCGGCGGCGGTGCATCGCCGGTCGGCGGACCCGCCAAGGCCACCCTGACGCCGAGCGCCACCGCGTCCACCGCCACGTCCAGCAGCACGAGCAGCAGCACGGCACCCAGCGCCACCACCTCTGCGCGGCCCAGCACCACGCCTAGGACCCGCATGACGACCGCCCCCACGCGGCATACCGCCGCGACGCAGCCCCCGCCACCAGCCGCCGCGGCGCTCTCACCGGTGCCCCGAGCCGGCGCCGAACCCACGGTGCGCTTCCCGCGCAACGAGCCCGCGGTGGGTAGCGGCGCGAACGCGTCGGTCGCGCCGGTGCCCGACGCCCTCTGGAACCGCATGGTGGGCTACTCGTGGACCGCCGGGTGCCCGGTCGGCCGTTCGCAGCTGCGGTATGTCCGGGTGAACTTCTGGGGGTTCGACGGTGTGCGTTCACGGGGCGGCGTCGTGGTCAACGCCTCGATCGCCGGCGCCACCGCAGCCGCCTTCACCCGGCTCTACGCCCTGCAGTTCCGCATCCGCCAGATGAAGCCGATGGACTCCGGCTGGGGCAGGAACCCCAAGGGGCCTGGCGCCAACGACTACGCCGCCATGAACGCCGACAACACCTCGGCCTTCAACTGCCGCTACGTCGGCGGCCAGGAGGCGAGCAAGGTCTACAGCAAGCACGCCTACGGCACGGCGATCGACGTCAACGACTTCGAGAACCCCTATGTCGCCGACAACGGCACGGTCTACCCCGACACCTACTTCCTGCGCCGAGCACCCGCGCCGGGCGTCTTCACCGGTGGCGGCAGCGCGGTCGGCGCCTTCACCAGCCAGGGGCTGCGCTGGGGCGGCTCGTGGTCCCATCCCGACTACCAGCACTTCGAGCGATGAGCGCCACCCGCCGCTGGCCGTATGCCGCCGGACTGCTGACTGTGACGCTGCTGGCCGCCTGCGGGGGTGCCCCGGCAGCCGCTCCGACGTCGGCGCCCACGAGCTCGACGTCGGCCTCCACCACGACGACCGCCACGACGACCAGCCCCACGACCAGCACGACCTCGACGACGCGCCCGCCCACGCACACCCCCACGCCGACCTCGCGGCTGATCCCCCTGCCGCGCCCCAAGCCGCGTCCGAGTCCGGCCCCCGCACCGAAGCCGGCGGCGCCGGTCCAGCTCGCGTGCTCGGTGCCAGCAGGCGTTTCGGCGAGCCAGGTCGTGGTCGTCAGGGGGTCCGGCTCGCGTGCCACGGTGCGCGCGTGCCGGCGCACGTCGGCGGGCTACGTCCTGGCGCTCGGGCCCTACTACGGCCACGTCGGGATCAACGGGGTCAGCTGGTCCAAGCACGAGGGTGACCTCACCACGCCGGGCGGCACGTACCCCCTACGCGGCGGCTTCGGGGTCTACGCGAACCCTGGTCTGCCGCAAGGGTGGTTCACCGTGGACAGCAACGACGTCTGGGTGGACGACAGTGCCTCGAGCCTCTACAACACCCACCAGCGCAAGCCAGCGAACGGACGCTGGTCCTCGGCCGAGAACCTGCTCAAGACCCCGGCATACACCTACGCCCAGGTCATCGGCTACAACGAGGCGCGCACCCCCGGACGCGGTTCGGCGATCTTCTTCCACGTCGACACCGGCGGCGGCACCGCAGGCTGTGTCTCACTGCCGACCGGGGCGCTGCTGGCCGTCATGCGGTGGGAGCGCGCCGGTGCCGTGATGTCGATCAGCTGAGCTGCTCTGGCCGGAGCCGGGCAGAGTTGGCAGAGTGGGCGCCATGACTGTGCGCACCGTCGCGATGCTGACCGCCGGGGGCCTCGCCCCCTGCCTGTCCTCGGCCGTCGCTGGCCTGATCGAGCGATACACCGACACCGCCCCCGACGTGCGAATCCTCGCCTACCGCAACGGGTATGCCGGGCTCCTCACCGGCGACTCGGTCGAGGTCGACGACGCGGTGCGGGCCAAGGCACACCTGCTGCACCGGTTCGGCGGCAGCCCGATCGGCAACAGCAGGGTCAAGCTGACCAACGTCGAGGACTGCGTCAAGCGGGGCCTGGTGCGCGAGGGGCAGAACCCGCTCCACGTGGCGGCCGAGCAGCTCACCCGCGATGGTGTCGACGTGCTCCACACCATCGGGGGCGACGACACGAACGGCACGGCCGCCGACCTCGCGGCGTACCTGCGTGACCACGGCTACGAGCTCACCGTGGTCGGCCTGCCCAAGACCATCGACAACGACGTCGTGCCGATCCGGCAGTCACTGGGCGCCTGGACGGCGGCCGAGCAGGGTGCGGTGTTCGCCCGCAACATCCTCGCCGAGCACTCGTCCAACCCGCGGATGCTCGTCGTGCACGAGGTGATGGGGCGCAACTGCGGGTGGCTGACCGCAGCCACAGCCGTGGCCCACCACCAGTGGGTGCAGGCGCAGGAGTTCGCCGGCTGGCTCGAGAACTCACCCAAGCACTGGGACGTGCACGCCGTCTTCGTGCCGGAGCGGCCGTTCGACATCGCCGACGAGGCCAAGCGGCTGCGCGCGGTGATGGACGAGTTCGACGGCGTGAACATCTTCCTGTCCGAGGGCGCCGGGGTTGCCGAGATCGTGGCCGCCATGGAGCAGGCTGGTCACGAGGTGCCCCGAGACCCGTTCGGCCACGTGCAGATCGACAAGGTCAACCCTGGCGCGTGGTTCGCGAAGCAGTTTGCCGACGAGCTGGGCGCCGACAAGGTGCTCGTCCAGAAGAGCGGGTACTTCTCGCGGTCGGCCGCAGCCAACGACGCCGACCTCGCGCTCATCAGGGAGTGCTCGACGTATGCCGTCGACGCGGCTCTGCGGGGCGAGTCCGGGGTGGTGGGCCACGACGAGGAACGGGGCGACGAGCTGCGGGCGATCGAGTTCGAGCGGATCCGCGGCGGCAAGGCCTTCGACGTGTCTGCCGAGTGGTTCACGTCGCTGCTTGCCGACCTCGGTCAGGCGTAGCAGGGTCGGGTCATGACCACGACGTCCACCTCCGGCACCCAGGCGAGCACGACGGCATACCGCGAGGCGCGTGACACCCTCGTGGCGCTGGCCGGCCAGCACGACCGGGCGGTGGCGGAGTTCGGCTGGCCCGACGTGGGGGAGCGGTTCAACTGGGCGGTCGACTGGTTCGATGCGATCGCCCGCGGCAATGACCGGGTCGCACTGTGGATCGTCGAGGAGGACGGCTCGCAGCGGCAGGTGACCTTCGACGCGATGGCCACTCGCTCCGACAAGGTCGCCGTCTGGCTGTCCCAGCTCGGAGTGGCCAAGGGCGACCGGGTGCTGCTCATGCTGGGCAACCAGGTCGAGCTGTGGGAGACCATGCTCGCGGTCGCCAAGCTGGGCGCGGTCATCATGCCCACCACCGCCGCGCTCGGGGCGGCCGACCTGCGCGACCGGGTCGATCGCGGTGGCGCGCGGGTCGTCGTCGCCAACGAGGCTGATGCCGCGAAGTTCGTCGAGGTCCCCGGCGACTACCTCAAGGTGAGTGTGGGTGACGCGCCGGGCTGGGCGAGCTACGCGGAGGCCTACGAGGTCGAGCCCCGCGCGTTCGAGACGGTCACCGCAGCCGCCGACCCGCTGCTCGTCTACTTCACCTCGGGGACGACGAGCAAGCCCAAGCTCGTCGAGCACACCCAGGTGTCCTACCCGGTGGGCCACCTGTCGACGATGTACTGGATCGGGGTGCGCCCGGGCGACGTCCACCTCGCGATCAGCTCGCCAGGCTGGGCCAAGCACGCGTGGTCGTGCTTCTTCGCCCCGTGGATCGCCGAGGCGACGATCTTCGTCTACAACTACGCGCGCTTCGACGCGGCGGCGCTGCTCGACCAGATCCGGCGCGTCGGCGTCACGACCTTCTGCGCGCCGCCGACGGTCTGGCGCATGCTCATCCAGGCCGACCTCACCGGCGGCAGCGGCGAGCTGCGCGAGCTCCTGGCCGCCGGGGAGCCGCTCAACCCCGAGGTGATCACGCAGGTCGAGCGGGCGTGGGGCCTCACGATCCGCGACGGCTACGGCCAGACCGAGACGACCCTGCAGATCGGCAACATCGCCGGGGAGCCGCTCAAGCCGGGCTCGATGGGGCGCCCGATGCCGGGCGTGCCGGTCGCGCTCGTCGACCCGCTGACCGGCGAGCCCGGCGACGAGGGTGAGATCGTGCTCGACCTCTCGCAGCATCCGGTCAACCTCATGACGGGCTACCTCGGCGACCCCGAACGCCAGGCCGAGGCGATGGCTGGCGGTTTCTACCACACCGGCGACGTGGCCCAGCGCGACGCCGACGGCTACATCACCTACATCGGGCGCACCGACGACGTGTTCAAGGCCAGCGACTACAAGGTCTCGCCGTTCGAGCTCGAGAGCGTGCTCATCGAACACCCGGCGGTCGCCGAGGCAGCCGTCGTGCCCGCGCCCGACCCGACCCGGCTGGCCGTGCCCAAGGCGTACGTCGCGCTTGCCCCGGGGTGGGAGCCCGATGCCGAGACCGCGAAGTCGATCCTGGCGTATGCGCGTTCCCACCTGGCGCCGTACCTGCGGGTGCGCCGGCTGGAGTTCTTCGAGCTGCCCAAGACGATCTCGGGCAAGATCCGGCGGGTCGAGCTGCGTGACCGCGAGCAGCATGCCTTCGACGGGGGCAGGTCGCTGTCGGAGGAGTACCGGGACGACCAGTTCCCCGAGCTGAAGAACTGAGCGGGGAACCCGACAATCGCCTCGTAGCCGCCCAAAAGCCTTGTGGATGAACACGAATGGCTTCACTGGACCGCCCTTGGGCCCTATCGGGGCTGTTGGGCCTTGGGTACCGTGTGATGCGGGGGTCCGTCAGGGCCACCGGGGTGACCGAGCAGGCCGGGGGTGCCGGTGCGGAGCTATCCATACGCCTTTCACGTCGCTCTCGACGGCAACGGCCTCAACGGGCTCGAGGGCAGGGCGGGCGTGTGCCTCTTCCGCTACGACCCCGCCACCGGCGACCACGCCTACAAGGTCAGCTACTTCGCGGGCGCCTCGGGCGGGCACGCCCCGAACGTCGACCCGAGCCGGCGCACCGGATTCCTCGGCAACACGGGCCAGCACCTGCTCTTCTACGACCTGGCCACCCTCGAGGAGTCCGACCGCATCTCCACGCTGCGCTTCGAGGTGCCGGACACGGCCATCAAGGGCAGCACGCACCTGGTCTGGCTCGACGACACGCAGTTCGTCACCTCGATCGGTGAGCACCTGTGGAAGTTCGACCTCAACCGGCTCACCAAGGCCGAGCAGGTCGCGCCGCACGGGCTGAAGATCCCGCACGCCATGAAGCGCACGGCATCCGGCCGCTACATCGTCTACGGCGGGATGGACCACCCGACCCGGGGCGAGGCCCGCGAGGTCGGCATCCTCGACACCGTCACCGGGGACGTCCGCCGCGTCGAGCTGCCCACCACCTGCTGGCACGTCGTGTGCCACCCCGTGCTGGACGTCTTCTACGCGATCTCGTTCCGCGTCAGCCCCGCCGATCGCACCGACTGGGAGCACTGGGGCATGGCGTGGCTGCGGCAGTACGCCTTCGAGATCGACGCCGAGGAGGGGCGGGTGCTGCGCCACTGGACGGCCGACCGGGACCTGCCGGCCCACATCAACTCCGACGTGACGATCTCCGACTCGGAGCTCATCTTCTGCACCGGTGGCAGCCACACGGTGGTCTTCGTCGACCTGCTCACCCTCAGCCAGCACCGCCTCATCGACGAGCACCCCGGCGCGGTCGAGAGCTGGGCGCTGACCCGCCAGTCGGTCACCACCCTCACCGAGTCGTTCATGCGGGCCGGGTTCGTCGGCAACTCCCACGTCTTCGCCGAGTCCCTGCGGGTCAGCCGGGGCGCGTTGCTCGACGGCATCTACGCGTGCCAGCTCTCGGCCGACCAGACCCTCCTGTTCACCGCGAACCGGGGCCAGAACCACATCACCGTCTACGACTACCCCTCGCTCGAGATCCGCGACCGGGTGGTCATGCCTGAGCTGCAGGAGTTCGACAGCCGGCTCGCCGCCTGGGGCGACCCGCGTCTGGGCTTCCACCACTCGTACCTCGTCAGCCCCGACCCACCCGACACCGCAGGAGCGCCCTGATGGCCGACTACTCGATCGACACGACGATCAACGGTGGATCACCGCTGCACTCCGATGTCACGGCCGGGGTGACCTCGACCCTCACCGGGCTCGACGACATGAAGCTCACCCTGGCCGGGGGTGAGACCGCGACCCTTGCCGGGGGCCTGACGACGACCCTTGCCGGCGAGAACACCGTGCACAGTGACGCGACGATCACCCTGGAGCCGGTGACGACGACGTCCACCGTGAACTCGACCTCGAGCGTGGACACGACGTCCAGCGTCGACCTCAAACCCGTCGCGGTGGACACCTGTGTCCGGCTCGAGCTCGCGCCGCCACCCGCGACGGAGGTCTCGACGCCGTACGAGCAGCAATGGTGCTGGTCCGTGCTCGGGCTCGAGCTGTTCGCGATCACCGTGCGTGGCAGCACGAGCACGCACATCCGGCCCGAGCACCACGGTCCCGTCATGATCGACCGGTGAGCCGGCGATGCCCACCGCTCGCCGCAAGGCCGCCGCCCCCAAGGGTCGCGCCACCCCGGCTGACGAACGCCCGGTGCTGCTCGTGGCCGGTCCGCCGAGCCAGCTCCGCACCACTGTCACGGTCGAGAACACCGCGGGCCAGCAGGTGGCGGTCCGTGCGGCCGCCCTGCACCGCGAGGGCGAGTCGGTCGTCCCCGGCGGCGTCGCGGCGCTGATCCCCGCAGGCGCCACGGCGACCGTGCCCGTGTCGTTCGCGATCGCCCCCGGAACGCCGCCGGGTGAGTATGCCGCCGAGGTCGAGGTCGGCGGGACCCGTCGTGCCGCCGTGGTCAGGGTCGAGCCGCACCTGTCGATGCACGTGAGCCCGCGCCGGGTGCTCGCCGAAGCTGGGCGACAGGCCATCGACCTGGTCGTGTCCAACGACGGCAACCTGGACGTCACGGTGGCGGCGCTCGCCCGGGCCCGAACCGACGACGGCGGGCCCGAGCCGGGCCCCGACGTCTCCCTCGCTCTGGACGATGCCGTGGTCGTGGCGGCGGCAACCCAGGTGAGCACCACCGCGCACCTGGAGGTGCCGGCCGGCCTCGACCCGACCCGCCGGCATACGGCGAGCATCCCTGTCGGGCTGGCCGACCTCGACGTCATCATCCTTCCCCGCACCGGATCGGAGTCACCGTCATGAGCACGACAGCACCCACCAAGCCAGTCACCACAGCACCGGACTACCTCGCCACGATCCGGGACGGCTGGGCCCAGGCGATGCAGCAGTGGGTCGACCAGTCCACCACCGCGTGGGACCAGTGGTCGAAGGGGTGGGCCGGCGCGCTGCCACCGGTACCGGGGGTGCCCGGTATGCAGCAGTCACACCCGGGGAAGCACGGCCACCACGACCACCACGACCACGACCACCACCGCCATGACCACGACCACCACGACCACGCCTGCGGGTGCTGTGGGGACGGGTGTGACTGCTGTGTGCCCGAGGCCGACGTGGTGGTGCACGCGCGTGCCGGCGAGGTACGTATCGTGCCGTTCCGGCTGGCCAACCACTGGCGCAGGGAGCGCGAGGTCACGCTCGCCGTCGGCCCCTGGCACGTGTGCAGCGGGCAGGGACTGGAGATCCGCGGCGTGCTCGAGGAGGAGAAGCTCGTGCTGGCGCCCTGCGAGGACCGCGTCGTCCGGCTGCTCATCTCGGTGCGGGGGGCGAAGGAGGGAAACGACCCCACGACGCCTGCTGATCCGGGCACCGAGCAGAAGGCCGACCAGGGGAAGGCCGGCGACATGCGCGCCACCACGGGGCGCCGCACGGTCGATGTGGAGGACTGCGTGAGCGCGTATGCCGACGTGCGCTTCGAGGGGTGCAGCCGGCCCCAACGCGTCGCCGTGGTGGTGAGCCCGGCGCAGTGCGATCCCGTCGACGCGTGCTGTGACTGCGGCTGCTGCTGCTGAGGAGGAGGTCCCGATGAGTGAGCACACCCCAGCGTCCGACGAGACGCTGACCCGGATCACGGAGCTGGCGCGCCAGGCGCTGCAGGCCCAGGCCAGCTTCGCGCGGCAGTCGCTGGAGCTCGGTCGCGCCACCCTCGCCGGTGACGTGGACCGCACCACGACCGGGCGCGCGTACCTCGACGCCGTGAGCCGTGAGGGGGCGCGCTACTGGCGCGAGGTCGGGGCGCTCGGCCTGGACTACGCCGGGGAGCTGATGGCCCTCGGCAGCCGGACTGCCGCCCGGATCATCAGCGACACCTCGGCAGCGGGCGCCCGAGCCGGACGTCGCGACCAGGCCCGGCGGCGGGGACCCACCGCAGACGACGCGGAGGGCGGCTCATCGGGCGGCGCGACGGGGTCCGCCAGCGGCGAGCCCGGCGGTGCGCGACGGCTTGCCGTGACCCTGCGGGCCGCACCCGGCGAGACAGCCCGCGCGTCCGTCACCGTGGCCAACCGGCACCCGCGCACCCGACGGGTCGTCCTGCGCCCCAGCGAGCTTCGTGACCTCGGCGGCACGGCGATCGCCGTGGCACTGACGGTCGACCCGGACCAGGTGACGATCCCCGCGGGCGGCGAGGAGCAGGTCGAGCTGGCCGCCGAGCTGGCCGCCGACCTGGTGCAGCCCGGAGAGCGCTACCTCGGCACGGTCGAGGTCAGCGGGGGCGACGAAGCGACCCTGGACGTGACCGTGGAGGTCGCGTCCTGACCGGGGCGGGCGCCGAGGCCTCGTCGGCCAACGGCGCGGGCACCAGCGGCCTCGCTGCGCGCACCTCCGCGTGCAGCCGCAGCCCCTCGCGCGCCCAGCGGGGCAGGTCGGCGCTGATCGCCAGCCACGCCAGCGACGAGGCGACCGCCGCGCGGGCCGGCTGCGCGGCATACCCCAGCTGGTGGGCCTTCGCCGAGGTGTACCAGTAGTAGCGGCCCACGGTCTGGGCCTCGTCGCGTGTCGAGAGCGGCTCCGTGCCGGTGACGCGAGCCCAGAGCTCCGCGGCCGCGGAGGCAGCCCACGCGCTGCCCGCGGGCATCTCGGCGAACGGCCCGGGGAGTCCGGCGAGGTCGGCCACGATGCTGTGCAGCATGCGCCACGAGAGGTCTTCGCCGCCCAGCAGGTAGCGCTCGCCGGGGACGCCCCGCTCGAGCAGGGTCAGGTGTCCTGCGCCGACGTCGCGAGCATCCACGACGTTGCACCCGCCGGCGTACGTACTCCGCGTCGGGTCGAGCAGGTAGCGCAGCACGATGGCGTTGCTGGGGGCGAGCCGCGTGAACGGGCCGCCGAGGATCACGGTGGGCAATGCGACGACCACTGGTATGCCGCGGCGTTCGGCGGTCTCCAGGGCCACCTCCTCCTGGGCGACCTTGCTCGCGTAGTACGCCGGAACGGGCTCGGCGCCGAGGTGGTCGGTCTCGCTGCGTGCCCGCGGAGTGCTGCTCGACCCGCAGGTCACCGAGGAGGAGGTGACGACAGCGCGCTCAACCCCGGCGTCGGCTGCCGCCTCGAGGACGGTGCCGGTGCCGTCGGCGTTGACCCGGGCCATCTCGTCGGCCCGCGCGGCACCGAAGGCGTAGACGGCCGCGCAGTGCACCAGTGCGTCACATCCGGCCACGGCAGCCGCCAGGGCGGCGCGATCGGTGAGGGCCGCGGCGACGCGCTCGACCTGGTGGGCGCCGATCCGGAGCGTCTGGTCGCGCGACGCGTCGCGGGTGATCGCCCGGACGTCGTGCCCCGCCGCCAGGGCTGCCCGGACGACCTGACCCCCGACGAGGCCGGTCGCGCCGGTGACGGCGATCTTCACCGGGAGCCCCGGACGTGCCGGAAACCCTGCGGGTCGACGGTCTCGGCCGGGTGGTCGCCCGCGGACCGGTGGTCCCCGCGCGCGTCGCCGCTGAGCCAGTCCCTGGCCAGTCCGAGCAGCAGATCCGCCGCATGGGTCAGCAGCGGTTCGGTGGGGTCGGCAGGCGGTCGTCCGATCCGGAACTCGCGCCCCTCGAAGCACGCCTCGAGGTTGTCGAACGTCGTCGTGAAGAAGCGCCGGTAGGCCTCCTCGAGCAACGGGTTCCGGACCTCGGGCACCGCGGCCAGATCTACCCCCGCCCACGCGGGCGGCAGGCTGAACAAGCTGTCGGCCGCGCACCACCACCCGGGTGCGCGCGTCAGGCCCGGCGCCTGCTCTGGTGAAGGTCAGGCTCCCGTCGTCATACGTTGCAGAACCGTTGGGGCTGTTGATGGTTCGCCACGTCAACCGGTGCCAGTCCGGCTGTCGCTCGACGAGCTCAATCTTGCAGACATCGATCGGCTGCCCACCCCACCAGGCGAGGTAGTTCGGCTGGGGCAGGTACAGGTTGCGCTCGGCCTGCCGGGTCCGTCCGGTGGCAGGACCGCCCTCGCGATCGTCGCCCCCGGGCACCGCGACCCGGCGGCCACCGAGGTAGTCAGCCATGAGGCTGATCCCCGCGGCCACGTCGACGCGGGCCACGAACTCGTCGAAGTCGGCGGCGAGCTCGCGGCCCATCTCGAACACCGTGGCGGCGTCGACGAGGCGCCAGCGCATGCCCTCGGCGTTGGTCGGCAGCGCGTCGAGCAACGCGTCGAACGGTGCGAAGAACTCGGGGAGCGTGTCGTAGTCACCGCCCGGGTATGCCGCGGGGTCGAACCCCAGGGGCGCCTCGCGGTGCTCCACCGCACCCTTGTCGTACCCGGTGGACCAGGCCTGGGTGCCGAGCTGGAGCCCTGCGGCTGCTCCCAACACGGCCGTGAGCGCGGTCTGGCCGACCGCATCGTCCGCCGCGGCCACGAGTGGCGTGAGCAGCCCCCGGATCGTGCCCAGCACAGGATCGGCGGGCGCCGCCTGCGGATCCGGGCCACCGATTGCCGCGCTGAGCATCCGCTCCCATCGCGGGTCGGAGGCCACCTGACGAGCGGTCGCGCGGGCGAGCGGATGGGCACTGCGGGCGCCGACGACGGCAGACAGCTCGCCGTCGACCACTCCCGCGGGGGAGCCGAGTCGCTCGACGGCCCGCTGGGTGAGCCGGGACGCCGAGCGGTCCACCCCGAGGAGCGCCGCCAGCGCCGAGTCGGCCACGAGGGCGTCGGTGCCCACCACGAGGATCCCGCTGTCGACGGGGTCCGGGAGTCGAGCCCCGTCCGCGCCGACGCTCGGCCGGAGCGCGTCGACCACGACGAAGGTCGGGGGCAGGTGGGTCAGCAGGTCGACCGCCACGTCCGCACCTTCGGCGCCAGCCACCTCCTGCGCGGCGCCGAGCAGGGTGGCCAGGCACCCGGCATACCCGTCGACGAGGTCGGTCACGGCGCGGCCCACCACCACTCGGGTGGCCGTGTGCGTCCACACCGACGACACGGGCCGTCCGTGCAGGACTGCGGTCTGCGGCACGGGCGCCTCCACCAGTTCGGCGCCGAGGTCGACCAGGTCGTAGGCCCGGCCCCGCTCCGTGCGCCCGCGCAGCCCGGCCAGCTGGGCGAGGTCATAGACCGACTGGTGGCCCCGGTCGCGGTCGTAGGCCAGGAGGGCGGACCCGACCGACACCTCGACGCATCCCGCCTCGATGAGCAGGTCGACCACCTCGTGCACCACGGCAGCACTGGCCGGCGTGGGTTGGCACAGGCGCGCCAGCACGACCGCCGGGCCGGACAGGGGTGGTGCGAGGCGATGCACCGCGTCGGCCAGGCCCGCGACCCCACCGCCCCTGACCACGACGCAGGCCAGCGGCTCCCGGTTCCGGACGCCCGGTGGGGCCACCCGTCCATGAAACCAGCGACCCCTCGCGAGCGATAGGGCCCGGTGCCATAGTGGGCTCGTGGCCAACGACATCGACATCCAGCAACGGATCAGGGACCTCATCGACGAGGAGCACGGGCTCCGGTCACGTCTGGGGGCCGGCGAGATCAGCGTCGAGGAGGAGAACCAGCGGTTGCGCAACGTCGAGGTGGAGCTCGACCAGTGCTGGGACCTGCTGCGACAGAGGCGGGCCCGCCGCGAGTTCGGCGAGAACCCCGACGGCGCGCAGGTGCGCGACGCCCGCACCGTCGAGGGCTACACCGGCTGACCCGGCGCGCCGAGGCGGCTGCTTCACCCCACCTCCACCGCCGAAGTCGTACCCTCGAAGCAGGCCGGGTCCTGATGAAGGGGGTGCGCAGTGCGCACAGATCTGACTCACCTGAACGTCCATCTGCCCCACCATGCGTCGCGCTGGTGGATCGGCCACGTCGTGGTCGCGGTGGTCGTCGTCGCCGCCCTGCTCTATGCCGCGGCGGTCCTGCTGGTCCTCGCCGGGCGCATGCTGCTCTGAGCCGGCGCGTTCACCAGCGTGCTCACCAGCCGCGGTCGACCCACTCCTGCAGGTGTGGTGCCTCCTCGGCGATCACCGTGGTGTCACCGTGGCCGGGCAGGACCACCGTGTCGCCGGGCAGGGTGAACAACCGGGTGCGCACCGAGTCGATGATCGTGGTGAAGTCGCTGTAGTCGTGGCGCGTCGCCCCCGGCCCGCCCGGGAACAGCGTGTCGCCGGTGAAGACGGCCCCCAGCGCCGGCGCGTGGAACGAGCACGACCCGGGGGTGTGCCCCGGCGTGTGCAGGACCGTCAGCTCCACATCGCCGACCGTGAACGTGTCGCCGTCGGCCAGGTCGCCGTCCGGGGTCACGGGGTAGTACTCGTCCCACAAGAAGCGGTCCGCCGGATGGAGGTATGCCGGTGCGCGGGTGCCGTCGCACACCTCGCCCACCGCGTCGAGGTGGTCGAAGTGACCGTGCGTGACCAGCACCGCCTTCACGGCCCGACCGCGCGCGATGGCCTTGACGATGGCGCGTCCGTCGTGCCCGGCATCGACGATCACGCACTCGTCGTCGTCGCCGATGATCCAGGTGTTGTTCTCCAGCGTGAGGTCGCCATGGGCTCTGGTCAGGGACCCGGTGGTCACGACGCGCTCGACGCGCACCCCACCAGGGGAAGGGGAGATGTCCGGCATACACCCATCCTCGCGTATGCCGCGGGGTGGCGCCCCACGCGTGGGTGGACGTCACTCGTCGGGGGCAGGTCGGCGCCGCCGGCTGCGCCCCGGCTCCAGCCCGCGGGGGTAGGGCCGCTCGGGGTGGGGAAGTACGTCCTGGACGATCTGGGGGAGCTGGGCGAGCGGGCGACGTTGCTGCTCCTCCTGCCAGCGTCGGTGGATCCGGGCACGGTCCTCGAGGTTGAGCCGTGACAGGACCTGCTCCACGGCGGCGAGGATCGACCCGCGCAGCAGCCACGACGAGGTGTCCTCGCGGGCGTCGACCAGGATGAGCTCGGTCAGAATGGCCTGGGTCTCGCGGAGGATGTCGAGGCTCTCGGCGAGGGCCTGCTCGGTCTCTTGCTCACGTCCCTCCGCCTCGGCGATGACCAGGCTCCCGAACGCGCGCAGGCAGTCAGCGGTGTCGTGCAGGACGACGGCGAATGCCGTCCGCAGCTCACCGCCGTAGGGGTCGTCGGGTTCCTCCTCGGGGGCACCTCTGCGAGCAGGACGGAGAACAGCGCGCGGATGGCCAACAGGCAGTGCTCGAGGCTGTCGAGCGCCGAGGCGAGGACGGGCTCGACGTCGACGGTCCCCAGGGCGCGCGGGTTGAAGCGGCGGCTGTCCTTGAGCAGGGCGATCACCGAGGTGGCCTGGGCGACCTCGCGATTCGCCGAGCGCACCCGACCGATCCACTCGTCGACCTGCGCCCGCGTCACCGGACCGTCGATGAGCGCGTCGGCGGCGGCATCCAGCGGGGCTGCCGCGGCCTCGACCACCCGCAACAGGGCCTGCCGCGCCGGTCCCGTGGGCATCGCGGGCGGGTAGATGAGGTTGAACGCGACGCCGACGGCAGCGCCGATCAGGGTGGTGAGGATCCGTGTCTGGGCGGCGACGTCGTGGTTGCTGACGCCCAGGATGAGCATGGCGCTGATCGGGGTCTCGAGCGCCTGCTCGCCGAGGCGCAGCACCTTGGCCAACAGCAGGGATGCGGCGATCGCGGCGCCGAGGCTCCACCAGGTCAGCCCGATCCAGGTCGACAGCAGCGTCGCCACGAGGATGCCGGACAGCACCGCGCCCACCCGGACCGCGCCCATCTTGATCGTCGAGAACGCCGACGCCTGGACGACCAGGAGGGCGGTCAGTGGGCCGGTGAGGTCGAGCGCGCCGTGGGTCAGTACCTGGGAGATCAGGTAGGCGACGACCGCGGCCGCGCTGAGCCGGAACACCGTGACGAGGGTGGGTCGCAGCCGCCGGGGGACGTCACGCCACTGCGCGGGATGGCTCGGCCAGGCCCAGTCGGCCAGCTGCCGCCATCGAGACCCTTCGAAGCGCTCCGCAGGTGGCATCCGCCGCCCTTCCTTCACCGGTGATCCGGGGGTCAGCGCTCGTCGGCTTGTGCTTGTTCCTCGAAGCGATGCCGTTGCTCCTCCAGCTCCTTCTCGCCCTCGTCTTCGGCCCCGTAGAGCTTGGCGTTGTTCACCTGCAGCTCGCGCATGACGGCATCCAGCTTCACGTGGAGCGCGGCGCTGTCGCGGTTCTGGGTGTTCTGGATGATGAACACCATCAGGAACGTGACGATCGTCGTGCCGGTGTTGATGATCAGCTGCCAGGTGTTCGAGAAGCCCAGCAGGGGACCGGTGAGCGCCCAGACGATGAGCACCGCCACGGCTGCGGCGAACACCCAGGCGTGCCCGAGCACCTTGGAGGTCTTCGAGGCGAGCCGCGTGAAGATGTCCGCCCTTTCGGCATTGTCGCGTGTGGAGGTCATGTCGCCATCGTCCTCTACTGGCGTGAGCGGATTCGATGGCCTGACGCAATTGAGGGGAAATGCACCCGTTCGGCACCAGCCGGGGCTTGCGGCGCGGTGGCGACGGGATGTGATCTGCGTCACGATGAACGACGGGGCGCTGTCGCTCAGCGTTCCTTGTCGAGCACAAAGGAGTGCTGATGTACACAAGTCTTGCGCGCCGCCTTCACCGGGGTGCGGCGCGGCATACGGCGTTGGCGGCGGCAACGGTACTGGCTGCGGGCTTCGCCATCACGGGGTCGGCCTCGGGTGGCACCCCGCGGGAGCACAGCGCTCGCACTGACGTGCCGGGCGTCACGGTCAACCTGTTCGAGTGGAACTGGAACTCGGTGGGCGCGGAGTGCACGAACGTCCTCGGCCCGGCCGGCTTCAAGGGCGTGCAGGTCGCGCCGCCCCAGGATTCGCTGAAGCGGACCTCCCTCGGCGACGGGAGCGCCACGGTCCTGCATCCGTGGTGGGAGGTCTACCAGCCGGTCGACTATGCCTTGACGAGCCGGATGGGCTCGGAGGCGCAGTTCAAGGCCATGGTGAGCGCGTGTCGGGCGGCGGGGGTGCGCGTCTACGTCGACGCGGTGATCAACCACATGACGGGGCAGGGCAGCACCTCGTATGGCGGCCGGACCTACACGCACTTCAGCTACCCGGGCGTCTATGACGCGAGCAACTTCCACCACCAGGGGACCGGGCCGGACCAGTGCCCGACGGCCACGGGCGGGATCGACGACTTCAACAACAAGCACCAGGTGTTCAAGTGCGAGCTGCTGGGCCTGGCCGACCTCGACACCTCCAGCCCGCAGGTCCAGAACACCCTGGCCGACTACCTCAACACGCTGATCGGCTATGGCGTCTCCGGGTTCCGGGTGGATGCGGCCAAGCACGTCGGCCAGTCCGACCTGGACGCCATCTACGCGCTGCTGCACCGGACCAAGGACCACGTGAAGCCGTATTGGGCCCTCGAGGTCTTCGGCGGCGCCCCCGGCATACTCTCGCCGCAGGCGTTCACCACGAGCGGCAACGTCCTCGGACTCGACGACGTGAAGCAGATCCGCGACGCGTTCAAGAGCTACCAGAAGGACCACGTCGGCAGCCTCGCGACGCTCGAGGTCTTCGGTGCCGGCTCCGGCCTCACGCCGAGCGCCAAGACGCTCTCGTTCGTGACCAACCACGACACCGAGCGCAACGGCGACGCGCTGAACTACAAGGACGGCGCTCGCTACCTCCTCGCCAACGAGTGGCTGCTCGCCGACGGCTACGGTCACCCGCAGGTGTTCTCCGGGTTCAACTGGAACACCGCCGACGACTCGCCGCCGTCTGACGCGAACGGCATCATCGCCGACGCCGACTGCAGCAACGGGCAGTGGACGTGCACCCACCGCAACCCGGGGATCCTCGGGATGGTGGGCTGGCACAACGACGTCGGCACCGCGGCCCGGTCGAACTTCTGGACCGACGGCGACAACGTCATCGCCTTCAGCAAGGGCCACCGCGGGTGGGCGGCGTTCAACAACGGCGCGGCTGCGCAGACCGTCACCGTGCAGACCGGGCTCGCGCAGGGCAGCTACTGCGACGTCACGATCAGCAAGGCGGCCGGTGGCCAGTGCACCAACGGCGCGACACCGGTGCACGTGAACGCCGACGGGACTGCCACGGTCCTCGTGGGGGCCTTCAGTGCCGTCGCGTTGGACCGGCAGAACAAGCTCTGAGGAGCTGTCGACTGCCCGCGTCTCCCCGAATCGGGGCCAACTGGCCCCGATTCGGGGAGATCAACGCTGCCGGGTTCGTTGCAGGACAAGGCGATCCGGTGCGCGCATGGGCGGGTCAGGAGCCGCCTCCATGACGCTGCGCCACGCGATGCCGGCGAAGATGAAAGTCCAGCCGCCCTGCCTCAGGTACGACCCTCAGCTGCGGGCGGCCCACACGCGGCGGAGCGTCTGCAGGGCTCGCTTCACGGCAGGCACGTGATGCGGGTCTGGAGGATCACTTGGACGCATCACCCCCATGTTGCGCGGAAGCTCGACGTCGTCCAGCCACGGGCCAGCACCCACGCCATGGCGAAAGGCGCGCTTGACCAGGCGGCCGTTCGCGGCGAGTCGTGAATGGCCCGGGTCATGGACCACGCCGGTCACGTGCTCGCTGGGATCGACCGGTGTTCCGCTCGCCCGGCGCCGGTCGAGCTGGAGCTGCTCTTGCTCGATCCGAGCCATGAACTCCGGCTCGTTGTCGTAGGCGGCGACGACCACGTGCCGACGCTCCCGGCGTGCGGAGTCGTACCGGAAGTGGCGCACCACGAACCGTTGGATCGCGTCGTCCTCAGGATCCACCTCGGTCACGGGCACGAGCCTAGAACGCCGAGCGAAAGCAGGTGGCAGGAGCGTCGCGGTCAACCGTCGGATCTTCACCTGCCCGGGTCAGGTGGGGCCGACATGGAGCCTCCAGGAGGCGCCGAAGGGCTCGCACGGGTCTGCGGGCTCACGCGGGCTCGGGGTCGGAGGCAGAAGGGTGACTTCGGAGGGTCAGCTGAATGGGATCAGGTATGCCGGGTCTTGGCCCGCGCTGCTGATGTACTCCACCGCGACAGTGAACTCGTCATCGGTCAGCTCAAAGCGTCGCACTCCGTCGACCTTGTTGACGTAGTACGGCGTGTGGCCACTGGTGGCGATGGCCAGGGCGAAGGCGGTGTCCGACGCAGTGGTCAGGGCCGCGGCAAACTGGTCGTCGTCGGATGCCCACAGGTCGGCGGCGATGTCATCTGTGCCGTGCGGCCGCTGGCGAGTGAAGCTCCAGCGCTTTGGCCGTGCCCGTGGGCCAGTCACAGCCTTGCGGGTGCCCTCGTCGGGCCACGGATAGGCGCCGTCAAGTTCGATGCAGACCATGTCGAGCGTAGGGCGGAGTGCGACCAAGGCTCCCCGGCAGACGGCGGCAACGGCGCTGCTGGCGGCTGATGTGGCTACCGTGTACGGCCTGGCTCCAAGACGAGGGCTCATGCGGTCATGATCGCGTAGAGCCGAGATGAGTCGGGGCGTCTGCTATCGGTGGGCGCCTTTGGCGTGTCTCGGCGTGGGGTGGGGGTGGGGCGCGAGGCGCGCGCAGGGAGGAGGCCCCATCGCGGCCGTGCGGTTCGCCGCCGAGCCGCGCTTGAGCCAGTTAGGAAGTCCTCACGAGCCTTCGTGACGGGCTTGTCCGTCCCGCCAATGTCTCGGCGGTCCACTGCTGGCCATGCTGCACACGGAGTCTGCGACCTATCGGAACGCGGCTACATGAGCGGAGTCCAGAGGGGCATACCCACCCCCATGGCGAACGGGGGTGAGGTTCGCTTCAGAGGCGCGGACGCTACTAAGCGCCAAATGTTGACGGGGTTCGGGATCGCACTTGGCTGGGCATTCACTTGGACGTGCACACATTTCCTGGCGGCCGTCAACGACGTGGGCTGAGTGGTCGCGGTGTGGTACATCGCGCGAGCGCCCTCCACGGTCCTCTTCTACCCGCTACTTGTTGCCGCGTCGAACGGAATCGTCGTGGTAACGGCGATATCCACTCTGCAAGGGCTCTTCGTCGGCGCGGTCCTCAGCTACGTGTTCACCCGACTCCGCGCTCGGAATCTGAACCGATCGCAACGGCAATGAGGGGACGGCTGAGTCGGTCTGCCTGAGGTTCGTTCGTTCCTAGGGCTACCACGCCAGGGTCATGCACCCCCTGCAAGGCCATAGTCGCCCACACGTCCGCTCAGCGGCAGATGAGTGGAAGCTCGTAACGGGCTCGCGCGCCGCGATTCTCGCTCTCGGCGATGGAGCCGCCGTGGCAACCATCATTACTCTGACCTGCGGAAACGTGGTGGTCGGGGTGACAGGATTTGAACCTGCGGCCTCTTCGTCCCGAACGAAGCGCGCTACCAAGCTGCGCCACACCCCGTGGCAATCGCCACCCGCGTCAATCCGACTCGGGCAGCGACAGTGAAGGATAGCCCACCTCTCGTCGCCGCTCCCAATCGGTATGCCGCGGCGGCCAGCCCCGCGGTCACTAGGGTCAGCGACCGGCGCCCACCAGGGTCAGCAGGGTGGCCTCCGGGCGGCAGGCGAACCGCACCGGAGCGTAGGGCGAGGTGCCGAGCCCGGCCGAGACGTGGAGCCACGCTGCGTCCGGCGGCGCCGGGGCCGATGGGTTCGGACCGGCGCCCGGCCACCAGCGGGAGAGCCCCTTGGCCCGGTTGGTCGGCAGGTCGCAGTTGGTGACGAGGGCGCCGTAGATCGGCAGCGCCAGCTGGCCGCCGTGGGTGTGCCCAGCGATCAGCAGGCGCGCCCCGTCCGCCGCCATCGGGTCGAGGACCCGTTGGTACGGCGCGTGGGTCACCCCCACGGTCAGCGCGGCGGAGGGGGAGGCGGCAGCGGCCACCGCGGCATACCGGTCGCGGTTGATGTGGGCGTCGTCGGTGCCGACCAGCTCCACCGGCAGGCCGCCCACGTCCAGCACCGTGCGGGCGTTGTCGAGGTCGGTCCAGCCGCCCGCCCGCATGCCCGCGCGCAGGTCTTCGACCGGCAGCAGCACCCGGCCGGGAGGCGCATCGGCGTGGCGGCGGGTGAGGTAGCGGGCCGGGTTCTTCGGGGTGGGGCCGAACACGTCGTTGGACCCCATGACGAACACGCCGGGGAAGTCGAGCAGGGGCTCCATCGCGCGCAGGGCCCCGGGCACGGCGTCGACGTGCGAGAGGTTGTCGCCGGTGTTGACGACCAGGTCGGGCTCGAGCGCGGCGAGGCCGCGGACCCATTCGACCTTGCGGGACTGGCGCGGTACGAGGTGCAGGTCCGAGATCTGCAGCACCCGCAGCGGGCGCGACCCGGCCGGGAGAACGGGCACGGTGAAACGGCGCAGCGCGAAGGCGTTCCGCTCGACGAGGCCGGCGTACCCGACGCCGGCCACACCGAGCGCCGCGACGCCGGCCAGAGACCTCAGGGCAGTGTTCATCGCCGCCATCCTCGCAAATCGGGGTTGCGGGCGCCTGAGAGGATGCCTCCATGAGCGACCAGAGCCTGAAGGCCACCGTCCAGAGCGACCTCACCACAGCGATGCGCGCTCGGGACCAGCTGCGGGCCGGCACCCTGCGGATGGTGCTCACCGCCATCACCACCGAAGAGGTGGCAGGCAAGGAGTCCCGCGAGCTCACCGACGACGACGTGCTCAAGGTCCTCGCCAAGGAGGCCAAGAAGCGCAAGGAGGCCGCGACGGCATACACCGACGCGGGGCGCCCCGAGCTGGCCGCCACGGAGGAGGCCGAGCTCGCGATCCTCGAGGCCTACCTGCCCGCCCAGCTCTCGGACGACGAGCTCGCGACCATCGCCGCCGAGGCCGTGGCTTCGACCGGCGCCACCGGCATGGCCCAGATGGGCCAGGTCATGAAGGCGGCCCAGGGCGCGGTCGCTGGGCGCGCCGACGGTGGCCGTGTCGCGGCGGCCGTCAGGGCTGCGCTGCCCCAGGGCTGAGCACTGCCGAGCCCGGCTCAGTAGTGCTCAGCAGGCCATCGACCGCCTGGGTCAGTGCTTCTTCGATGGCTTGGGTGTCGGGGTCGGCGGGGTCGGCGCGGACGTGGTCGGTGTCGGCGCCGGTGGCGGTGGCGGGACGCTGCCGGTCGAGAGGACCAGCCCGATGGTCGTGCCCCGCACCGCGGTGCCGCTCGGCGTCGTGAAGACCACCACACCCCTTGGCAGGGTGCTGTTGGTCTGGCCGCTGACCTGCACCGAGAAGCCGGCGCCACGCAGCACCGCGCTGGCCTGGTCGATGGTCATGCCGCTGACATAGGGCACGGCCAGGAGGTCGCCGTTGAGCAGCCTGTCGCTCGGCTGGTCGAACTGGCGGATGGCCAAGCCCTGGGACGCACCGTTCATGATCGCCTGCCACACCGGCGCTGCGATCGTGGCGCCGAAGACCTCGGGGTAGTACTGCCCGGCGAGGTTGATCCGCTGCATCGGCCGCTCGCTGTAGGGCGTGCCGACCCACACCGCCGTCGCCAGCTGAGGGGTGTAGCCGACGAACCACGACTCGACGTGGTCGCTGGTGGTACCGGTCTTGCCGGCGGACGGGCGCCCGCCGGACAGGCCGTCACCCTTGGCGGTGCCCTCGGTGATCACGTGGGTCAGCAGCTGGGTCGTGCCCTTGGCGATGTCGGGGTCGATGACCTGCGCGCAGGGGTTGGCCCGCAGCGTCAGCGGCTTCTTGTCGTTGGTGGTGATCGACAGGATCGGGTCCGGGGGGCAGTACTTGCCGTTGGCGGCGATCGTCGCGTAGGAGCTCGCCAGGGTCAGCGGCGTCGTGTCCGTCGCGCCGAGGGTGACCGCAGCGGGCAGGCACGGCGGCGCCGAACCGCTGCCCTGGTGCAGGTGCAGCTTCTTCATGGTGTTGAGGACGTTCGGGGTGCCGAGCTTGAACACGAGGGAGGCGAAGGCCGTGTTGACCGACTTGGCCACGGCGGTGGCGAACGGAAGCGGCTTGCCCCCGATGACGTCGTCGTTGCGGACCGGCCAGTCCTGCATCGCCGGGCAGGCGCCCTGCTCCTTGAGCGAGTAGAACGCAGGCTTGGTGGGGGTGGCGAACTTCGAGGGAATCGTGCCGTTGACCGGTATGCCGCTCTGCAGGGCCGTGACGATGGCGTACATCTTCGCGGTGGACCCGATCTGGAAACCGTTCTCACCGCCGTAGTCCCGGTCGACGTTCCAGTTGACCTGCGTCACGCCCTTGGCCGCGGCGTTCTTCGCGGTGCCATAGGTCGTGTTCTGCACCATGGCCAGGACCTTGCCGGTGCCCGGCTCGACGATGCTGGCCGCACCGCCGATCTGCACCTTGTTGCCGACCGGCACGCGCTGCGACAGCTGGTGGGCGGCCATGGTCTGGATGTCGGGGTTGAGGGTGGTCTGGATCGTCAGCCCGCCCTGGGTGATGTTCTTGATGCGCTCGGGCACGGACTTGCCGAGCTCGGGCATCTTCTTGAGGTAAGCCAGCACGTAGCTGCAGAAGTAAGGCTGGCTGGACGCGGCGCAGTTGCTCAGCGGCTGCTTGACCTTGAGCATCTTCTTGACGGGGATGGCCTTGGCGGCCGTCCAGTCCTTGTCGTTGATGATGCCGAGGGTGTGCATGCGGTCAAGCACGACGTCGCGGCGGGCCTGGGCCTTCGCCGGGAAGTGCACCGGGTCGGTCGTGCCCGGGTTCTGGACGAGACCGGCGAGCAGGGCCGCCTGGGGGAGCGTGAGCTTCTTGGCGCTGGTGCTGAAGTAGTGCTGCGAGGCGGCCTCGATGCCGTACGCCAGGTCGCCGTAGTACGCGAGGTTGAGGTAGCCCTGCAGGATCTGGTTCTTGGTCATCTCCTTCTCCAGGGTGACCGCGTACTTGAGCTCCTGGAGCTTGCGGGTGTAGCTGCGGGCGACGGCGGCCTTGGCGGCCTCTTCGTTGTTCGCCCGCAGGGCGTTCTCCTGGAGGGTGAGCTTGACGTACTGCTGGGTCAGCGTGGACGCACCCTGGGTGCCCGACCCCTGGGCGTTGGAGACGAGGGCTCGGGCGATGCCGCGCGGGTCCACCCCGCCGTGCTCGTAGAACCGGCTGTCCTCGATCGCGATCTGCGCCTTCTGCATGATCGGCGCCACCTGGTCGAGGGAGACGATGATGCGGTTCTCCTCCTGCGGCGTGGCGATGACGTTGCCCTTGGCGTCGAGGATCTTGGACTGCTGCGACAGCGGCGAGGCCGTGAACTCCCCCGGGAGGTTGTCGAACATCTGGACACCGGAGGTCGCCGCGCTGCCGGTGGCGCCCACTGCTGGGATCAGCAGACCGGCCGCGAGCAGACCCATGACCATCGACGTGGCGACGAAGGCTCCGAGCAGGCTGACGACGTTGCCGAGGTTGGTGACACGTCCATGCATGACGACAGGGTAACTGCCGAAGTTGGGTCGGGACGTCTGCGCGGGGCGGGGCGGGTCGTGGGGCAGGTCGTGGGACAGCGAGCGGGGCGGGCTAGTCATTCCCACCGAATTACTGGCTCAGAGTGACTAGTCCATTTGGCCATCGCAGAACTACACGAATGGGCCATGTCGTTGATGTGCCTTCATTTTCTATCGTTTTCAACGTCGATACGGACATATGGCGCAGGGTGAAGCGCCAATATCAGCAGTATCTGGAGGCACAGAGATGACGATCGCGCCAGCCCGGCCGGCCCGACAGGGGGGCTCCTGGATGGATGACTGGGCCCCGCTCGGAGCCTGTGCGAAGTCCGATCCAGACGCGCTGTTCGTCCAGGGGGCGGCCCAGCAGACGGCCAAGGTGGTCTGCCAGCGGTGCCCGGTGATCGCTGAGTGCCTGGCCGACGCCCTCGACAACCGAACCGAGTTCGGCGTGTGGGGTGGCATGACCGAACGCGAGCGTCGCGCCCTGCTCAAGCGGCGCCCGAACATCAGCTCGTGGGCGGCCCTCTTTGCGCAGGCCCGCTCGCAGTCGCCCGCCGAGAGTGCCTGACCCGCATCCATCCTTCTAGACGCGAGAACCCTGCGTCAGTGCCGCGGCGATGCCGCGCAACCCGGTGAGGTCGTGGATGTCCTGGGCCGCGGCCGGCACCTCCACCAGCGGTATGCCGGGGTGCCCGGCGGTGAACCGGCTCACCAAGCCCTCCTGCCGGGCGGCGGTCTCGGCCAAGGTCGCGTGCAGCCGCAGCAGGCCCTCGGTGGTGGCGGCGGTTCCGGTGCCGTTCGACGCATCGGCGAGCTGTTCGGCTGCGGCCAGCGCTCGTGACGCACTGAGCGATGGTGCGGCGACCCGCTGGATGCGGTTGACGACCAGGCCCGCGAGCGGCATACCTTCCTCGTCGAGCCGGCCGGCGAAGAACGACGCCTCGCGCAGCGCGTCGCGCTCGGGGGCGGCCACCACGACGAAGGCCGTCTCGGAGTCCTTGAGCAGCGCGTAGGTCTGGTCGGCCCGCTCGCGGAACCCGCCGAACATCGTGTCGAGGGCGGCGACGAACGTGCGCACGTCGCGCAGCATCTCGCCCCCCAGCACCTTGGTGAGCGTGCCGCTGACCACGCTGACGCCGACGCTGAAGACCTTGAACCCGGCGCGCCCGCCAGCCTTGGCCGGTGCGGCCAGCAGCCGGATGAAGCGCCCGTCGAGGAACGACCCGAGCCGGCTGGGTGCGTCGAGGAAGTCGAGGGCGGAGCGCGAGGGCGGGGTGTCGACCACGACGAGGTCCCACCGCCCGTCGCGGTCGGCCTCGGCCCGGAGCTGGCCGAGCTTCTCCATGGCCATGTACTCCTGCGTGCCTGCGAACGAGCTCGACACCGCCTGGTAGAACGGGTTGGCGAGGATCTGGGCGGCCTTGTCGGGCGTGGCGTGCTGCTCGACCACCTCGTCGAAGGTCCGCTTCATGTCGAGCATCATCGCGTCGAGCGAGCCGCCAGCAGCGGGGTCGACCCCGACGACGGGGCGCGGGGTGTTGTCGAGCTCGGTGAGGCCGAGGGACTGGGCGAGCCGGCGTGCGGGGTCGATGGTGAGCACGACCACCCGCCGTCCCTGCTCGGCGGCCCAGAGGCCGAGGGCCGCCGCGGTGGTGGTCTTGCCGACCCCGCCCGCCCCGCAGCACACGACGATCCGGGTCCGCTGGTCGGTGAGCAGGGCGGCGAGGTCGAGGGCGGGCGGCGTGGCCATCAGACCATCCCCTGCTCGGCGACCTGGGCCGCGAGCACGGCGATGCCCCCGGTGTCGGTGCCCTCGGCGAGCAACGGCAGCCGCACCATGCGGCGCCCCAGGGCGACGAGGAGGGCGTCCTGCTCGCGCTCGAGGGCCACGCGGTCGGCGTGCTCCCGCCCGTCGGCGAGCAGCCCGGCGACGAGCGGGTCGGTGGCCTTGACCCCAGCCGCGACCAGGTCGGCGCGCACCCCGGCTCGCAGCTTGGTGGTGGACCGGGCGGCGACAGCCTTGAGGGCGCGGTCGGTCAGCAGGGGGACCCGCAGCTGGTTCACGACGATGGCCCCGACCGGCAGCGATGCGGCCCGCAGGTCGGCGAGGGCGTCGACCGTCTCCTGCACGGGCATCTCCTCGAGGAGTGTGACGACGTGGACGGCGGTGGTGTGGCTGCGCAGCATGCGCGTGATCGAGTCGGCCTGCGACCGGATCGGACCCATCCGGGCGACGTCGGCCACCTCGGCGTTGACGTTGAGGAACCGCACCACCCGACCGGTCGGCGGTGCGTCGAGGATGACCGTGTCGTAGGCGGGCCCGCCGCTGCGACCGGTGCGGCGACCGGCAGCCTCGTAGACCTTGCCGATGAGCAGGACGTCACGGACGCCCGGCGCGATGGTCGTCGCGAAGTCGATGGCCCCGAACCGCTCGAGGACCGACCCGGCCCGGCCGAGCTTGTAGAACTTCTGGAGGTACTCGAGCAAGGACTCCTTGGCGTCGACGGACAGGCCCCACAGCTCGCCGCCGGTGCGGTCGTGGAGGATCCGGGTCTCGGTATGGCCGAGTGGCGCGACGTCGAAGGTCTGGGAGATGCCCTGGCGGCCCTCCACCTCGGCGAGCAGCACCCGCTTGCCCTGCCTCGTGAGCGCCAGCGCCAGAGCCGCTGCGACGGTCGTCTTCCCGGTGCCGCCCTTGCCGGTGACGACGTGCAGCCGGACCTTGGCCAGCCGCTGGTGGTCGTCCGTGGTCGCCTCGGGCATGCGGCCCAGCCTAGGAGGCGAGCAGGTCCACCGCTGCCAGGACCTGCTCGAACGCCGCGTTCTCGGGGTCGATCCACCCGTAGTGGCCACCGGTGTCAGCCGGGGTGAAGCGCACGCCGGGGCCGTGGTGGGCCGCGGCATACCGCTCGCTCAGCTCGAACGGCACCTCCTCGTCGTCCCGCGCGTGCAGCACGACCACCGGTATGCCGGCGAGCAGGCGCACCGGGTCGGCCGCGGCATAGGAGTCGGGTACCTGGGCCGGTGACCCGCCGAGGAACGCCTCGATCGCCCCACCACCGACCCCGGTCGCCTGTCCGTGGGCGAGGTCGAGGACGCCCGCGAGGCTGACGACGCCGCGCAGGCCGTGCGCCCACGGCTGCGCCGCCGCCCAGGCCACCAGCTGGCCGCCTGCGGAGTGCCCGACGAGGACAAGCGGATGCGCGGTGGGCTGGGCGAAGGCCGGGTCCTGCCGGATCGCCGTGATCGCCGCGGCGACGTCCTGCGCGGTGCCGGGCCACCCGCCGCCGGGCATGGCGGCGCGGCGGTACTCGACGACCGCGGTGGGGAAGCCGGCATCCGCGAAGGCCTGCGCCTGGCGGCTGGCGTGGCCGCGGTCGTACTCCGGGCGCCAGAACCCGCCATGGACCACCACCACCGTCAGCCCGCGGGTCACCCGGCGGGGCATCCGGACGTCGTAGACCTGCGCCGCGTCCGGGCCGTAGGAGATGGTGCGCGTCGGGTCCGCTGCCCGCTCGTCGAGCACGGCGATGGGATCGCGGTCCGCGCCATAGGCCATGTGGTCATCCTGCCAGCCATGGCTAGGCTGCACGCATGCGCAAGTTCGAGTACGCCACCGTGCCTCTCATCGTCCACGCCACCAAGCAGATCCTCGACCAGTGGGGAGAGGACGGCTGGGAGCTCGTGCAAGTCCTGACCGGGCCCGATGGCTCCGGACTGGTCGCCTACCTGAAGCGAGAGAAGGCCTGATGTCCGCCGTTGAAGACCGCCTTGCAGAGCTCGGCCTGACCGTCCCCGACGTCGCCAAGCCGGTGGCCGCCTATGTCCCCGCGATCCAGGACGGGCGCCGCATCTACACCTCCGGCCAGCTCCCCATGGTCGCCGGTGCCCTCGTCCAGACCGGCAAGGTCGGCGACGGCCATGGCCTGGTCCCGGCCGAGGATGCCGCCAAGCTCGCGGAGGTCTGCGCGCTCAACGCCATCGCGGCCGTGAAGTCCATCATCGGTGACCTCGACAAGGTCGCCCAGGTCGTCAAGGTCGTGGGCTTCGTCGCCTCGGACCCGTCGTTCACCGGCCAGCCGGCCGTCATCAACGGGGCGAGCGAGCTGCTCGGCAAGGCCTTCGGCGACGCCGGCATCCACGCCCGTTCGGCCGTCGGGGTCGCGGTGCTGCCCATGGACGCCCCCGTCGAGGTCGAGATCGTCGTCGCGCTCGCCGACGAGTGAGCGCCTGACCGGGTGATCCGCGACTTCCCCCTGGGCGACGCGCCGGCGCTGCGCGAGCGCGCCGGCGCGTGGCTCGCTTCGCCAGACCCTGGGAGCGGGGTGGTCCCGAAGCCCGCTGCCACGGTGATGTTCGTGCGTGACGGCCCCGCGGGGGTCGAGGTCTTCATGCTGCGCCGGGTGGCGACCATGGCATTCGCGCCGCGGATGATGGTGTTCCCCGGCGGCGGTGTGGATGCCCGTGACGCCGACACCTCCCTGCCGTGGGCGGGGCCGTCCCCGGCCGACTGGGCCTCCCGGCTCGAGGTGGCCGAGTCGACCGCGCGTGAGCTCGTCGCGGCGGCGGTCCGCGAGGTCTTCGAGGAAAGCGGCGTGCTCCTCGCGGGGCCGACCGCCGACAAGGTCATCGCCGACGTCAGCGGAGACCACTGGCAGGAGCAGCGGCGCCGGCTGCTGGCGCGTGAGGCGTCCCTGTCCGAGGTGCTGACCGAGCACGAGCTGGTGCTGCGCTCCGACCTGCTCGGCTACCGCTCCCACTGGATCACCCCGACGTTCGAGGGGCGCCGCTACGACACCCGGTTCTTCGCCGCGGCGGTCCCGCACGGCCAGCGCGCCGACGACCTGACCACCGAGGCCGACCTGGCCGACTGGGTGCGGCCCGCCGACCTGCTGGCCTCGTGGCGGGCTGGTGAGGCGCTGATGCTGCCGCCCACCATCGTCAGCGTCGAGGAGGTGGCCTCGGCCGCGTCGGCTGCCACCTTCATCGCCGAGCAACCACCGATCGCGCCCGTCCAGCCCGAGCTCGTCCAGACGCCGCAGGGCGTGGTCCTGCGCGCCCGGCTGCCGCGCTGAGGCACGCCGCCATGACCGCCACCCGTCCGCCCGAGCCGTCAGCCGCTGTCGGTGACTGGCAGGGCGGCCAGGTCTCGCCGCGAGCGCTGTGCATCCTGTGCCCCAACCCGGGCCCGATGACGCTCGACGGCACGAACACCTGGGTGCTGCTCGAGCCCGGTGCCACCGAGGCGTTGGTCATCGACCCCGGGCCCCTCGACGAGGCCCACCTGCGGGCCGTCGTCGCGGCGGTCGAGGGCAGGGGAGCGCGCGTCGTGCAGACCCTGCTCACCCACGGGCACGCCGACCACGCCGAGGGGGCGGGTCGCTTCGGCGAGCTGAGTGGGGCGCCCACCCGCGCCGTCGGTCGTGGCCACGACGACCTCGCCGACGGCACCGAGCTGCGCGTGGGGGGTCTCGAGCTGCGGGTGGTCGCCACACCCGGGCACACCTCCGACTCGGTGTCGTTCGCCCTGCCCGCCGACCACGCCCTGCTCACCGGCGACACGGTGCTCGGCCGCGGCACCACGGTGGTCGCCCACCCCGATGGCGAGCTCGCGGCATACCTCGAGAGCCTCGAGCGGATCGCACACCTCACGGGCGACGGTGAGGTGACGGCGATCCTGCCCGGCCACGGGCCGGTGGTGCCGGACGCCGCAGCGATGGTCGCGTTCTACCGCACGCACCGGGCCGAGCGGCTCGAGCAGGTCCGGCAGGCGGTCGCCGACGGCGCCTCAGGGGTCCAGCAGGTGGTGGAGCGGGTGTATGCCGACGTGCCCCGTGAGGTCTGGCCGGCGGCAGCCTTGTCCGTGGCGGCGCAGTTGGACTACCTGCGCGGCCGTTCCTGAGCGGCCGTTTCTGAGCGGCCGGGGTCAGCGGGCGCGGCGCTTGAGCCGCTCGACGTCGAGCAGCAGCACGGCCCGGGCTTCGAGCCGCAGCCAGCCGCGGGTCGCGAAGTCGGCCAGGGCCTTGTTGACCGTCTCGCGGGAGGCGCCGACCAGCTGGGCCAGCTCCTCCTGGGTGAGGTCGTGCGCGACCATCACGCCGTCCTCGACCGGCCGGCCGAACCGCGCCGAGAGGTCGAGCAGCGCCTTGGCGACCCGGCCGGGCACGTCGGTGAAGACGAGGTCGGCGAGGTTCTCGTTGGTGCGGCGCAGGCGCTGGGCGAGCGCGGCCAGCAGCACCTTGGCCACGCCGGGGCGACCGTTGAGCAGGGTGTTGAGGTCCTCGTTGCCGACCCCGAGCAACTGGGTCTCGGCCACGGCCGTCGCGGTCATCGTGCGCGGGCCGGGATCGAACAGGCTCAGCTCGCCGAACATCTCGCCGGGGCCGAGGATGGCCACGAGGTTCTCGCGGCCGTCGCTGGAGCGGCGACCGAGCTTGATCTTGCCCTCACGGATGACGTAGAGCCGATCACCCTGGTCTCCCTCGTGGAACAAGCACGTCGCCGCGCTCGAGCCGGGTCTGCGTCATGGACCCCAGGAGTGTCGTCGCAGCCTCGTCATCGAGGGCAGCGAACAAGCGGGGCCTTCTTCACCACGTCGTGATCCACGGGCGACAGTGTGCCACGTCGGTTGTCCGCTTCGCCCCGTAGTCTGTGCGGGTGTCTGGAGTCGCCCCCGCTGACCTCGCCCGGGAGTCGCCCGTCGCCCTGACGAGGCGCGCGCGGCGCATGTATCGCGCCCTGCACGACCGCTATCCGTACGCCCACTGCGAGCTCGACTTCGAGAATCCGCTCCAGCTCCTCGTCGCGACGATCCTGTCGGCCCAGACCACCGACGTCATGGTCAACAAGGTCACCCCGGCGCTGTTTGCCCGCTACCCCGACGCTGCGGCCCTGGCTGGCGCCGACCGTGAGGCCCTCGAGACGCTGCTCAAGCCCACCGGCTTCTTCCGCGCCAAGACCAACTCGGTCATGCGGCTCGGTGCCGAGCTCGTCGAGCGGTTCGGGGGCGAGGTGCCGCCTCGGCTCAAGGACCTCGTCACGCTCCCCGGTGTCGGTCGCAAGACCGCGAACGTCGTCCTGGGCAACGCCTTCGACATCCCGGGCATCACCGTCGACACCCACTTCGGGCGACTGGTGCGCCGGTTCGGGTGGACCGACGAGGACGACCCGGTCAAGGTCGAGGAGGCCGTCGGGGGGCTCTTCCCCCGCAAGGACTGGACGATGCTGTCCCACGTCGTGATCTTCCACGGCCGGCGCACCTGCCACGCCCGCAAGCCCGCCTGCGGCGCCTGCCCGGTGGCGCGGCTCTGCCCGTCCTACGGCGTGGGCGAGACCGACCCCGACGCGGCGGCGAAGCTGCTCAAGTTCGAGCTCGCCCCCGCCGCCTCGAGCGCCCCCTTCCCGTATGCCGTGGGGCCTGGTCCGCTGTGACGGCCGAGCTCTCCGCCTCCATGGGTCCAGCGGTGCCCCGTCCCGCCTGGCTCGACCGCGCCCTGGCCGGGGTGGAGCAGGCCGACGAGGGCTTCTTCGCCCGGTTCGCGCCGCCGCCTGAGGGCGGACGACGCTCCAGCGTGCTCATCCTGTTCGGGCCGGCCCCGCGGGGCGGCGAGGACGTCGTCCTGACCGAGCGGGCCCACACGTTGCGCACCCAGCCCGGTGACATCTCGTTCCCCGGTGGCAAACGCGAGCCGTCCGACGCCTCCGATGCCGCCGCCGCGCTGCGCGAGACCCAGGAGGAGGTCGGCATCGACCCGGCCACGATCGACGTCGTGGGCGAGCTACCGGCCATCTACCTCGCCCCCCGCAAGTTCGTCGTGACGCCGGTGCTGGGCTGGTGGGCTCAGCCCGGGTCGGTCGACCGGGTCGACCCGGGCGAGGTGCACCGGGCCGTGCGCGCGCCGCTGGCCGACCTGCTCGACCCGGCCGCTCGGTTCACCGTGACGCACCCCAGTGGCTACCGCGGGCCCGGGTTCGACGTCGACGGCCTGTTCGTGTGGGGGTTCACGGCGGGACTGCTGTCGGCTGTGCTCGATTTCGGCGGTTTGACCGTTCCGTGGGACCGTAGCGTTGAACGGTCCCTGCCCGTGCGCTACCAGCCCGGGGGTCGACGGGACGCCTTGACCCAGACCGCGACGGAAGGCCGGGCCTGATGTTCCTCGGACTCACCGTCCTCGACTACATCCTCATCGTGCTGTTCATCAGCTACGCCATCACGGGGTTCCGGCAAGGCCTGCTCGTCAGTGTGCTCTCGCTCGCGGGATTCCTCTCCGGTGGTGCCCTGGCGATGTGGCTCGTGCCGCTGGCCATGAACCAGTGGGCCCAGCTCGAGTCCTCGCCCCTGTTGCGCACCGTGATCCTCATCGCCGGGGTGTTCATCCTCGCCTCGACCGGTCAGGCGATCGCCGTGGCGCTGGGCGGGCGCGTGCGCTCGACCTTGCGGGTCAAGCCTGCCCAGATCTTCGACTCGGTGCTCGGCGCGGTCGCCGTGGTGCTGTCCGCCGCGGTCCTCGTGTGGTTCATCGCCGGGGCGCTGCGCGGTGGGGCCCCGGCGCCGATCGCCAAGGCCATCGGTGAGTCCCGCGTTCTTCGCATCATCGACGGGGTCGTCCCGCCGCAGACCTCGCGGCTCTTCGCCGGCTTCCGCGAGGTGCTCGACCGCGAGGGCTTCCCGCGGGTGTTCGACGGGCTCGAGGCCGAGCGCATCGCCCCTGTTGCGCCCCCGGACCCGGCTGTCGCCCAGTCCCAGGGCGTGCGCGACGCCGCGGACTCCATCATCAAGATCACGGGGGTCGCCGAGGCCTGCAACCGTGGCCAGGAGGGCAGCGGCTGGGTGGTCGCGCCCGAGCGGGTCGTCACGAACGCTCACGTGGTGGCTGGCATGAAGTCCGCGACCCTGCGCATCCACGGCACCGGCCGCTCCTACACCGGGCGGGTCGTCCTGTTCGACCCCCGGCGAGACCTCGCGGTGCTCGCCGTGCCGGGCCTGCAGGCCGCACCGCTGCGCCAGGGAGCCGACCTCGTGCGCGGCGATGCCGGAGTCGTCGCCGGGTTCCCGCTCGACGGCCCGTACCAGCTCGACGCGGCCCGGGTCCGCGAGGTGGTCGACGCCCGCGGCTCCGACATCTACGGCCAGCCCGGCACCAACCGTGAGGTCTACTCGCTCTACGCCCAAGTGCGTCCGGGCAACTCCGGGGGACCGCTGCTGGCGCCTGACGGCCGGGTCGTCGGCGTCATCTTCGCCAAGTCCCTCGACGACGACCGCACCGGCTACGCCTTGACCATCGCCGAGGCCCAGCCCGACCTTGCCGCGGCTGCCTCGGCGTCGAACACGGTCAGCACCGGCAGCTGCGTCGCGGGCTGACCGACCAGCCAGCGGAGCCTCAGCGGGGCAGGCGGCCCAGCCAGTCGAGCAGCTGTGCGTTGACGGCCTCCGGGGCCTCCTCGGGCAGGAAGTGGCCCGCCCCCGACACGAGGTGTCGCTCGAACGGCCCGGCCACGGGAGCGCCGGGCTCCGCCGCCGTGCTCGGCAGCACCACGCGGTCGTGTTCGCCGTGCAGCTGCAGGACGGGCACCGTGATCGGCGTGCGCATGGTGGCCGCGAACCGCCACCCGTCGGGCCGGAACTGGCTGCGCACCACCCAGCGGTAGTACTCGGCGGCGGAGTGGGCCACGAACGGGAGCGCCATGGCCTCGGCATACGTCCGCGCCTCCTCCGGCGAGGGCCAGATGCCCTCGGGCGAGGCCCACTCGCGCAGCAGGCGCTGTACGTAGCCGCCGTGCACGGTCATCTGGCGCTCCGGCACGAACGGTCGTTGCAGCCCGCCGAGATAGGCGTTGGCGCGCAGCTGGGTCGGGTCGGTGAAGGAGGCCTTCCGGAAGACCAGGGGGTGGGGCATCGACAGCGACGCGATGGCCCGGGTGACCGTCGGCTGCAAGGTCGGCATGCTCCAGGCGATCCAGCCGCCCCAGCCATGACCGACGACCACCGCGCGGGAGCCGCCCAGCGAGCGGAGCACGGACGCCACATCGGTTGCCGAGGTGCGCGTGTCGTAGCCGCGAGGCGGCTTGTCGGAGGCGCCGTACCCGCGCAGGTCCATCGCGCAGGCGCGGTAGCCGGCGGCGGCAAGCGCGGCCAGCTGATGGCGCCAGGCCCACCAGAACTGCGGGAAGCCGTGCAGCAGCAGCACGACCGGTCCCTCACCTTGCTCGGCCACGTGGAAGCGTGCGCCGTTCGCGGCGACGAAACGGTGCTCCCACGGGCCGTCGATGAGGGCCATCGAAGCGTCAAGGCTCATGGCGTCCGTATGCCGTTCGGGTGGGTTGAGCGCGGTGGTTCAGGAACCGGACTTGAGGGTGGTGATGGTGTCCTGGGCGTTCTTGATGGTGCGCTCGGGCTTGCCCTTCATCGCCTTCATGCTGGCGCGGCCGACCAGCGCCAGCACTGCCGCGACGAGGAAGAGGAGCCCGGTGGTGATGAGGTAGCCGGCCCAGACGGGCAGCCAGATCGCAATGACGTTGGCGATCGTGTGGAACAGGAAGATCAGGCCGAGCAGCCCGACGAAGGCCGCGGCGCCGAACATCGCGGCGCCCTTGCCCGCGGCCTTGGCGTCACTGGCGATCTCGGCCTTGGCCATGGCGATCTCGTTGCGCATGATCGTCGAGACGTCGTGGGTCGCATCGGCGACCAGCTGGCCGATGGTGCGTTCCGTGCTCTCCTGGTTGGAGCTCATGGGCTTCGCCTCGCTTCCGTCTGTCCGGTGGGTGCCGGCGTGCCAACCCTAACGGCCTTCATCGGTGCGCACATCCGAGGCATCGAAGCAGTCGGGCACGCCGTCGCCGTCGTCGTCCCGCACCTCGAGCTGGGCGAGCCGGCGGTAGACGCGGTTCCGGGTGCGCAGCGCCACTGTGGCCAGCAGGGCAGAGATCACCGATCCGAGGAGCACCGCGACCTTGATGTGCTGGTCGCGCGGGCTGGCCGAGCCGAACGCGAGCTCGCCGACGAGCAAGGACACCGTGAACCCCATGCCGGCCAGCAGCGACAACCCCAGGACGTCCCACCAGGCCAGGCCGTCGTCGAGCTCGGCGCGGGTGAAGCGGGCCACCAGCCAGGTGCCGCCGAACACCCCGACGAGCTTGCCGAGGACGAGCCCGAGGACCACCGCCACCGCTGCGTGGTCCGCCACGCTGTCGCGAAACCCACCACCCACGACCCGGACCCCGGCCGCGAAGAACGCGAACACGGGCACGGCCAGCCCGGCGGACAGCGGGCGCAGCCGGTGCTCTAGACGCTCGGCCACGTCGAGCCGGGTCGCCGGGTCGCGCGCCGGACCCGCCCTCCTGCGGGGCTTCACGGGGACGACGAGGCCGAGCAGGACGCCCGCCACGGTCGCGTGCACGCCGGACGCGTGGACCAGGGCCCAAGTCGCCGCGGCCAACGGCACGAGCAGCCACCAACGGGTGACTCGGCGCTGGGTCAGCCACGCGAAGACCGCGAGCGGAACGAGAGCCGCGGCCAGCAGCGCTGGTTCGAGCGTCCGCGTGTAGACCACGGCGATGATCGTGATGGCGACGAGGTCGTCCACGACCGCCAGGGTGAGCAGGAAGCTGCGCAGTGCGGACGGCAGGTGCGTGCCGATGACCGCCAGCACAGCCAGTGCGAAGGCGATGTCGGTCGCCGTGGGGATGGCCCAGCCGCGCAGCGCGTCGGTGTCCGCGCCGAGTGCAGTGACGCTCGCGGCATACACCAGGGCGGGTAGCGCGACGCCGCACAGCGCGGCGGCCACGGGAAGGGCGGCCTTGGCCGGCTCGCGCAGGCCCCCGACGAGCAGCTCGCGCTTGAGCTCCAGCCCGGCGACGAAGAAGAACAGCGCGAGGAGACCGTCGGCAGACCACTGGCCGAGGGTCAGGTCGAGGTGGAGCGCGCCGGGGCCGACCTTCCAGTCGCGCAGGTCGGCGTATGCCGCGAAGGCGGGCGAGTTCGCCCACGCCAGTGCGGCCACCGCCGCCACGAGCAGCAGGGCGCCCCCCACGGTCTCGGTCCGCAAGGCGGCCGTGACGCGCTGGGCCTCCGGCCAGCTGCTGCGGGCGAAGAGCCGCGGCCGCCCCGGGCGGTTGGGGGTGGCCGGGCGCGGGGTCCGGCGCGGGGTCGGGCTCACGAATCGTTGCGCGACGCTCGCGCGCGCTCGCGGAGGTCGGCGAACGTCGTCGCGAGCTGCGCCTCGACGTCTTCGCCCGCGATGACCTCACCCTGCTGGGACACGGTCTTGTCGAAGGCGAGCCCGGGTGCGTCGACCACGGTCATCTTGACCCGCTCGAGGGTCTGGCGCAGGGCCGACTTGGCGAACTCGGCCCCGCGCCAGCCGTAGCCGACGCACGCGACGGGAAGCCCGTCCCACTCGGCGTAGAGGAAGTCGATGGCGTTCTTGAGGGCCGCGTTGTAGCCGCGGTTGTACTCGGGCATGACCAGCACGAGGGCGTCGGTCGCGGTCATCGCCGCCGACCAGCGACGGGTGTGTTCGTGGGCGTAGTTGCCGTCGGAGGGTTGGCCCGGCTCGTCGAGGAACGGCAGGTTGAGCTCGCGGAGGTCGTGCACGGTCGTCTCGAAGTCGGCGGGCACCCGCTCGAGCACCCAGGCCGCGACGTGGTGGCCGATGCGCTCGGGTCGGGTGCTGGCGATGACGACGGACAGTCGGGGCATGGGCGAAGTCTCTCAGGCCCCTGCCGGCCCGGGTCGCCCGAACGGTGCCCGACGATCGGGTGAACAGTGGGCTGGGAGCCCGTTTTCGCGCCATCCGACCCGTGCGCATGGGCACCCTTGGTGTCATGGCCTATGGCGCTGAGACCGGCCCGATCGCCCTCGCCCACCGCGGGGGTGCCGGACTCGCGCCCGAGAACACCATCGCGGCCTTCTCGCTCGCGACCGCGCTCGGCGTGCGCTACCTCGAGACCGACGTCCGGCTCACCTCGGACGGGCAGCTGGTCTGCTTCCACGACGAGCGCCTCGACCGGGTGACCGGCGTACGGGCGCCGGTGCGCCGGCATAGCCTCGAGTCGGTGCGCGCCCTGCGCGTCGGAGGTCTCGAGCCGATCCCGACGTTGGTGGAGGCCCTCGAGCGATTCCCCGACGCGCGGTTCACCGTCGACCTCAAGGACCGCGACGCCATTGCGCCATTGATCAAGCTGTTGCAGCACAAGGACTTTCGCGATCGGGTATGCGTCGCGGGGGCATGGGACGGATGGCTCGCAGCCGTTCGCCTGCAGGTCCCTGGCGTGCGGACGGCCCTCGGCTGGCGCTCGCTCACCGCGCTCGTCGGGTCGGTACGCGCCGGCGTGCAACCGGCTCGCCGGCTCGCGACCGCCGAGTTCGCCCACGTGCCGTTGCGCCTCGGTCGGGTGCCGGTCTTCGTCGAGCGGCTCGTCGACGGCGCGCACCGGATCGGTGTTCGGGTCGTCGTGTGGACCGTCGACGAGCCCGCCCAGATGACCAGGCTGCTCGACGCGGGGGTCGACGGCATCATCACCGACCGCCCGGACCTGCTGCGCGAGGTACTCCTCGCCAGGGACCAGTGGACGCCGATGTCGGCGATCAGTCCTCGGTGGACCCCGACATCCCCTGCTTGATCAGGTTCATCACCGACGAGTCGGCCAGCGTCGTGACGTCGCCGACCTCGCGGTTCTCGGCCACGTCGCGCAGCAGTCGTCGCATGATCTTGCCGGAGCGGGTCTTGGGCAGCTCGGCGACGATGAGGATCTGGCGGGGCTTGGCGATCGGGCCGATCTCCTTGGCCACGTGGTTGCGCAGCTCCTGCACCGTGTCGTCACCGTGGTTCTCGGCGCCGCCACGCAGGATGACGAAGGCACAGACGGCCTGACCCGTCGTCTCGTCGGTGGCACCCACGACCGCGGCCTCGGCCACGGACGGGTGCGACACGAGGGCCGACTCGATCTCGGCCGTGGACAGCCGGTGACCTGAGACGTTCATGACGTCGTCGACCCGGCCGAGCAGCCAGATGTTTCCCTTGGCGTCGTACTTGGCGCCGTCCCCGGCGAAGTAGTACTCCGGGCCGAACCGGGACCAGTACGTCTCGCGGTAGCGCTCGGGGTCGCCCCAGATGCCACGCAGCATGGCCGGCCAGGGCTTGGTCAGCACGAGGTAGCCGACCGCCTCGGGGTCGTGCAGCGGCTTGCCCTCGTCGTCGAGGATCTCGGCGCTGATGCCGGGGACGGGACGCTGGGCCGAGCCGGGCTCGAGGTCCGTGACTCCGGGCAGCGGGCTGATCATGATGGCGCCGGTCTCGGTCTGCCACCAGGTGTCGACGATCGGGCACCGGTCGCCGCCGATGTTCTTGCGGTACCAGAGCCACGCCTCGGGGTTGATGGGCTCGCCCACCGAGCCGAGCACCCGCAGCGACGACAGGTCGAACTTCGCCGGGATGTCGTCGCCCCACTTCATGAACGTGCGGATCGCCGTGGGGGCGGTGTAGAGGATCGTCACGCCGTACTTCTGGGCGATCTCCCACCAGCGACCCTGGTGCGGGGTGTCGGGCGTGCCCTCGTAGATCACCTGGGTCGCGCCGTTGGCCAGCGGCCCGTAGACGATGTAGGAGTGGCCGGTGACCCAACCGATGTCGGCGGTGCACCAGTAGACGTCGGACTCCGGGTGGAGGTCGTGCACCACGGCGTTCGTGTAGGCCGCCTGGGTGAGGTAGCCGCCGGTGGTGTGGAAGATGCCCTTCGGCTTCCCGGTCGTGCCGGAGGTGTAGAGGATGAACAGCGGGTGCTCGGCGTCGTGCGGGACGGCCTCGTGGACGTCGCTCGCGGTGTCGACGACGTCGTGCCACCAGACGTCACGGCCCTCGACCCACGCCACGTCGTCCTTGGTGCGCTGCACGACGAGGACCTTCTCGACGGTCGTCTCGCCCTCGACGGCGGCGTCGACGGCGGGCTTGAGCGGCGCCGACTTCCCGCGCCGGAACTGTCCGTCGGCGGTGATGACGACCTTGGCCTCGGCGTCGGCGATGCGGGTGCGCAGGGCGTCGGCCGAGAAGCCGCCGAACACGACCGAGTGGGGTGCGCCGATCCGGGCGCACGCGAGCATCGCGGCCACCGCCTCGGGGATCATCGGCAGATAGATCGCCACCCGGTCACCCTTGGCAACTCCCAAGTCCTGCAACGCATTGGCGGTCCTCGCGACGTCCCGCTGGAGGTCGGCATACGTGATGGTGCGGGTGTCGCCGCCCTCGCCCTCGAAGTGGATCGCGACGCGGTCGCCGTTGCCCGCCTCGACGTGGCGGTCCACGCAGTTGTATGCCGCGTTGAGCTCGCCCCCGACGAACCACTTCGCGAACGGCGCGCCGCTCCAGTCCAGCGTCTGGTCGAAGTCCTTGGCCCAGCTGAGGCGCTCGCGGGCCTGGCGGGCCCAGAAGCCCTCGTGGTCGGCCGCCGCCTCGTCGTAGAGCTCTGCCGTGCCGATCGCTCGAGCCGCGAAGTCCCGGCTCGGTTCGAATGACCTCGACTCAGCTGACTGGGACACGGTGACTCCTCCTGACGGCATCGACGAGGCGGCCACCTCGACGGCCGCGGAACACCCCCTCAGCCAACCCGGATCGGGCGCGTGCTTCAAGGGTGCGTCCGTGGCGGTCCGAACCTACCCGCTCAACGGCTAGTCTCGCGGGGTGGGCACCACACTCAATCGGGCCGAGGCACGGGCGGCCACCGAGCAGGGGCGGCTGCGCGGCGTGGCCCGGCGCTACTGGCCTGAGCTCGCGCTGCTGCTCGGCATCCTGCTGTGGTGGCCCGCCGGCTTCTGGGGCCTCCAGTCGTGGCTGCAGCTGCCGCTGCAGGCACGTGACGGCGCTGTGGTGCTCCTGGGGGCCACAGCCGCCGCAGCCTCGGTCTCGCTCCTCGTGCGCGCCCCCTGGCCCCGGTTCGCCGTCGTCGTGGTGCTCAGCGGTCTGGGCTGGCTGTTGTCCGCACCCGGCAGCGACCGGTACCCCGACGAGCGCGAGGTGCTCGCCATCCTGCTCGGCCTCGGGGCCTTCCTCGGCATCGCCCTCGGTGCACGGGGGCACAAGGGGCCGATCGGCGCGGCGACCGTACTGGCCCTCGTGGCCGGGCTGTCGCCGGCGACCTGGCCCCACGGCGCGCCGCTGGCCGTCGCACTGGCGCTGCCGTTCGCCGTCGCGTCCTGGCAACGAGTGGCGCCGACCCTCCTCGGGGTCGCCCGACTCCTGGTCGTCTGGCTGGCCTCCGCGCTCGTGGCCCAGTCGCTGCGCCACGGCTGGGACCACCTGCCCCCGGCCACGCAGGCGGGCTCGATGGGCCACCAGCTCAGCGTCGTGACCAGTGCGACGTGGGACTTCCTGCGAACCCAGTGGTGGGCCTCGAGCCAGACGACGCTCAGCCAGGTCGCGGGGTGGTTCTGGGTCGCGGCAGTCCTGGCCCTGCTGATCGCCGCGACCCGTGCCGTCACCAGTGGTGTGCGACGTCGATCACGAGACGACTCGTCGTCGCGTCCTGGATCGTGAAGGCGCGGAACGGCAACCTCGCCCGCACCCCGAGACCCAGCGAGGTCTGACCTTCGAAGGTCCCCGCCCACGCCACCTGCCGGAAGGTGGTGAAGCCGGCGACGTTGACGACCTCCGCCGGCCTGGCTGGCGTGAAGCTCGCCGTCCCGGCGGAGGTGTATGCCGGGGCCTTGGCGACGATGTGCAGCCTGGCGCCTCCACGCAGGGGACCGCAGCGCCCTGCCCCTCGGTGAAGACCGTCGTGACGTAGCTGACGGAGTACCCCGCTGCTCTTCCCTTGAGGTCGATGACGAGCCGGTCGAAGCAGGTGTGGCGGCCCGCGCGCACCCCGGTCACCGGCCCCGCGACCATGGGGGCGGCGTTCTTGGCGAGCGAGCCCCAGGTGATGCCGCAGTACGGCGCGGCGTCGGCTGAGGTGGTGGCAGCCGCGAGGGGGAGTACCCCGGCGGCCACGGCGATGGCAAGTGCCCGGATGGCACCTCTGGTGCGGAGATTCATGATGTGTCCTCCCTTCGGGACACCCCACTGACGCGCACAGCAGTGCCGACGTTGACGCGGTATGCGTGGCGCTCGAGGTGATCTCTAGGCTGCTGTTCGTGCCGAGTCCTTCACCGCAGGTTGTCGCCTCGCTGGGTGCGCTCGCCGTGCTGCCCGGCGTCCCCGAGAAGATCGCGGCCGCTCGCGCGGCGTGCGAGCGACTGCGCTGGCACGAGGCGCTGCGTCGCCGGATCCCCGAGGCCAGCGCCGAGTCGCGGGTCCGTGGCGCCCAGGCGAGCGCAGCCCTCGAGGGAGCCACCGTCCCGCTCGACCTCGTCCGCGACATCATGCGCGGAGCGGCTGCCTGGCCGCTGCGCCCCGATCCGGTCCAGCAGGTCGCTCGTGGTGCCGTGCAGGCCACCGCGGAGAGCGAACGGGTACGAACAACGGTCACCTCCGCCCCGCTGCAGGCCCTGGCCCGGCTCCACGTCGCCGCCGCGGCCGGACTCGTGGAGGACCGGCAGCTCGGTCGGCCGCGACTGCACGACGAGCAGCCCGCGGAGTTCACCGATCTCGGCGTCGCGCCTGATGCGGCGGCCCTCAGCGCGCGGCTCGAGGGGCTGGTGGCCGTGATGACGGTCGGCGCGGCGGTTCCGGCCCTGGTGGTCGCGGCCGTCGCCCATGCCGAGATCGCCACCGCCCGGCCGTTCGTGCGCGGTAACGGCGTCGTCGCGCGGGCCACCGAACGGGCCTTGGTGCAGGCCTGCGGTCTGGATCCCACCGGGGTCGCGGTCACCGAGGCGGGGCACGCCGAGCAGGGCGGGCCGGCCTACCTCGGTGCGCTCGCGGCATACGGGATGGGCACCCCCGAGGGCATGGGTCTGTGGATCGGGCACTGTGCCGACGCCTTGGTGGCGGGAGCGGCGCTGGGCGAGCAGATCTGTGACGCCGTGCGGGCCGGTCGGCTCAGCTAGGCGCCTCGTCGAGGACACGCGCGCCACCGCCGGTGCGCAAAAGTCAAGGGTTCCGTTTCGCCCCGAGCGGGGGTACACATGAACCAAGTCGACGGACGCGAGTCCGACGATCACCGTGATCCCACCGGGCACCCACGCGCGGGCAGTCCACTGGTGGACCGATCGTGGCGGGCTTGTCCCGCTGCGACACATTCAGAGTGCACGCCTGGTCACCCGCGGCGGGTCACGGTCGATGGCACCCCGCTTGCGGGGTGCCATCCCCGCGTCGGGCAGGTGAATTCGTGACGCTTCATGACCAATCGGGCCTATTCGCGGGGATGAGTGTGGCGTGGATCACGGCGATTCTGGCGAAGAGAGTTGCGGTTGAACGCGCGATGGTTCAGGATTGAGCAGTCCGCTCCCCTTCGGGGTCGAGTGGACCGGCGCACCGGCTCCTCCCCCGGAGCTTGGCGCGTCGACGGCCCCGGTTGTCCCCCGACCGGGGCCGTCCCCTTTTCCCTGGCAGGTGTCTTCTTCGGCATGTGCGCGGCGCGTCATCCACAGCGGTCCCGGCGCGCCCGGCTTCGTCCACAGGCTCGTCGGCGTGCGCTGCTGGAGGACGGGTTGGTGGGGGACGCTCGGCGGCATGGATCACGGGGGAGTGGAGCACGGGGGCATCGATCGCGGGGGCATCGACCATCGGGTGATCGGCGTCGTGGGGGCCTCCGGTGGCCTGGGTGCATCCAGTCTTTCGGTGGCCCTGGCCCTGCGCGGCGCGCGGCAGCTGGGCGCCACGGTGTGCGTCGACGGCGAGCGCGATCGAGGGGGCCTGGACGTGACGGCCTGCCTCGAGCACCTCCCCGGGCTGCGCTGGCCCGACCTCGTCTCGGCGCGCGGGCCACTCGACGGGGCGGCGCTGTTGCGCGCCCTTCCCGCTGACGGCCCGCTGCGGGTGCTGGCGGCGCGCGGCGTGGATCCCGGTGCTGAGGTCGCTGGCGCCGCGGTGGAGGCCTTGGCCACGGTGTGCGCCCTCTGCGTGGTCGACCTCGGTCGCTCGACCGAGCTCGTGCCCTGGTGCACCGAGGTGCTCGTGCTCGTTGGACTGGGGGCTCGTCAGCTGGCCGACGCCTCGGCCCTGGTGCCGTCGGTCATCGACCTCGCGCCGTTGACCCGGCTGGTCCTGAGAGTGGGGCGGCGCGATCCGCTCCTGCCCGAAGACGTCGCCGCCCACCTCGATCTCCCGCTCGCGACCGTGCTGCGCGACGACGCTCGCGCGGCGGCCGACGCCGACCGCGCACGGTTGCCGGGGTCGCGCGACTCCTCGGCCCTGGCCGATGCTGCCGACCGGGTGCTGGCCCAACCCGTGCCGTCCGGCCTCGCGGCCGGCGCTGCGCTTGGCCCCGGCCCGGCGGTCACCGCGTGAGCCAGTCCACCCGGATCGATGAGCGGATCAGACGGGGTCGGCTGCCTGACGCTCAGATGGTCGCCGAGGTCGCCGCGACCGAGGTTGCCCGGCTCGGCCTCGCCGGGGTGGCTGCTGCCCGCCGGTCCCTCGCGTCCGAGGTGCTGGGGCTGGGGCCACTCGAGGCGTGTCTCGAGGACCCGAGCGTGACCGACGTGCTGGTCAACGGCGACGGTGCGGTGTGGGTCGACCGCGGCGCTGGCCTCGAGCGGTCTGGGGTCGCGCTTCCCGACCCCGCCGCGGCGCGACGGCTCGCAGTGCGGCTGGCCGGGCTCGCGGGTCGTCGACTCGACGAGAGCCAGCCGTGGGTCGACGGCCTCCTGCCGGGTGGCGTGCGGCTGCATGCGGTGCTTCCACCTCTGGTGGACGGCGGGGCCCACCTCAGCCTGCGGGTGCCACGCCTGCGCACCGACGGCTTGGGGTCGTTGCGCGCGAGCGGCATGCTCGGTCCCGAGGGCGAGGAGGTCCTGCGTGCACTGGTGGCGCGCCGGTGCTCGTTCGTGGTGACCGGGGGCACTGGGTGTGGCAAGACGACCCTGCTTTCGGCGATGCTCGCAGAGGTTCCGGCTGCGGAGCGCATCGTGGTGGTGGAGGACGTTCGGGAGCTGTCCGTCTCGCACCCCCACGTGGTTCGACTCCAGGGCCGGGCGCCCAACGTCGAGGGGCAGGGATCGGTCACGCTGGTCGACCTCGTGCGCCAAGCACTCCGCATGCGCCCGGACCGGCTGGTGGTGGGCGAGGTGCGGGGCGCTGAGGTGCGCGAGATGTTGGCGGCGCTCAACACCGGCCACGAGGGTGGGTGCGGCACGGTTCATGCCAACGCGCCGAGCGACGTGCCGGCCCGCTTCGAGGCCTTGGGTGCGTTGGCGGACCTCGACCAGCAGGCCGTGCAGTCGCAGCTGGCGAGCGCAGTCCAGGCCGTGGTGCACGTGACCCGCATCCGGCACCAGCGTGTGGTCGCGTCGGTGTCCGTACTCGGGCGAGGACCCGGGGGTGTCGAGTGCGTGCCGGCGCTCGACGTGGTCACCGGTCAACGCCGTCAAGGCTGGGCGCAGCTGTCCACCCTGATCGGAGCAGGGCGGTGAACGCGGTGCTCGCTGCGGTGTTCCTGCTGCTCGTGGTGAGTGCGACCGTCCTGTGGCCGTCGCCCGCCCGCCGGCCCCCGGGGTCCCCCGCGCGACCGGCCTCGAGCGCACGCGTTCGGATGCCGCGCCGTGACCGCGTGCGCCTGCAGGCCGAGCTGGCCGACACCATCGCGCTCCTGATCGGGCCTCTGCACCGGGGGGTGCCGCCTGCGACGGCCCTGCGCGTGGCGATCGACGCGGTCGACGTCAGCCGCCCGCTGAGCCAGTCGTTCGAGCACCTGCTCGAGGCCGCCGCACGTGGTGAAGCCCTGGCCGAGGTGTGGCTCCGAGAGGCCGATGCACTCGACAGCGCCGACCTTCGGTTCGTCGGTCAAGCCTGGCGCCTGACCGAGCGCACCGGCGCGCCCCTCGCGCGCGCCCTCGAGTCGGCCGAGGAGGTCCTGCGCGAGCGTCAGGTGTCCCGAGAGCGCCTGGCCGCGATGACGGCCGGGCCCAGGGCGTCGATGGTGGTCCTCACCGTCCTTCCGTTGTGTGGCCCGTTGGTGGGGGCAGTGTTCGGCTTCGGCCCGGGCGACCTCTACCTGTCGTCCCCGGTCGCGCTGGCCAGCCTCGTGATCGGGCTCGTGATGGCCCTGTTCGGGTGGTTGGTCAGCCGCATCATCATCGAGCGGGCGCTGCGACCCGCGGTGTCATCGGGCGCCGGGGCGCCCTGATGCCGCTCGCCGCAGCGGCGGTGCTCGGTGCTGTCGCTGTCCTGTTCTGGCCGCCGACCCGCCCAAGGTTCACGGCTGCGTCCTCGCGATCGGCCGACACCGCCTGGGGGTGGCCGGGCCCCGTCTCCCGGCGGGTCGCCCAGGTCCTGGGCCCGGTGGGACGGGTCGCCCAGACGCTGACCGGTCGCGCCGAGGCCATGCCTGCGACCGCCGAGGTGGCCGACACCCTCGTGCTGATCGCCCTGGCGGTCCGGTCGGGGATGGGGCTGGCAGAGGCACTGGCACAGGTCCAGACAGGCTCCGCAGGCGCGGTCAAGCGCGACCTCGGTGCCGTGGTGGCAGCCCTACGTTGGGGGCGGTCGGCCGCCCAGGCGTGGGCGTTCGCCGGGCCGTGCTGGCGACCCGTGGCGTTGGCCTGGCAGGTGGCGGACCAGACCGGCGCGCCTCCGGCAGACCTCGTGGAGCGCGCGGCACACCGCCTTCGGGCGACCGAGGGGCGCGCGGCGGAGCGTCGGGCCGCCCGCGCCGGAGTTCTCCTGGTGGTGCCGCTCGGGCTGGGCTTCCTGCCGGCCTTTGCCTGCACCGCCGTGGTTCCCGTCGTGGTGGCCTTGGCCCACGGCGTCCTGGGTGGGTAGCCCGCGTCGAGTCATCGCACCGCCTGGCCCGCGGTGTCATCCACAGCGAGGCCCCGAGAGCCGGGACGTCCACAGCCTCGTGCCGGACGATGGGAGCCGACGCGCGCGCTGCGGTGCACTGGATGTTCCACGGCCGATCGGCCGCCACCCATCCGAAGGAGACGCGCGTGAAATGCATTCTCAGACAACGGTTGCGGCGCCTGAGCCGCGAGGTCGGCATGACGACCGCCGAGTACGCCGTGGGCACGTTGGCGGCTTGCGCCTTCGCCGCGGTGCTGCTGCTGGTCGTGAAGTCGGGGGCGGTCAGGGCGGCGTTGGCGTCGGTCATCACCGCGGCGCTGGGCACGGCGAGCTAGCCCGGGAGGCGGGCCTGGCCACCGCCGAGTTCGCCGTCGCCGTGCCCGCGGTGATTCTCATGGTCGTCATGGCGCTGTCGGCGATGTCGACCGCGCTGGACCAGGTTCGGTGCCTCGACGCAGCCCGAGCCACGGCGCGGCTCCTCGCCAGGGGCGACAGCCCCGAGCGCGCGATCACGCAGGGCCGCGCGCTGGCGCCCCCGGGGGCGGAGCTCAGCGTGCGGCAGTCTGGCCAGGACCTCGAGGTGCGCGTGGTCGGACACCCGGGGCCCGCGCTGGCCTGGCTCGGGGCTCGCGCCACGCCGCAGGGCAGCGCCGTCGCCGCTGAAGAAGATGACCCGAGTGTGACCGGGTCAACGCTTCGGCCCCCGGTTCGCCCGTGAGCAAGGCGGCGCGACGGCTGGAGCACCGGCGAGCCCGTCGCGCTGACGACGGCTCGATGACCGTGGTGGTCGTGGCGAGCCTGGGGGTGATCGGGCTGGCGCTGGTCGCGGCACTCGCCGTGACCAGCGCGGTGATCGCGGCGCACCGGGCGCGGGCATCGGCCGATCTCGGGGCGCTGGCCGGCGCGATCGAGGTGGCCCGTGGTGCCGATCCCGCCGTGGCGTGCGTGCGCTCCGCACAGGTCGTCCGGCGAAATGCGGCGACGATGTCGGGTTGCCGAGTGGAGCCTGACGGTTCGGTCGTGGTCGTCGTCAGCGCGTCGGTCAGCTGGACGTTGCCCGCCGCTGGCCCGCTGACGGCGAAGGCCCGCGCCAGAGCCGGGCCTTCGCCGTGAGCCGGAGCACCGCGAGGGCGCGGGCGGGGCGCTGGTCAGGCCTCGCCGGTCGGGCCGCGACCCATGAGCTTGTCGGCCACCGTGCGGTAGCGCTCCCCCTCACCGTGGTCCGGCTGCTCGCCGGCGTCGGTGCCCTCGCTGGCGTCCGTGCGGTCCGTGCGGTCCGTGCCGTCGGTGGCGTCGGTGCCCTCGGTGGGGTCTGTCTCGGGCGCCGTGGCCGCTGCCGCGTGGCTCCCGGTGTATGCCGCGGCACCCGTAGCCGCGGTCGTGCCCACGACGGGCGCTGTGGCGGCAGATGGTGTCACCGCGGCCTCGCGCCGACGGAACTCGTCCTCAACCTTGGCGCGTTCGTCGGCCCGGATCCGGGTCTCCGCCTCGGACATCCGGGTGCGCTCCTCGGTGTCCCGCACGCGCTCACGCTCGGCGAGCTGCGACTGGAACTCCTCGTCGCGAACGCGGTCCCGCTCGGCGAGCGCGCTCTGGTGGGTCTCCTCGGCGCGGCCTCGTTCGTCGGCCCGGATGTTCTCCTCGAGCTCGGCCTGGCGCTGGGCCTCCTTGGCCTCGCGGCCGGGTCGGCGGCGCCTCTTGACGCTGCCGCGGATCAGCAGCAGCCCGAGCCAGAACACGAGCAGGATCACGGCCCCGGTGATGAGCAGCGCGAGCGGCGTCATGCCGATGTGGGCGCCAGGGGTGGGCAACGTGATGGGCGTGGTCAGCGACTGGCTACCGAGGACGAGCCACACCGCCGCGCCAGCCGCCAGCAGAATGAGCAACAGTCCGAGCAGGACCACGTGGACACCTCCGAGTCTTGGGGCGCCGGGCAGCGCCTGTGTCTCGACCCTAGCCCGCGACCTGGGGTTGTGCCCGTTGCGAACGGTCGCCGGACGCAGGTGCAGGAGCGTGGGCGAGGACCGCCGCAAGGAGCCTCGCCGCCCCTGCCTTGTCGAGCGGCTCGTTGCCGTTGCCGCACTTCGGGGACTGCACACAGGCCGGGCACCCCTGCTCGCATCGGCACGACGTGATCGTCTCGAGGGTCGCCTCCAGCCACGCGCGGAACGACTCGAAGGCCCGCTCGGCGAAACCCGCCCCGCCCGGGTAGCCGTCGTAGACCAGGATCGTCGGGAGTCCGGTGTCGGGATGCAGCGCGGTGGAGACGCCGCCGATGTCCCAGCGGTCCGAGGTGGCCACGAGCGGCAGCATCCCGATGCCCGCGTGCTCGGCCGCGTGCGCCGCCCCCGGGATGTCCTGCTCCTGCACCCCCGCGTGCGCGAGGAACTCCACCGGCATGGTCCACCACACGGCCTTGGTGGCCAGCGTGCGCTGCGGCAGGTCGAGCGGGTGCGTCCCGATGACCTCGCCGCTGGGCAGGCGTCGCAGGAAGGACGTCACCTGCGTGTGCACCCGCACCGCGCCGAACGACACTTCCACCGGCCCCCATGCCTGCGAGCGCTGCGCCCCGACGATGTCGAACGCACTGACGGACTGGGCGAAGGTGCTCCACCCCGGGTCGCCGCGGACGACGGAAGCCGTCCCGCCCTCGAGGTCGAGCTCGGTGACCACGAACGTGTCTCCCTGGTGGACGTGCACGGCTCCGGTGTGGGCCTGGGAGTGCGCTGATGCTTCGTCGATGGTGCCGAGCACCCGGCCAGTGCGCTGTTCGACGATGCCCACGACCTCACCCGCACCCCGCAGGGACACGTGGTCGCTGGCTCGGTCGGTGCGGGCCCAGTACCACCCGTTCGGCCGCCTCCTCAGGATGCCGCGGGCCACCAGCACCTCGAGCAGGCCGGCCGCCGACGGGCCGAACATCGGCAGGTCGGCTTCGCGCAGGGGCAGCTCGGCGGCCGCCGCCGCGAGGTGGGGGGCCAGGACGTGGGGGTTGTCCGGGTCGAGCGCGGTCGCCTCGACCGGCTGCCCGAAGACCACGTCGGGGTGGTGCACGACGTAGGTGTCGAGCGGGTCGTCCGCCGCCACGAAGACCGCCAGCGAGCGGGTTCCGGCTCGGCCCGCGCGCCCGGCCTGCTGCCACAGCGAGGCCCGCGTGCCCGGCCAGCCGGCCAGCAGCACGGCGTCGAGGCCGCTGATGTCGATGCCCAGCTCCAACGCGTTCGTCGCGGCCAGCCCGACCAGCGATCCGTCGCGAAGGGATCGCTCCAGCGCCCGTCGCTCTTCGGGCAGGTACCCACCCCGGTATGCCGCGACGGCCCCTTCGAGGTGCGGTGCCCTCTCGGACAGGGTCCGGCGGGCGCTGGTCGCCAGCGCCTCGACCCCTGCCCGCGACCTCGCGAACGCCACCGTCTGGACGCGCTGGGCCACCAGCTCTGCCAGCAGGTCGGCGGCCTCGGAGGTGGCCGACCGGCGCCCCTCGCCGTCCGAGAGGGTGCCGGGTTCCCACAACGCGAAGGTCATGGCCTCGCGCGGGGAGCCGTCGCGCGTGACCGCTTCGACCGGCAGACCGACCAGGCGGCTGGCGTGGCCCCCCGGGTCACGCACCGTCGCGGACGCCAGCACGAACGTGGGGAACGAGCCGTAGCGGGCGCACACCCGCCGCAGGCGGCGCAGCAGCGCGGCCAGGTGTGACCCGAAGACGCCGCGGTAGACGTGGCACTCGTCGATGACGACGTAGCGCAGAGCGCGCAGGAAGGGCGCCCACCGCTCGTGCAGGGGCAGGAGCGAATGGTGGACCAGGTCCGGGTTGGTGAGCACCAGCTGGGCGTGGTCGCGGATCCAGCGGCGCTCCTCGGTCGGGGTGTCGCCGTCGTAGGTCGCGGCCCGGACCCCCGGCACGGCCATCGACGTGATGCGTGCGAGCTGGTCCGCGGCGAGCGCCTTCGTCGGCGACAGGTACAGCGCCGTCGCGCCGCGGCCCGTGGGCGCGTCCGAGCCCGCCACGAGCGCGCTCAGCACCGGCAGCAGGTAGCCCAGGCTCTTGCCCGATGCCGTGCCGGTCGCCATCACCACGTGCGAGCCAGCATGGGCGAGGTCAGCGGCAGCACGTTGGTGCTCCCACAGCGACGTCACGCCCGCGCCGGCGCACGCGGCATACACGCTGGGATCCACCCAGTCGGGCCATGGCGCAAGGGATGCGGCGCGGGCTGGCACCTCGTGCACGTGCAGCAGCCGCTCCTCGCCCGCGGCCCGCGTGAGCCCGGCCAGCACCGACACGGGATCGAACGGAGGCCGTCCGGGGGGTGGTGTGCGAGCATCACTGGACATTGCCGCTACCGTAATCCCGAGGGCAGACCGCACCGTCTCGGCCCATAGACGCAGTCGAAATGAAAGGGTGGCCGTGGATCTTTCGGTCTCCAGCACCGAGCAGGGCGCAGTCACCGTCGTCCACGTGGCCGGCGAGATCGACGTCTACACGGCGCCCCTGCTGCGCGAGGTACTCGACAAGCAGGTCGCGGCCGGGCGCACGAGTCTGGTCGTCGACCTCGAGAAGGTCACGTTCATGGACTCCACCGGCCTGGGGGTCCTCGTCGGTCGGCTCAAGCTCGTCCGGGGCCAGAACGGCGCGCTGCGCATCGTCAGCGCCCAGGAGCGCATCCTCAAGGTCTTCAAGATCACGGGGCTCGACAAGGTCTTCCACATCTATCCGACCGTCGACGAAGCCGTTGAGGCCTCGGACTCGAATTCTGTGTAACGCGCCTCATCCACGTCCACAAACGGTGTGAGGTGCATTACCCTCGCCCCATCGTCCCCCTCGGCGGTGCGCCACCCTCGGCGTGCGCGTGGGTGGTCCCAGTGTGTTCCCCATCGAGGAGGATGGAATGTCGCGCCTTGCGTCTGCCGCAGCAGCTGAAATGCCGCTGACCGGCACCAATCTCACCCTGGTCATCGTGGTAGCCGCGATCGCGGTCATCTCGCTGGCCATGGGTGTCTATTTCCGCCAACAGGTCCTCGCGGCCGATCCCGGCACCGAGAAGATGCAGGAGATCGGCGCTGCGGTCGAGGAAGGCGCGCAGGCGTACCTCGCTCGGCAGTTCAAGACCCTCAGCGTCTTCGTGGTGCTGGTCTTCGGGCTCCTGCTCCTGCTGCCGGCCGACACCATGGGCGTCCGGTGGGGTCGCTCGGGCTTCTTCATCGTCGGTGCGCTCTTCTCCGCAGCCATCGGCTACCTCGGCATGAGCCTCGCGGTGAAGGCCAACGTGCGTGTCGCCTCGGCCGCCCGTGACGGGAACCGCGACTTCGGCATGCGGATCGCGTTCCGCACCGGCGGCACCGTCGGTATGGCCACGGTCGGCCTGGGTCTGCTGGGCGCGTCGGTCGTCGTCCTTCTCTACAAGGGTGAGGCCCCCAAGGTTCTCGAGGGCTTCGGCTTCGGCGCCGCGCTGCTCGCGATGTTCATGCGCGTCGGCGGTGGCATCTTCACCAAGGCCGCCGACGTGGGCGCCGACCTCGTCGGCAAGGTCGAGGCCGGCATCCCCGAGGATGACCCGCGCAACGCGGCGACCATCGCCGACAACGTCGGCGACAATGTGGGCGACTGCGCCGGCATGGCCGCCGACCTCTTCGAGTCGTATGCCGTGACCTTGGTGGCCGCCCTCATCCTGGGTTCGGCCGCCTTCGGCACCTATGGGCTCGTCTTCCCGCTGATCGTCCCGGCGATCGGCGCGGTGACCGCGCTCGTCGGCGTCTTCATCACCCGGGTCAAGCCCGGTGAGAACGCGCTGAAGGCCATCAACCGCGGCTTCTACATCTCGGCAGCCATCGCCGCGGTGCTGTCGGGCGTGGCGGCATACGTCTACCTGCCCGACACCTTCAAGGGTCTGGGCTCGAGCGACCAGACGGTCACCGTGCTCGCGGGCGACCCGCGCCGCACCGCCGTGCTGGCCGTGATCATCGGCATCGTGCTCGCTGCGGTGATCCTCTGGCTGACCGGTTACTTCACGGGCACCGACAAGCGCCCGACCAAGGACGTGGCTCGCACCTCCCTGACCGGCGCGGCCACCGTCGTGCTGTCGGGCATCGGGGTCGGCCTCGAGTCGGCGGTCTACACCGCCGTCATCATCGGTGGCGCGGTCTACCTCGCCTTCCTGCTCGGTGGCGGGTCGGTCGTCCTGTCGCTGTTCCTCATCGCGCTGGCCGGCTGCGGGCTGCTCACCACGGTGGGCGTCATCGTGGCGATGGACACCTTCGGACCGGTGTCCGACAACGCCCAGGGCATCGCCGAGATGTCCGGCGACGTCGACGGCGAGGGCGCACAGATCCTCACCGACCTCGACGCCGTCGGCAACACCACCAAGGCCATCACCAAGGGAATCGCCATCGCCACCGCCGTGCTCGCGGCGACGGCGCTGTTCGGCTCCTACTCGGACGCGTGGAAGAACACCCTCGGCCCGATCATCACGGGCCTTCAGGCCAAGGCCCAGAGTGGCGCGCTCTCGCAGGCTGACGTGACCGCGATCCAGCGCCAGCTGTCGACCTCGTTCAGCCTCGAGATCGTCACGCCGAGCACCCTGGTCGGGCTGCTCCTCGGCGCCGCGGTGGTCTTCCTGTTCTCGGGCCTGGCCATCAACGCCGTGACCCGCGCCGCAGGGGCGATCGTGTTCGAGGTGCGCCGCCAGTTCCGCGAGCACCCGGGCATCATGGACTACACCGAGAAGCCCGAGTACGGCCGCGTCGTCGACATCTGCACCAAGGACTCGCTGCGCGAGCTCGCGACGCCTGGCCTGCTGGCGGCGCTGACCCCCGTGGCCATCGGTTTCGGCCTCGGCATCGGCCCGCTCGCCGGCTTCCTGGCCGGTGCCATCGGCACGGGCTGCCTCATGGCGGTGTTCCTGGCCAACTCCGGTGGCTCGTGGGACAACGCGAAGAAGATCGTCGAGGACGGCCACCACGGCGGTAAGGGGAGCGCCGCCCACGAGGCGACGGTCATCGGCGACACCGTGGGTGACCCCTTCAAGGACACCGCAGGCCCGGCGATCAACCCGCTGATCAAGGTGATGAACCTCGTCTCCGTGCTCATCGCGCCGGCCATCGTGACCTTGTCGATCGGGGACGGCAAGAACAACGTGGTCCGCTACGGCATCGCTGCTGCGGCGCTCATCATCGTCGTCGCCGCGGTCGCCGTGTCCAAGACGCGCGACCTGGCCATCGGTGGCAGCGACGACGGCACAGCGGACGTCGCCTCGACGCCTGACGCGGGGGCTGTCACCGCGCCGGGTGTGGCGGTCGACGAGTCGACCGACGTGCTCGAGGAGCCCGCGAACCGCTAGGCACCACACGGCATACCCACGCGGCGGCCGGCCCACCTCACGGTGGTGCCGGCCGCCGCTTTCCTGCCCGTATGCCGTGCCGCCGAGCGGAGGGGAACCCTAGGCTGGCTCCATGCAGAGCCCACTGTTCGACCAGCGCAACCTCGAAGTCCAGGCCGGGCAGCGTTTCGCCCTCCAGAACCCCCAGATGCTGCGCGTCCACCTGGGCGGCGACGTGCTGGCGGTCAAGGGCGCCATGGTGTCCTACCAGGGGCAGATCCGCTTCGACCACGAGAAGGCCGGCAGCGTCGGCAAGCTCTTCAAGAAGGTGGTGACGGGCGAGGACGTCTCGCTGATGCGGGTGTCTGGTGAGGGCGACGTCTTCTTCGCCTCCGAGGCCGGCTTCGTGTTCCTCATCGAGCTCACCGGCGATGCGCTGTCGGTCAACGCCCGCAACCTGCTCGCCTTCGACTCCTCGATCAGCTGGGACATCAAGCGGGTGCAGGGCGCCGGCATGCTCAGCGGCGGACTGTTCAACACGACGCTCCAGGGCAGCGGCACGGTCGCCATCCACACGGTCGGCCAGCCCGTGATCCTCGACTGCAGCCAACAAGCCCACGTACGTCGACGTGCAGGCCTGCGTGGGGTGGTCCGCCAACCTCGTGCCCCAGGTGGTGTCGAGCATGAACGTGCGGTCGATGCTGCGTGGCGGCTCGGGCGAGGCGTTCCAGTACGCGTTCTCGGGCCAGGGGTTCGTGGTCGTCCAGCCCAGCGAGTGGACCCCGCCAGTCGCGCAGGGCGGGGGAGGCGGCGGCGGGTTCAACCTGGGTGGGTTCCTCGACGGATGAGCACCCCGACCCCGGTCACCGATCCCGACCTCGTCGCCCGGCTGCGGACCGACCTCGAGCGCGCGCCGTACACCGTCGAGGCGGTGGACGCACTCCTCGGACCGCTCGCCCAGGCGGCGCTCGGCCGCGAGCAGGCGCTGCCCGCCCAACGGGTCACCGCAGACGTGGGCACCCCGCTGGCGACCCTGGTGCGGCTGTTCGGGCTGGGCGACGCCGTCGACGCAGAGGACCTCGAGCGCGCCCTGCCCACCCTGGGGATCAGTGGTGCGACCGCCCTGGGCCTCGTGCGTGAGCAGGGGCCCGGCGTCGTCGCGACCTGCGACCTGCGGCCCTACGGCGATGACGGCCATTCCTGGTGGGTGGCCTCCGACCTCTCCGAGCTGGCGACCCGGGCCCCACTCCACCCGGACCACGTCCTCGGCATCGGGGGAGCCTCGACCACGCTGGCGTCGTGGACGCCTCGGCCACCGGTCGACCGGGCCCTCGACCTCGGCACCGGCTGTGGCGTCCAGGCCCTGCACCTCGGCTCCCACGCTCGCCATATCACGGTCACCGACATCTCGACCCGAGCCCTGGCCTTCGCCCGCTTCAACGCTGCGCTCAACGGCTGCGACTGGGAGATCGTCGAGGGCTCGATGCTGGATCCCGTTGCGGGCCAACGGTTCGAGCTCATCGTCAGCAACCCTCCGTTCGTCATCACCCCGCGCTCGCCCGAGGTGCCGATGTTCGAGTACCGCGACGGCGGTCAGGCGGGTGACGCCGTGGTCGCTGATCTGGTGCGCTCGATCGGTGACCACCTCGAGCCCGGCGGCATCGCACAGTTCCTCGGCAACTGGGAGGTCGTCGGCGACGCCGACTGGCACGAGCGGGTGCGCGGATGGGTGGCCGACACCGGCCTCGACGCCTGGGTCATCCAGCGCGAGCTGCAGGACCCGGCGCAGTACGCCGAGACCTGGTCCCGCGATGGCGGTCACCACAGCGCCACCGCCGAGTTCGCCGCCATGTATGCCGCGTGGCTCGACGACTTCGCCTCGCGTGGCGTGACCGCCATCGGGTTCGGCGTGATCACGCTGCAGCGGCCGGCGGGCGAGCGGGCGCCGTTCGTGGACCTGACCGAAGTGGCGGGTCCGGTGGCGGCGCCGATGGGTCCACACGTGCTGGCTGGTGTGCGGGCGCGGACCTGGCTGGCCGAACACGACGACGACGAGCTCCTCGAGACCGCCTGGTCGTGTGCCCCCGATGTCACCGAGGAGCGCCATGGGCGGCCAGGGGAGGAGGATCAGGCGGTCATCCTGCTCCGACAGGGCGGTGGGCTGCGGCGAACCGTACGGCTCGACACGGCCGGCGCGGCCCTGGTCAGCGTCTGCGACGGCAGCCTGCCTGCTGGCGCTGCGATCACCGCAATCGCGGAACTCCTCGCGGTCGACGCCGCCGCGCTCCGGGCTCAGCTGGTGCCGCTGATGCGCGGGCTCGTGGCCGACGGCCTGCTCGTGTGAGGGCATCGCCAGTGAGTGGAGGACCCGTCGATCGCTGGGAGGCCTGGCATTTCCGCAGGTCGGGAAACCACTTGTGAGTGAGTGCTCACTCACTTAACCTGAGCAGGTGACACCTCGCGCCCCCGCCATGGCGCCCGACGACCGTCGGGCAGCGATCGTGGCTGCCACCATCCCGTTGCTGCGCGACAAGGGCAGGGCCCTGAGCACCCGCGAGATCGCCAAGGTGTCCGGTATCGCCGAGGGCACGATCTTCCGGGTGTTCGACAGCAAGGACGAGCTGATCAGCGCCTGCATCCGCGAGGCCTTCGACACCGCCGGGCTGCACCGTGAGCTGAGCCAGATCGACCGCAGTCAACCGCTGCGCGACCGGCTGGCTGCGGCGGTCGGGGTGATGCAGGCCCACCTGATCGGGATCTTCTCGCTGATGACGGTGCTGCAAGCCACGGGTCAGCGGCTGGAGCGCCCGAGTGGCCATGACCATGCGCACGAGCGCCAGCGGTCCACCGCGGTGATCGACGCGGACTTCGTGGCGCTGATCGGCGACGACGCCGACCAGCTGCGGATGCCCCCGGAGAAGGTCGTCGGCTACCTGCGCATGATCACCCTGTCCAGCGTCCATCCCATGCTCGACTCGTCGGGCAGCTCGGCGGACGAGCTCGTCGACGTGGTCCTCGAGGGGACCTTGAAGCCAGCCACCACCATGAGGGGGGAACCACTAGTGCTCGTCAGGATCATCCGCGACTACCTCAGGCCGTATCGAGGCATGATCGCCATCCTCGTCGGCCTCCAGCTGGTCGGCACCATCGCCTCGCTCTACCTGCCCAGCCTCAACGGCCGCATCATCGACAACGGGGTGGCCAAGGGCGACACCGGCTATATCCTGGGCACGGGCGGGTGGATGCTCGGGGTGTCCCTCGTCCAGATCGTGGCGACGGTCTGCGCCACCTACCTCGGCGCGCGGTCCGCCGCCGGGCTCGGTCGCGACCTGCGCGCCGGCATCTTCGCCAGGGTCGGCGACTTCTCGGCCCAGGAGGTGTCGCGGTTCGGTGCCCCGACCCTGATCTCTCGCAACACCAACGACGTCACCCAGGTGCAGCAGGTCGTCTTCATGGGTGCCGTGATGATGGTCTCGGCGCCGATCATGATGGTCGGCGGTATCATCATGGCCCTGCGTGAGGACGTCGGTCTCTCGTGGCTGGTGGCCGTGGCCGTGCCACTGCTCGCCTTCTCGGTCGCCATGGTGATCCGACGGATGATCCCGAACTTCCGACTCATGCAGGAGTCCGTCGACTCGGTCAACCGGGTCCTCCGCGAGCAGATCACCGGCATCCGCGTCGTGCGGGCGTTCGTCCGCGAGAACCACGAACGCCAGCGGTTCGCGGCAGCCAACACCCAGTACACCGGCACCGCGCTCGCCGTCGGCCGGCTGATGGCCATGGTCTTCCCCATCGTCATGCTCATCTTCAACGCCTCGACCGTGGCGGTGCTGTGGTTCGGTGCTAAGCGCGTCGATGCCGGCCAGATGCAGATCGGCGAGCTGACCGCGTTCATGAGCTACCTCATGCAGATCCTCATGTCGGTGATGATGGCGACGTTCATGTCGATGATGATTCCCCGCGCCACGGTCTCGGCTGGACGCATCGTCGAGATCCTCGACACCGACTCGACGGTGGTCGAACCGTCCGCGCCGGTGGCCATTCCGCGCACGGGCACCAGCGTGGAGCTCCAGGATGTCGTCTTCTCCTACCCCGGCGCTGCGGCGCCGGTGCTCCAGGGCGTGTCCCTCGTGGCCGAGCCGGGCAGGACCACGGCGATCATCGGGAGTACCGGTGCGGGCAAGTCGACGCTGCTCTCGCTGATTCCCCGGCTCTACGACGTCACCGGTGGCTCGGTCCGGCTGGGCGGAGTGGACATCCGCGAGGCAGCGCTCGAGGACGTGTGGTCGCGCATCGGGCTGGTCCCGCAGCGGCCCTACCTGTTCACGGGCACGGTCGCTTCCAACCTGCGGTACGGCGACTCGAACGCCACCGACGAGGAGCTCTGGGAGGCGTTGCGCATCGCCCAGGCCGAGGACTTCGTCCGGGCCATGCCCGCCGGTCTCGACTCGCTGATCGCCCAGGGAGGCACCAACGTCTCGGGAGGACAGCGCCAGCGGCTGGCCATCGCCCGGGCCCTGGTGGCCAAGCCCGAGGTGTTCCTCTTCGACGACAGCTTCTCGGCGCTCGACCTGTCCACGGACGCCAGGCTCCGCTCGGCGCTGCGGCCGGTGACCCGGCATACGGCGGTGATCGTGGTCGCGCAACGGGTGTCCACCATCATCGACGCCGACCACATCGTCGTCCTCGACGACGGGGTGGTGGTGGGTGCGGGCAGCCACGACGAGCTGCTCGCGACCTGCCCGACCTACCTCGAGATCGTCGAGTCCCAGCGTTCCGCAGAGGAGGCGGCGGCATGAGCGAGCCGACAGCCAAGCGAGCACACGAGCGAGGAACGAGCGAGGCGCGGAGCAAGCGCGGAGGCGAGCAGTCATGACCGAGGGTGTGAAGACCGCCGAGGAGAAGGCCGCCGAGGCGCGCCGGGGGCCAGGGGCGCGCGCCGGTCAGCGGCACGGGCCGATGATGGGCGCGGGCGTGCCCGCTGAGAAGTCGCAGAACTTCGGGCCGTCCGCCAAGCGGCTCCTGGGCTTGCTACGGCCCGAGCGGAGCTCTTTGTATGCCGTGCTGGCGCTCGCCGTCACGAGCGTGGCCCTCAACGCGGTCGGGCCGAAGATCCTCGGCCGCGCCACCGACCTCATCTTCGGGGGCGTGGTCGGCAAGCACCTGCCCGCCACCGCCACCCGTGACGAGATCGTCCAGGGGCTGCGGGCGCACGGCCAGAACACCTTCGCCGACATGGTCGCGAACATGCCGAACCTCGTGCCCGGCTCGGGGATCGACTTCGGCGCGGTGGGCCAGGTCCTGCTGGCGGTGCTCGGCATCTACGTGGCGGCCAGCCTGCTGTCGTGGGCGATGGGCTGGATCCTCACCGGCGCGGTCAACCGCACGATCTTCACGTTGCGGCGTGACGTCGAGGACAAGCTCAACCGGCTTCCGTTGCCGTACTTCGACGCCCAGCCGCGTGGTGAGCTGCTGAGCCGGGTGACGAACGACATCGACAACGTCGCGCAGAGCCTGCAACAGACGTTGAGCCAGCTGCTCACCTCATTGCTCACGGTGGTGGCGATGGTGGCCATGATGATCTACATCTCGCCGCTGCTGGCCGTGATCGCGCTGGTGACCATTCCGGTCTCGATGGTGGTGACCGCGGCCATCGGCAAGCGCTCGCAGCGTCACTTCGTGCAGCAGTGGAAGAGCACTGGCGAGCTCAACTCGATCGTCGAGGAGACCTTCACCGGTCACCAGCTCGTCAAGGTGTTCGGCCGTCAGGACGAGGTGCGCGCCGCGTTCCGGGCGAAGAACGACGACCTGTTCGACGCAGGCTTCGGTGCGCAGTTCGTCAGCGGCATCATCATGCCGACGATGATGTTCATCGGGAACCTCAACTACGTCATCATCGCCGTGGTCGGGGGCCTGCGCGTGGCGAGCGGGTCGATGAGCCTCGGCGACGTGCAGGCGTTCATCCAGTACTCGCGGCAGTTCACCCAGCCGCTCACGCAGGTCGCGTCGATGGCCAACCTGCTGCAGTCCGGGGTGGCCTCTGCAGAGAGGGTCTTCGAGGTGCTGGATGCCGCCGAGCAGCGCCCCGACGCGGCCGATGCGACGACCTTGGACGACCCGCACGGCCGGGTGGAGTTCGAGGACGTGTCCTTCTCGTACGACCCCGCCAAGCCGCTCATCGAGCACCTCGACCTCGTCGTGGAGCCAGGGCAGACCGTGGCGATCGTGGGCCCGACCGGAGCCGGCAAGACGACGCTGGTCAACCTCATCATGCGGTTCTACGAGCTCGACGGTGGCCGCATCACGCTCGACGGCGTCGACATCACCAACCTGCGCCGCGACAACCTGCGCGGCGAGATCGGCATGGTCCTGCAGGACACCTGGCTGTTCGGCGGCACGATCCGCGACAACATCGCCTACGGCCGCCCCGGTGCGTCCGACGAGGACGTGCTCGCTGCCGCCCGCGCCACCTATGTCGACCGGTTCGTGCACTCGTTGCCCGACGGCTACGACACGGTGCTCGATGCCGAAGGTGGCAACATCAGCGCCGGGGAGAAGCAGCTCCTCACCATCGCCCGCGCCTTCCTCGCCGACCCGGCGCTCCTGATCCTCGACGAGGCCACGAGCTCGGTCGACACCCGCACCGAGCTGCTGGTGCAGCAGGCGATGTCGGCGTTGCGCCACGACCGCACGAGCTTCGTCATCGCCCACCGGCTGTCCACGATCCGTGACGCCGACGTCATCCTCGTGATGCGTGACGGGCAGATCGTGGAGCAGGGCTCCCACGAGGAGCTCCTGCTGCGCGATGGCGCGTACGCCGAGCTGTATGCCGCGCAGTTCAGCGGGGCGGCGGTCGACGTGGACACCGGCGAGGCCCCTGCACCGGAGATGGCGGCGGCCCGCCCGTGAGCTTCCCGATGGCGGAGCGTGCAGGGTCTCCCGGGTCCTGACCCGGAAGACCCTGCACGGTGATGCGGTCGGCTGGCGCTGGCCGCGGTCCACCCCGCGCAGACCGGCTCAGTCAGGACTGCAGGTCCGCGATGCGGGCCTGCTGTCCCCACGCACCAGGAAGGTAGTGACGGCGGCGTCGACACAGCTCAGTCCTTCGAAGGTGGCGGTGTGGCCCCAGATGTCGACCTCGAGCAGGGCGGACCCGGGGATCCTTGCGCGCAGGGCAATCGCCTCCGAGCGCGGAGTGGCTGGGTCGGACGCGTTGCTGACGATCAGTGTCCTGGCGCCGACGTCAGCGCTCAGGGTCGTCCCGACCAGCGGCTGGGCTGGGACCGGCCATGAGCCGCACAGCTCGGCTGAGGTGGCCAGGAGCACGCCAAAAGTCTCGGACGCGTCATCGATCGCGGCCCTGGCCCCCGGCGTGATCTCGGTGCGCGGTTCGTCCAGGCACGAGGTCCCCCAGAAGACACCGTTCACCACGGAGTTCGCAACATGGCCGGGTGAGTTCTCGAGCTTGTCGGACAAGGCGACGAATGGAGCTGGGTCGCCCTTGCCCAGCGCGTGCATGACCGCAGGCAGCTCAAAGGCCAGGTCGGGGGAGTAGAGCGCGCTGAACACCACCGCGGTGAAGGCGCCGGCGTCCACCGCGGGTCGTAGCGGGTCATGACCGGGGATGGTGACGGGGGCCCGTTCCAGGGTTCGCTGCATGGCCCTGACTGCACCGATGACTGCGTCCGCCGTCGAGCCGAGACTGCACTTCTCATCCGCACACGCCGTGGCGAACTGGTACAGCGTGTCTTCGGAGGTGCTGGCCTTCGCGAGGGCTCGGACGGCGGGCGTGCGGCCCGGGACGACCGCCCCGTCCAGAACCATCCGGTGCAGTCGACCTGGAAACAGCCGCGCGTACTCGTAGGCCAGCACCGTGCCGTACGAGTAGGTCAGCAGGTCGAGACGCTCGACGCCCAGCGCAGACCTCAGGGTGTCGAGGTCCCGGGCGAAGTCAGCCGTCCCGAGGTGGGCGACGAGGGACGGCTGCCGCTGTGCGCACGAGGCGCCCAGCCGGGTGAGGCCGTCCTTGAGCGTGGCCAGCTCGGTCGGGTCCTCGGGCGTGGCGTCCAGTGGGGTGGTGCGACTACGGGCCTGAGGGTCCGTACAGCTGAGGTACCCCGACTCGCCGACCGCTCGTGGATCCATCGCGACGATGTCGAAGGCGTCCGTCACCTCGGAAGGCATCGCGCCAACCAGGGCTTTCAGCATGCTGGTCGCCGGTGCACCGGGACCACCGGGGTTGACGAACAGCACCCCTTGGCGCCTCCCACCAGCCTGCACCCGGGTCACAGCCAACGACTGGTGGCCGGCGGTGGGGTGGGCGTAGTCGGTCGGGACCGTGAGGTACGCGCACTCTGGCGCACCCTTGACGGCGGCGCCGGCCTGGAACGCCTCGCCATGACCGCCGCCTCGCCAGCCCAGCGCCTGCGCGGGTGGTGTGGTCGGTGTGGCCGAGTCGGAGCCGGGCGAAGTGCAGGCCGTCATGACAAGAGTGACCGCCAGAGCGAGGACGACACTCGATCTCAGCTTCATTCCCCGCTCCTGGTCGGCGACCCGCGATCTTCCCCCGATCGTGGCGAGGACAGGGTACGCGGGCTGCGCGCTCGGGGTGCCGGTTTGCGGCATACGCCCTAGGTTGGTGCGGAGGTTCGCCGACGCACCCCCCAGGAGCCCTCGATGTCCCACCTCGCCCCCATGGCCGTTCCTGCGGCGGCCGGCACGCTGATCAACGCCAACTGGCTCGACTACGTCCTCGTGGCGCTTTACTTCGTCTTCGTTCTCGGCATCGGTGTCATCGCGCGCCGGTCGGTCTCGGACTCGATCGACTTCTTCCTCTCGGGGCGCTCGCTGCCTGCGTGGGTGACCGGTCTGGCGTTCATCTCGGCCAACCTCGGTGCGGTCGAGATCATGGGGATGTCGGCCAACGGCGCCCAGATCGGGCTGCCGACGGTGCACTACTTCTGGGTCGGAGCCATCCCGGCGATGCTGTTCCTCGGCGTCGTGATGATGCCGTTCTACTACGGCTCGAAGGTGCGCTCGGTCCCGGAGTTCATGTTCCGCCGGTTCGGCACGGGGGCGCACCTGGTCAACGCGATCAGCTTCGCCACCGCCCAGCTGCTGATTGCCGGCGTCAACCTCTACCTCTTGGGGTCGATCGTGCACGCGCTCTTGGGCTGGCCCCTGTGGGTGGCCCTGCTGGTGGCCGCAGCGATCGTGTTGTCCTACATCACCCTCGGCGGGCTCTCGGCGGCGATCTACAACGAGGTGCTGCAGTTCTTCGTCATCGTCGCCTCGTTGCTGCCGCTGACCCTGATCGGCCTGCACCGCGTCGGTGGGTGGAGTGGTCTGCAGGACAAGATCACCGCCTTCGCGAGCTCGGCGCCGGCCAAGGCCGCGGTCGCCCCGGCCGGCCAGCAGCTCCACTCCTGGCCCGGTCAGGCCCTGTCCGGGTTCGGGTCCGGGTTCCTCTCGGTGGTCGGCATCGTCTTCGGGCTCGGGTTCGTGCTCTCGTTCGGCTACTGGACCACGAACTTCGTCGAGGTCCAGCGCGCGATGGCCTCGAAGTCGATCTCGGCTGCCCGCAAGACGCCGATCATCGGCGCGTTCCCCAAGATGTTCGTGCCGTTCATCGTCATCCTCCCCGGCATGATCTCGGCCGTGCTCGTCAAGGAGATGGTCCAGCTCAAGGGCGGCGGGGCTCCTGCGGGCGGCGCATCGGGCGAGGGCGTCAAGTACAACGACGCGCTGCTGCTGCTCATGCGCGACGTGTTGCCCAACGGTCTGCTCGGGCTGGCCATCGCGGGCCTGCTTGCGGCCTTCATGGCGGGCATGGCCGCCAACATCTCGGCGTTCAACACGGTGTTCAGCTACGACCTGTGGCAGCGCTACCTGCGCAAGGACCACAGCGACGACTACTACCTGCGCATCGGTCGGCTGGCGACCGTCGCCGCGACCATCGTCGCGATCTTCACGGCCACCATCGCCAGCAGCTTCTCCAACATCATGGACTACCTCCAGACGCTGTTCGGCTTCTTCAACGCGCCCCTGTTCGCCACCTTCATCCTCGGCATGTTCTGGAAGCGGATGACGCCCACGGCTGGCTGGGCTGGTCTGGCCAGCGGCACGTTGTCAGCCGTGGCGGTGGCCTTCCTCAGCCAGGACGCGTTCGGGTCGGCCAGCCTCGGCGTCATCCCGCTGTCCGGGCAGGGCGCGAGCTTCGTGGCCGCCTCCACCGCCTTCGTGGTCGACATCGCAGTCTCGTATGCCGTGTCCCTCGCGACCGAGCCCAAGCCGGCTTCGGAGCTGCGCGGGCTGGTGTACTCCGAGACGCCCCGGGAGGACTTGGTCGACCCCGAGGAAGCCAGTCACCCGTGGTTCCAGCGCACCATGCCCCTGGCCGGCATCGCCCTGGTCCTCGTCCTGATCCTCAACTTCGCCTTCTAGAGGAGTCCCGCGATGTCCGAGAAGACCACCCCGTTGCCCGAGAAGGCCACACCGTCCGGCACCCACACCGCCGGCGCCTTCGACATCCGCAACATCATCGGTGCCCTGCTGGGGATCTACGGCGTGATCCTGCTGCTCGCCGGGCTCTTCGGTGACACGGCCTCGGCCAAGACCGGCGGCATCAACGCCAACCTGTGGACCGGGCTCGCGCTAGCGGTCGCCTCGGCCGTGTTCCTCGTGTGGGCACGGCTCAAGCCGATCGTGGTGCCCGCGCACGTCGAACCGGTCGAGGACGACCCAACCCGTCCGGCCCCGCGTCGCCGACCGGCCGATCACTGAGCCTGGGTCACCACATCGCCTCGAGGTCGGGGTGGCCGAGCGCTGGCGGGTCGTACTTCGGCTGGAACAGCATCATCGTGCCCGCGCCGGGGATCTTGAGCTGAAGCGTCGACCCCCACCGTTGCTCGACGACGTCGCCTTCGAAGGTGGCGCCGCGGCCCTCCAGCTCCTTGCGGGTGGCCTCGAGGTCGTCGCACATGAGGGACAGGTCGAAGCGCTGGTCCGTGCCGCCGGTCTGTCCCTCGTGCTCCCAAGACGACGGGTGGACCCCGAGCTCGCTCGGACCGGTGGCGAAGATCAGCCAGCCGCCTCCGGTGTCGGCCGCGGGGAACTGCAGGACGTCGCGAAAGAAGGTGCGGGCGGCGTCGGGGTCTTCGGCGTACACGAGGGTGTGCAGTGCGGTGATCATGAGCCCACCGTAGAAGCCCGGCGGCGTTCCAGCCCATCGAGCAGCACATCGAGTCCGAACTCGAACTCGCTCTGGTCGTCGCACCAGCCCAGGGTCGAGCCCGGGTCGTCGTGCGCGACCTCCCCGAGCATCTCGACGAGGTGCGGGATCTGGGTGGCCATGGCCGCCAGCAGCTCCTCCGACGCACCGTCGGCAGCAGCGTCGCCTGGGTCGAACAGCTCCTGCGAGAAGCCGATCACCCGGCTGCCGAGGGCGTGCAGCGAGTGGTGCGCCAGGTCGTTGCTGAACCCACCGGCTCGCAGGATCCCCACGACGCCGTCGTAGTACCGGACGATGTCGAGGCTCATCGTCGTGCGGGTCTCCAGCACACTGGGCGCCCAGCGGTGTCGCAGCATGACCTGGCGGGCCGCGAGGGCCCGAGCCCGCAGCGCCCCCCGCCAGTCGACGGTCGGATCGGGGGCGTCGAGCGCGGCGACCGCGGCGTTGACCTCGGCGGCGAGCTGGTCGACCATCGCGTCGAGCAGCGCCTCCTTGCCGGCGACGTGGTTGTACAGCGACATGGCCTCGACGCCGAGCTCCTGGCCGATGCGGCGCATCGACACCGCGGCGATCCCCTCCCGGTCGGCCACCGCCACGGCTGCGCGCATGACTCGCTCACGGCTCAGCGGTTGACGGGCGGTGCCGCCAGCGGTGTCGAGGTCACTCTGGGCGGTGTCGGTCACGGGTTCCTCAAGGGGTCGGTCGCTGGTCGGTCGCTGGTCGGTCGCCTCGGTCGGCGGGCCGCCACGAGTACCACGAATGGTAGCTGGCGACCCTTGACAGACTTACGGCGTAGGCCTAACTTACGCTGTATATTTACACCGTAAGTTTACCTCATCGAACCCAGGAGCAGCGCGATGACCGACCTCGACCACACCACCGCCACCGACGCCACCGGCACCGCGCCGCAGGACGGCGCCTCGATCCCCACGACCATGCGGGCTGCGGTCTACGACCGCTACGGCCCTCCCGAGCAGGTCGTGTCGGTGCGCACCGTTCCCGTGCCCGAGCTCGGCGCCGACGACGTGCTGGTGCGGGTGGGGGCGGCCTCGGTCAACGCGCTCGACTGGCACCTCGTCACCGGGTTGCCGATGTTCGCCCGCCCCACCCTGGGGCTTCGCCACCCGAAGCGGCACGTCCCCGGGGCCGACATGGCCGGCGTCGTCGAGGCGGTGGGGGCCAACGTGACCCGACTCGGCATCGGCGACCGGGTTTTCGGCGAGGTGCCGGGAGGTGGGTTCGCCGAGTTCGTGGTGGCGCCGGCGGACTGGCTGGTGCCGGTCCCCGAGGGGGTCGGCATCGAGCAGGCAGCCACGCTCGGGGTGGCTGCGGAGACCGCGTTGCAGGGCCTGCGCGACTGGGGTGGCCTGCGCCCGGGGCAGCGGGTGCTGGTGAACGGTGCCTCCGGCGGGGTCGGCAGCTTCGCGGTCCAGCTCGCCAAGGCCCTCGGCGCGTCGCACGTGACCGCCGTGTGCAGCACCCGCAACGTCGAGGCGGCCAGGCGCGGCGGCGCCGACCGGGTCGTCGACTACACCAGGCAGGACGTGCGCTCGCTGGGTGACGCCTTCGACCTGTTCTTCGACAACGCCGGCAGCCTCACCTTGCGCGACAGCCGACGGCTCGTCGCCCCGAAGGGGACCTACGTGATGGTGACTTCACCGAAGTCCACGTGGCTGCGCCCGCTGCCGCGCATGCTGAGCGTTCCGTTCTTCTTCGCCTTCAGTTCCCAGCACGCGCCTGCCTTCAAGGTCGCCTCCCGTAGCCGCGCCGACCTCGAGCTCCTGGCCCGGCTGGCGGCGTCCGGCCAGCTGTCGCCGGTGCTGGACCGGCGATGGTCGCTGGCCGAGGCGGCCGAAGCGCTCCGCGTGCAGGGCGAGTTCCACGCCCGCGGCAAGTCCGTGGTCATCCCGTGACGGTCAGGTGAACTGCCAGGACCTCTTGCTCAGGCCGAACCAGAACCCGTCGATGACGCTCTCGTTGTCGAGGCTGCCCGACTCGTATGCCGCGCCGAGGCTCACGTACAACGGCGCCCAGTGCTCAGTGCGGGGGTGCGCCTCGCGGGCCGCGGGTGCCTTGTTCATGAAGTCGAGGATCGCATCGACGTCCTGGCGCTCGAGCGCCTCGGCGGCCCAGTTGTCGAACTCCGCGGACGGCTTCGGGGGCGCGGCGTCGGCGCCGGCCCCGGGGTTGAACCAGCGCAGGTTGTGGGTGGTGAAGCCCGAGCCGACGATCAGCGTGCCCTCGTCGCGCAGCGGCGCCAGCTTGCGACCCAGGTCGAACAGCGCCCGGGGGTCGAGCGTGGGCATCGACATCTGGAGCACCGGGATGTCGGCATCGGGGTACATCTCCACCAGCGGCACGTACGCGCCGTGGTCCAGGCCCCGCGACTCGTCACGCTGGACCGGCGTGGCGGAGGAGTGGACCAGCCCGGTGACCCGGTCCGCGAGCGCGGGCGCGCCCGGCGCGGCATACGTCACCTCGTAGTAGTGGCGGGGGAAGCCCCAGAAGTCGTAGACGAGGGGCACCTGGCCGCTCGTGGCACTGAGCGCCAGTGGCGCCTCCTCCCAGTGCGCGGACACCATGAGGATGTTCGTCGGCTTGCCGACGTCACGCGACCAGGTGGCCAGCTGCTCGGTCCACACCGGGTCGTCGGCCAGCGGTGGCGCACCGTGGCTCAGGTAGAGCACGGGTTGGCGGTCACTCTTCCGCTGGCGGGTCGGCTCGGTCATGGTTCAAGAGTACGCTACTTGAAGATTCAATCAAATAGTCGGATGCCGCCGGGCGAGACCGATCGCCCCGGATTTGACCTCCTCGGCTACCGTCGTGCGCGTTGTCATGTCGATGCTGCGACGAATCCGCAGCACATGTCAGCAGGAACTGAGGTTTGATCTGTGAGCACCGGGCGCAAGCTGGTCATCGTCGAGTCGCCGGCCAAGGCGAAGACAATCGGCGGCTATCTGGGCAAGGACTGGGACGTCGAGGCGTCCGTCGGCCACATCCGCGACATCCCGACGCCGTCGGAGATGCCCGCCGACATCAAGAAGGGCCCGTTCGGGCGCTTCGGCGTGGACGTCGACAACGGGTTCGAGGCGTACTACGTGGTGGACGCCGACAAGCGCAAGAAGGTGTCCGAGCTCAAGCGGCTCCTCAAGGGCGCCGACGAGCTCTACCTCGCCACTGATGAGGACCGCGAGGGCGAGGCAATCGCCTGGCACCTGCTCGAGGTGCTGCAGCCCAAGGTCCCGGTCAAGCGGATGGTGTTCCACGAGATCACCAAGGAAGCGATCCAGCGCGCGGCCAACAGCACCCGCGACCTCGACACAGCCCTCGTCGACGCCCAGGAGACCCGGCGCATCCTCGACCGCCTCTACGGCTACGAGGTGAGCCCGGTCCTGTGGCGCAAGGTCAAGGCCGGCCTGTCCGCGGGCCGGGTGCAGTCCGTCGCGACCCGCATGGTGGTCGAGCGCGAGCGCGAGCGCATGGCGTTCGTCCGGGCGGCGTACTGGGACGTCGAGGGCGACTTCACCCCCGACGGCGCCGGCAACCAGTTCCAGGCACGGCTCAGCGCGGTCGACGGGACCCGGGTCGCCACTGGGCGCGACTTCGCCGACGACGGCACGCTGAAGGGCAAGAGCGTCGTCCACCTCGACGAGGCCACCGCGAACTCCATTGCGACACAGGTCCTTTCGGCGCAGGTGTCGGTGACGGGCGTCCAGGAGAAGCCCTACACCCGACGCCCCTCCGCCCCGTTCACCACGAGCACGCTCCAGCAGGAGGCGTCGCGCAAGCTGCGGCTGTCGTCCAAGAACGCGATGCGGGTCGCCCAGCGGCTCTACGAGAACGGCTACATCACCTACATGCGTACCGACAGCACCACGCTGTCGGAGGCCGCGCTCACCGCGGCGCGCCAGCAGGCCCGCGACCTGTATGGCGCCGAGTACGTCCCCGACGCCCCGCGCCGCTACGAGAAGAAGGTCAAGAACGCCCAGGAGGCCCACGAGGCCATCCGCCCGGCCGGTGACCGCTTCCGCACCCCGGCGCAGGTGGCCGGTGAGCTGCGTGGAGACGAGTTCGCGCTCTACGAGCTGATCTGGAAGCGCACCGTCGCCTCGCAGATGGCTGACGCCCGCGGGTCCACCGCCACGGTGAAGCTCGGCGGCACGCTCGAGGACGGCCGGGTCGTGGAGTTCAGCGCCTCGGGCACGGTCATCACGTTCCGCGGGTTCCTCGCGGCATACGAGGAGGGCCGCGACGTCGAGGAGGCGGCCCGCGCCGGTCTCCAGGAGGAGGAGCGCCGCCTGCCCAAGCTCAGCGAGGGCGTCGGCATCACCGTCGTCCGCGCCGAGGCCGACGGTCACGAGACCACCCCGCCGCCGCGCTACACCGAGGCCACCCTCGTGAAGGCTATGGAGGAGAAGGGCATCGGCCGCCCCTCGACCTATGCCTCGACCGTGGGCACCATCCAGGACCGCGGCTACGTCGTGACGCGCGGCTCCGCCCTCATCCCGACCTGGCTCGCGTTCGCCGTGACCCGCCTGCTCGAGGAGCACTTCAGCGAGCTCGTCGACTACGACTTCACCGCCTCCATGGAAGAGGACCTCGACCGCATCGCCGGGGGAGACGAGCACCGCGCCGCGTGGCTGCACCGGTTCTACTTCGGCGAGCTGCTCGACGCCAAGGACCTCAAGGGCGAGCAGGCGTACAGCCACGGGCTCAAGCACCTCGTCGAGGACCTCGGCGAGATCGATGCCCGCGAGATCTCGACGATCCCCATCGGCGAGGGCATCGTCGTGCGCGTCGGCCGCTACGGCCCGTACGTCGAGGAGACCGTGCCCGAGGGAGTCAACCTCGAGACCGGCGAGCTCGCCGATGGTGCGACCGGCACGCCCCGCCGTGCGACCATCAACGACGACATCGCTCCCGACGAGATGACCCCCGCCAAGGCGCGCGAGCTGCTCGAGCAGTCCGCCGACGACGGCAAGGTCCTCGGCCAGGATCCCGAGACCGGGCGCGACATCGTGGCCAAGGCCGGCCGCTACGGGCCCTACGTCACCGAGGTGCTCGACGAGGACACGGCAGCCCTCAAGGGCAAGAGCAAGGTCAAGCCACGCACGGCCTCGCTGTTCAAGGACATGGACCTCGCGACCCTCGACCTCGACGCCGCGCTCAAGCTGCTCAGCCTGCCCCGCGTCGTCGGGATGGCCACCGAGGAGGACGGCACCAAGGTCGAGATCACGGCCCAGAACGGCCGCTACGGCCCGTACCTGAAGAAGGGCACCGACTCGCGCTCGCTCGCCACCGAGCAGCAGCTCTTCGACATCAGCCTCGAGGAAGCGCTGGCGATCTACGCCCAGCCCAAGCAGCGTGGTCGCGCCGCGGCCGCCCCGCTGAAGGAGCTCGGCAACGACCCGGTCTCGGGCAAGCCCATGGTGGTCAAGGACGGCCGCTTCGGCCCGTACGTCACCGACGGTGAGACCAACGCGACGCTCCGCAAGGACGACGACCCCGAGGCGATCTCCCCTGAACGGGGTGCCGAGCTGCTGGCCGAGAAGCGGGCCAAGGGCCCCACCACGCGCAAGCGGGCCGCCAAGAAGACGACGACCAAGACGACGACCAAGAAGGCGACCAGCAAGACCGCGAAAGCCGCGACCAAGAAGGCGACCGCCACGAGGGCCGCCAAGAAGGCGTAGCGGCTGGTGCCTGCCCCGAGCCTGGTGGAGACCAGACGGCTGAGCATGGTGTTCCCCGGTGTCGCAGCCTCATCGCTGCGCCCCGGGGACCGTGCGCGCGCGGCCCGGACGGTCCGTGCGCTGCACGAGGTCGACCTGCGCGTCGCCGAGGGGAGCGTCCACGCGGTGGTGGGGCCGCGCGGGGCGGGCAAGACGACGGTGCTCAACCTGCTGAGCGGCTACCTCGCGCCCACCGCGGGTCAGCTCCTGGTCCTGGGCCGCGACGTCACCGGACAGCAGCCCGAGCAGCTCGCCCGCCTCGGAGTCGGCCGGTCGTTCCGCCCCAGCAGCGTGCTCGACGCGCTGACGACCGCCGAGCAGGTGGAGCTCGCACTGGCCTCGTCCAGCGCCGATCACGGCAGGTGGCCGCCGCGCCGGGAGCTCGGCCAGTTCCGCGAGGGCGCCGAGGCGGTGCTGGCCGAGGCGGGTCTCGCTGGCCAGGCCGACGTGCTGGCCGGGTCCTTGGCGCCCTGCGAGCGGCGCGCCCTCGAGTTCGCGGTCGCCATCGCACCGGGCCCGCAGGTGCTGCTGCTCGACGAGCCGACCGCTGGGCTGGGCCCGGACGACGTCGACCGGACGATCGCCCTGCTCACGCGGGTGGCCGCCGGGCGCACCCTCGTGCTCGTCGACCACAACCTGTATGCCGTGCGCTCCGTCGCCGACACCGTCACCGTCCTGCGGGGCGGCGAGGTCGTGGCCGAGGGCGCCTACGACGAGGTCAGGCCCGAGCTGGGAGCGTGACCGGCGCCGCGCGGCATACCTGCTCTGTGCCGGTGCGACCAAGATCGGCAAGATGCCCCTGATGTCCGCTCCGTGCGGGTATCGTCACCCGGGCGGCACCGGGGGCCTTCAGGTTGCGAGCCGCTTCGGGGTGAGTCATTCTCGCGGGGATCCTGCGACGAGGAAGAGGTGATCAGGGCAGCATGGGCGACAGTCGCGCCGAGGTGCCTCGTCGTGCGGCCCTGCCCACCAGTGGCCCCGACGCCGCGTTCTACGGCTTGTTTCCCGGCGCACCCATTCCCGAGCCCGCGCGGGACGTCCTGCCCAACGTCCTCCCGCTCGTGGCGGTGCAGCGGTGCCCCCCGGTCACGACCGCGTCCTCGATCGGCTGGGTGCTTCGGCCGCGGACGTCCTTTGCGATGACCTGGGCCGGCGACCAGCTGTCGATGGCCATGATCGACCCGGAGACCAACGACCTCGGCCCGTGGCGGGACATCGCCGGCGACGGACCCGCGCCACCGGACATCGACGGCATGCTGCAGGGCGTTTCCGCGCAGCGCGGTGCGGAGGCGATGGAGATCGGCTTGGCGCGCATGCCCCTGCTCGACCCGAGCCCGTTCGGTGATCCCCGCGAGTTCCAGTACCTCAGCGGGATCGTCGGGGTCACGCGGCCGGGCTGGTCCCTGTTGGTGCGCGGGGTGCCGAACTGGCCCAGGGCCCGCGCCGACTTCGATGTCGTCGAGGGCGTCGTGGAGACTGCGTGGTCGGGCAACGTGCTCCCGGTGATGATCCGGCTGCGCACGGAGGGAGCGGTCGTCCGTTTCCACCGCGACACCCCGCTGGCGTTGCTCCACCCGGTCGCGGTGGCGAGCTATGCGCGAGAGAACGCGGCCTTGGCCGGATCGGGCTCGGGCATCGACGCGTGGCCGACCGAGGTCTGGGACAAGTTCGTGGCCAGCCGCAAGAACCGCACCTCCGGACGGGGGGCCTATCGGCGGGCGCAGGCCGCGTACTACCGCGAGGTCGACCCCGTGGAACACCGTGACTGAACCTGGGTTCGGTTCCCGGCTGCGTGACCACCCCGACGCGTTCCGGCTGGCCGTCGCCAACATCATCGACGGGCTGGGCACCTATGTCGGGCTGGCCGCCCTCCTCGTCGTCGGCTACCACTCGACGCGACTGCTCGGCACGGCCATGGTCCTCGCGGCCCACGTGCTGCCCGGCCTGCTCGTCACGCTGTTCGTCGCGCCCCGGCTCCAGCACCGCCAGCGCCGCACGGTGCTCCTCGTCCTCAACCTCGTCGGTGTGCTGGCCCTGCTGCCTGCGATCGCCGCCCCCGGGGCCGAGACCGCGATCCTGGCGGCGGCGCTGCTCGGAGCATCCGGGGTCGCGACGCGTGGCGTGCAGATGGCGGCGCTGGCCGAAGCAGTTCCCGCTGAGGTGCGCGGCCGCTTCTACGGCATGGTGGGCTCGTTCACCCAGGCCGTCCAGGTCATCGGGCTCGCCAGCGGTGGCGCCATCGCGGCGGCGCTCAGCGCCCGCACCGCCCTGGCCATCGACGCGTTGAGCTTTACCGTTGCCGGCTTGGTCATCGCGACCATCCACTTCGCGCGCGTCTCGCCGGTGCGCACCGCGCCTGCCCCGCGCTCCTTCTTCGGCAGCGCCCCGCACGTGGTCTGGTCGATTCCGTTGCTGCGGATGCTGGCGTTCGTGACCTGCATCGGCGCGCTGGTCGCCAGTGTCCCCGAGGCGGCCAGCCCGGCCGTGACGAGCACCAAGCTGCTTCCCCTGGTCATGGCGGCCTCACCGGCGGGCGGGGCCGTTGCGGCGCTGATCTGCACGAGGCTCGGTGTCTTCGGGCGGGTCCGTGACACCCTGCGACTGGCCCTGGTGTCGTCGGTGTCGCTGGTCGTGCTCGGCGCCGGGATGTACGTCGCCTTCCAACAGCCGGCCGACTCGGTGGTGCGGGCGCTCTACGGCATCGCGGCGAACGCGCTCATCGGGGGCCTGGGGGTGTGGTTCCTCGGCATGATCGCGGCGTTCACCGAGTACACGCCCGCGTCCGAGATGGTGGCCGTCGGGTCCTTCATGTCGTGGAGTGTCGGTGCGGCGAGCGGGCTCGGCGGCTTCGCGGTGGCCCTGTTGGGAGTGGCCGGGGGGTATGCCGCCCTGGGCCTGATGCTCCTGCCCGCCGCCGCCTGGGGTCTGCGGATGGTCCTGTCCCTCGACCTGTCTTCGTCACCCGGGACGGTTGACCCTCACGCCGCGTGAGGCCTCACAGTGGAGTCATGACGGCGAACCGGAGCCCGCAGACGCGGGCAGGAGTCCTCACCGTCGGGCAGGTGGCCGAGCGGTTCGACATCACCGTGCGCACGCTGCACCACTACGACGAGATCGGCCTGTTGCGACCCAGCGACCGGTCGACCGCCGGGTACCGGCTCTACACCGATGACGACCTCACCCGACTCCAGCACGTCGTCGTCTACCGCCGCCTCGGCTTCGCGCTCGAGGAGATCGGACTGTTGCTGGAGCACCCCGAGAGCGTCGAGCAGCACCTGCGCCGTCAGCGCGCCGCCGTGGCGGCGCGCCTGGACGAGATGGCCGAGCTCGTGAGCGCCATCGACCGAGCATTGGAGAGACAGATGACCAACGAACCAGCCACCACCGAGGACCTCAAGGAGCTGTTCGGCGAGGGGTTCGACGACGCCCAGGCTGAAGCGCAGGAGCGGTGGGGTGACACCGATGCCTGGAAGCAGTCACGCCAGCGCACCAAGAACTACACCAAGGAGGACTGGGCCCAGGTCAAGGCCGAGAGCGACGCCGTGCTGGCCGCCTTCACCGCGTCGATGGATGCCGGGGAGCCGCCGACGAGCACGGTGGCGATGGATGCCGCCGAGCAGCACCGCAGGTCGATCCATGACCGGTTCTACGACTGCTCCCACGAGTCCCACAAGGGGTTGGGCGACCTCTACCTCAGCGACCCGCGGTTCACCGCGACGTACGACGAGATCCGTCCCGGCCTGTCCCAGTACGTCCGTGACGCGATCTACGCGAACGCCGCGCGCCACGGCGCCTGACCACGGCGCCTGACCACGGGGTCTGAGCACGGCGGCATACCGCGTCGGTGAGGGTGTCCGGCTGCTGGCCTAGGCTCGGCACGTGACCGACGGACTCTTCATCGCCTTCGAGGGCGGCGACGGTGCGGGCAAGTCCACCCAGGTGGCGCTGTTGCGCGAGGCGTTCGAGGGGGCTGGTCGCACGGTCACCCTCACCCGCCAGCCCGGTGGCACCCTGCTGGGCCAGCAGATCCGCGATCTCGTGCTCCATGGTGACCACGTCTCCCCCGGGCCGAGGCGCTGCTCTACGCCGCCGACAAGGCCCACCACGCCGAGCTGGTGCTGCGTCCCGCCCTGGCAGCCGGCCACGTGGTTATCACGGACCGCTACACCGACTCGTCGGTCGCCTACCAAGGGGCGGGTCGAGACCTGGGCGCCTCCGAGATCCACGAGCTGACGATGTGGGCGGTCGACCACCTCGTGCCTGACCTCACGGTCATCGTCGACGTGTCGGCCCAGGAGGGCCGTCGTCGCCGGGGCGAGGTGCACGACCGGCTCGAGTCCGAGGACGACACCTTCCACGAGGCGGTGCGGGCCCACTTCCTGGCGATGGCCCAGGGCCACCCCGAGCGCTACCTCGTCGTCGATGGCACGCTCGACCCCGAGGAGATCCACCACCTCGTCCTCGAGCGGCTGCGCTCCGACGGGCTGCTGCGATGAGCGTCTGGCGCGACGTCATCGGTCAGGACGCCGCTGTCGCCACGCTCCAGCGGGCAGCGCAGGACCGCGCCGCCATGACCCATGCGTGGCTTCTCACGGGCCCCCCGGGCTCCGGTCGGTCGGTGGCCGCACGCGCGTTCGCCGGCGCTCTCGAGTGCCCCCAGCATGGCTGCGGCGACTGCCGGGAGTGCCGCACGGCAGTCGACGGCACCCACGCCGATGTCGACGTCATCGCCACCGAGGGGTTGTCGATCAAGGTCGAGCAGGCCCGCGAGCTCGCCGCGATGTCGGCGTTGCGGCCCTCGGTCGGCCCGTGGCGGGTCATCATCATCGAGGACGCCGACCGGCTGACCGAGCGCGCCGCCGATGCCCTGCTCAAGGCCATCGAGGAGCCGGTCGCGCGCACCGTCTGGATCCTCTGCGCGCCCTCGCTCGAGGACGTCGTCATCACCATCCGCTCGCGCTCGCGCCACGTCCGGCTGCGCACGCCCCCGGTCGAGGCCGTGGCCGAGCTGCTGCACCGCCGCGACGGGGTCGAGATGCCCATGGCCCGGTATGCCGCGCGGGCGGCGCAGTGCCATGTCGGGCTCGCCCGGCGCCTCGCTCGTGACGAGGATGCCCGGGTCAGGCGCACCGACGTCATCGGGCTCGCCGGCCGCATCCACGGAGTCGGCGACGCGATCGGGGCCGCTGCCGACCTGGCCGCGATCGCCGAGCAGGAGTCCACCGCCGCGGCAGCCGAACGCGACGCCGGCGAACGGCAGCGCCTCCTCGAGGTGCTCGGGGCCGATCCGTCGGCGCGGACCCAGCCACCCCATATCCGCAGCCAGCTCTCGGGGCTCGAGCGCGAGCAGAAGGCGAGGGCGACGCGGCACTCCCGCGACGTGCTCGACCGGTCGCTGGTGGACCTGCTGTCGGTCTACCGCGACGCGCTCGTCCTGCACAGCGGTGCGGCCATCGGCCTGGTCAACCAGGACAGCCTTCCCATGGTGCAGGCGCTCGCCCGCTCGATGGGCCCGGACCAGCTGCTGCAGGCGATGGACGCCATCGGCACGGCGCGTGAGCGCATCGGCCTCAACGTCGCCCCGCTGCTGGCCCTCGAGGCGATGGCGATCTCGCTCCGAGTGCCGCGGTGAGCGCCACATGTCATCCCGACAACCGGGTCGAGATACCGTCGGGGGCATGAGGGTGCCCGGAAAGGTCCTGGTGGCTGCCGCCGCCGCGCTGACGCTGGGTCTGTCTGGCTGCTCCCTGATGCCGGGGTCGGGCGGCCAGACGCCGACCACGCCCTTGCCGAGTGCCTCGCGCACTCCGCCCCCCGGGTCGCAGGCGTTGGCGCGGTACTACGGACAGGCGCTCGCCTGGCACGCCTGTGGCGCCGCCGAGTGCGCCGGGCTGTCAGTCCCGCTGGACTACACCAAGCCCATGGGCGCCTCGATCACGGTCCAGGTGCTGCGCATGAAGGCCACCCGGCCGGGTCAGCGGATCGGCTCCTTGGTGGTCAACCCGGGTGGACCGGGCGGGTCGGGCGTCGACTACGCCCGCGCGGCCGACTTCATCGTGGGTGCGCCGGTGCGCCAGCGCTTCGACATCGTCGGCTTCGACCCGCGAGGCGTGCAGCGCTCCCACCCGGTCGACTGCTTGCCCGATGCCCAGATGGACGCGTTCCTCGCCCAGGACCCGACCCCCGACGACCAGGCCGAGGAGCAGGCCTTCGCGGCGTCCGGCGCGGCGTTCGCCCGGGGCTGCGTCCAGCGCACGGGCCCGCTCATCGGCCACATCTCGACCGAGGATGCCGCCAAGGACATGGACATCCTGCGCTCGGCCCTCGGCGACGCCAAGCTCAACTACCTCGGCAAGTCGTACGGCACGCTGCTCGGAGCGGTGTATGCCGGCCTGTTCCCGAAGCTCGTCGGCCGGTTCGTGCTCGACGGGGTCGTGCCGCCGGACGCGTCGCCCGCCCAGATCGCGCTGGGGCAGGCCGAGGGGTTCGAGCGAGCCACCCGCGCGTGGGCCCAGAACTGCGTGAACGCGGGGTGCCCGTTGGGCAACTCCGTCGACGGCGTGATGACGGGCATGCGTGACCTGCTGAAACGGCTGGACGCCTCGCCGGTCCCCATGTCCGACGGGCATGAGTCGATGCTCACCGAGGGCTGGGCGGCGACCGGCATTGCCCAGGCCATGTATGACCAGGGCTCCTGGGACTCACTCACGGCGGCCTTGCGCCAGGTGGTCGACCAGAACAACGGCACCGAGCTGATGAAGCTCGCCGACCAGTACGCCGAGCGCGATCCCAACGGGCACTACACCGGCAACCTGCTCGAGGCGTTCTATGCCATCTCCTGCCTCGACAGCCCTGACAGCCCCGACCCCAAGGTCTACGAGCAGCGCGCCCGTGACGCGGCGGCCAAGGCCCCGACCTGGGGTCCGTTCCTCGCGTGGGGTGGGCTCGTCTGCGGCCAGTGGCCGGTCAAGGAGGGCACCGGGCCCCACGCGATCAGCGCCACGGGCAGTGGACCCATCGCCGTGATCGGCACGACCCGCGACCCGGCGACGCCCTACGAGTGGTCGGTGCAGCTGCGCCACGAGCTCGCCAATGCCCGGCTGCTGACGTTCAACGGCGACGGCCACACGGCATACGCCCGATCGAATGCCTGCGTCGACTCGGCCATCGACGACTACTACACCGCGGGCACACTGTTCGCCGACGGCCTCAAGTGCTGACGGGTATGCCGCGTTCGCGCTGACGTGGCCCGGTTCGGCGTTTGCGGGCCCCATCCGTATACTCATGCGTCGTGCCTTTGGGGTACGCGCCGCCTTAGCTCAGTCGGCCAGAGCGATTCACTCGTAATGAATAGGTCATCGGTTCGATTCCGATAGGCGGCTCCACGAAACGCCCTCGACTTCGGTCGGGGGCGTTTGCGTTTCCCGGCGGCACAGCCGCACCGGCGGGTTCGGGGGTTCTTGCGGGTTTCTTGTGCGAATCCTGCGGGCTGGTGGGCCGGTTCCTTGAGGTCGGGGTCGCACAGTCGTGGCAACGGCGAAAGCCGACACCCGACCATGAGCCGCCACGGCTGCGGCCCCCAGCAAAGGAAACCCCCATGCGCAACGCCACCACGAAGTCCTCCGGCAAGGTCCTGGCCTCGGTTGCCCTGCTGGCGGGCGCCGCCGGCGTCGCGGGCCTGGGCACCTTCGGCTCGTTCACCTCGACCACCTCGGCCAGCCAGTCGGTCGCCAGCGGCACCGTCGTCATCGGCCTGGGCGCGCCCGGCCCGGCCAACCGGCTCGCCGTGGCCGCTGCCGGCCTGGTCCCCGGCGACACCGTCCAGCGCGCGGTGACGCTGAGCAACACCGGCACCCAGGCCCTGAGCGCGGTCACGCTGACCACCACCGCGTCGCCGAGCAGCAAGCTGGACACCGACCCCGCCAACGGGCTGCACCTGGCCCTGGACTCCTGCTCGGTCCCGTGGACCGAGGCCGGCACCGCCCCGGCATACACCTACACCTGCACCGGTACGACCACCGCGGTGCTGGCCAGCCAGCCGGTCATCGGCGCCAACACCGCCCTGGCCGGGCTGTCCAGCCTGACCGCCGGGGCCAGCGACAACCTGCGGGCCACGCTGTCCCTGCCCGCGGCCGCGGACAACACCTTCCAGAACCTGGCCAGCACCATCACCTTCGCGTTCACCGGCACCCAGCGCACCGCCACCGCCCACTAGGCCGGTCGACCAGGACGTCGGCCGCCTCGCTGGGGGAGGCGGCCGGCGCACCTGGGCTCCCGAGCATGTCCAACAGCCATCACAGAAGGGACCGGGTCGTGGTCATTCCGATCGACGCCGCCACAGTCGTGGACCACCGCATGCGGGCTACGGACCGGCAACGCGGCGCGTTCCCGCTCCGCCGGTCGCTCCACGGCCTCGGCCGGATGTTGTCGACCAGCGTCCTGGTGCTTGCCGCTGCAGCGTTCGTCCTGCTGGGGGTGGGGCCGCATGTGCTCGGGTACCGGACCGTGACGATGCTGACCGGGAGCATGGCGCCTGGGATCAACCCCGGAGACGTGGTCGTGACCATGCCGAAGCCCGCCGCGCACGTGGCCGTCGGAGACATCGTCACCTACCAGATTCCGGTCGAGGACCACCGGGTCGAGACCCACCGGGTCATCAGGGTGACCCACGATTCCTCCGGGCGCCTGGCGATCGTCACCAAGGGCGACGCCAACAACGGGGCCGACCCGTGGGTGGCGACCATCAACGGCCCCACGGTGTGGCAGGCCAAGGTCGTCATCCCCCATCTGGGCTCGGCGATCCGCGTCCTTCGGTCGCCGGTCATCCAGTTCGGCGCGATGTGGACCGCCCTTGGGGGGCTCGTGCTGCTGGGTCTGTGGCGCATCTGGTCGAGCGATGAGGACTCTGGTGACGAGGCTTCTGGTGGGTGACCCGGTGATCGACCTACGGATCTTCGAGCAGCTGGCCGGCGAGCTGGCCAGTCCTGAGGCCGCACGACGCATCGTGGCGCTCTACCTCGAGCTGCTCGACGGGCGGATCGGCCGACTCGTCGGTGCCTGCGTCGCAGGCGACGAGTCCACTGCCATGGACGCGGTGCTCAGCCTGAAGGTCAGCTCGGCCATGGTGGGCGCCGTCGCCATGCGGGACCTGGCGGCCCAGGTGGAGGAATGCCTCCTCGTCGGGGGGTGCGTCGCGGCGCGGGGCGCTCTGCAGTGCGTGCGCCGACGGGGCTTCGACACCGCCAAGGCACTGGCGACCGTGGTCCCGCCCCGCCCCAGCTAGTCCGCCCAGACGGCCGAGGGCTCCTCCATGCGGTAACCCACACCGCGGACGGTGCGAATCAGGCTGGCCGACCCCGTGGCGCCGCCGAGCTTGCGGCGCAGGTTTCCCACGTGGACCTCGACCAGGTGCTCGTCGGTGCCCCAGTCCTCGCCCCAGACCCGGCGCAGGAGGACGTCCCGAGCCCAGACCCGGCGGGGGGCGCCCACCATGACGGCAAGCAGCTCGAACTCGGTGCGGGTGAGCTCGACGTCCGTCTCGTCCACGGTCACGCTGCGGCTCTCGAGGTCGACCGCCAGCTTGCCCAGGACGACCACGCCGTCGCCAGCTGCGCCGTCAGCCGTCTGGGCGTCGGGGTATGCCGCTCGCGTCGTCCACGCGGTGGGGCGGCGCGGCCGGCGGAACATCGCCGTGACCCGAGCCTGGAGCTCGCGTGGACTGAACGGCTTGGTGAGGTAGTCGTCGGCCCCGGTTTCCAGCCCCATGAGCCGGTCGACCTCGTCGGTGCGTCCGCTGATGAGCACGATGTAGGCGTCCGAGACGGCGCGCACCTGGCGGCACACCTCGATGCCGTCGAGGTCGGGTAGTCCGATGTCGAGGGTCACCAGGTCAGGGTTGGTCGCGCCGATCAGCTCCAGGCCCTCGCGCCCCGTGGCCGCGGTGTGAACGGTGAGGCCCTTCATGGTCAGCGTGGTCGCGATGAGCTCGCGGATGTCGTCGTCGTCCTCGACGACGACGCCAACCGTGGGAGTCCCGCTCATGGGCGCCATCATCGCAGAGCAGAGCGGTAGGTCCGGGGCGACGCGACGCACGGCGGCCCGATTCGCGGGTCGCCGGTCGGGGGGTTCTTGCGGGTTTCTTGTGCGAATCCTGCGGGCTGGTGGGCCGGTTCCTTGAGGTCGGGGTCGCACAGTCGTGGCAACGGCGAAAGCCGACACCCGACCATGAGCCGCCACGGCTGCGGCCCCCAGCAAAGGAAACCCCCATGCGCAACGCCACCACGAAGTCCTCCGGCAAGGTCCTGGCCTCGGTTGCCCTGCTGGCGGGCGCCGCCGGCGTCGCGGGCCTGGGCACCTTCGGCTCGTTCACCTCGACCACCTCGGCCAGCCAGTCGGTCGCCAGCGGCACCGTCGTCATCGGCCTGGGCGCGCCCGGCCCGGCGAACCGGCTCGCCGTGGCCGCTGCGGGCCTGGTCCCCGGCGACACCGTCCAGCGCGCGGTGACGCTGAGCAACACCGGCACCCAGGCCCTGAGCGCGGTCACGCTGACCACCACCGCCTCACCGAGCAGCAAGCTGGACAGCGACCCCACCAACGGGCTGCACCTGGCCCTGGACTCCTGCTCGGTCCCGTGGACCGAGGCCGGCACCGCCCCGGCATACACCTACACCTGCACCGGCACGACCACCGCGGTGCTGGCCAGCCAGCCCGTCATCGGCGCCAACACCGCCCTGGCCGGGCTGTCCAGCCTGACCGCCGGGGCCAGCGACAACCTGCGGGCCACGCTGACCCTGCCCGCGGCCGCGGACAACACCTTCCAGAACCTGGCCAGCACCATCACCTTCGCGTTCACCGGCACCCAGCGCACCGCCACCGCCCACTAGGCCGGTCGGACCACCCAGACCGCAGGTCCGGGCCCGTGACTCCCCGGGCCCGGACCTGTGCGGTAACGCTCAGACCTATCCACGACAGGAGCGGAACATGATTCCCACCGCCCTCGTCGTTGGTATGCCGGCCGCCCGTCGGCGCGGCCGCCCCCGTGCGTCGATTGCGGCCGTGCTTGCGGCCGTGGGCGCTGTCGGGCTGGCCTCCGCGCCAGCAGCGTGGGCGTCATTCGCGAGCGTGGCCACGGGCTCCCTCAGCGCGTCGACTCTGGGGCTGGCGGCCCCGGGCACGGTGAGCGCCGCGTTCACCTGTCCCACGGGCAGCGTCAAGTTCGGGTCGGCAAACGTCGCATCCTTCACGGCCGTGCCGCGGGCTACCAGCTATGCGCTGACGCTGACCACGCCGAATGGCTCAGCCACCCAGACCGTGCCGACGCCGCAGCAGGTGACGCTGTCGGTGGCCGGCTTCCCCAACAAGGGTCTGTACACCCTGACCATCGTCGCGCACGTGGCGACGTGGACCGGCCCGGCCTACACCCAGACCACCACCTGCTGACTCGCTCAGTCGGCGTGGCCGAGTTGGTCGCGGTGACGCACGAGTCACGGGCCGCCGCTGAGGCCGTAGGCGGTGTACGAGTCCGCGCCGGTCTGCAGGTAGAGGCCCATGGTGCAGGGCACGCCGAGCTGTCGTTGGCGCGACTCGGGCGTGAGGGCGGCCAGCATCGCCTGGCCCACCAGGGGAGGGGTCTTGCCGATCGACACCAGCGGGTACGGCTTGTCTCCGGCCAGCGACGTCGTGCGCTCGAACCGCTGCACGTCCGTGAGCGTCAAGTCGGAATGCCCAGCCAAGTAGGTGCGTCCGCAGAAGGAGATGCGCTCCGGCTCCTGCCACCACGTCCCGTAGGCGTGCCGGTATGCCAGGGTCGCGACGGCGGAGACAGCCGCGATGACCCCCACGAGGGCGAGTGCTCGTCTCGCACGTCGGCGCGTCATGAGCCCCGACCGTAGCGGGTACGCACCTCGAAGAGGGACGATTGGTCCATGACCGCCGCTGTCGCGCGCGACCAGGTGGACCGGCCGCGGTGCTGGTGCTGCGGTGACGAGGTCGACGAGGCGAAGCTGACCCGCCTGGGCAACCACCCGGAGGTCGGGGTGTGCGCCCGGTGTGCCCGCTGGCTGGCCCGGCGGGCCCGCGCGGCGGAGGACCGTGGCAGGGCAACCCCCGGAGCTCGGGCCAGGCGCGCCCTGGCCACGGTTCGCGTCGCCGTGATGCGGCGCGGCATACAGCGGTGGCCGGTGTTGAGGCCGCTGTTGCGGCGCCTCGACCGCCACCTTCCGTGAGGCGCGCTGCAGCCGGCATACGACTCTGGTGGCCGTTGTCTCGCCGACGCTCCGGGAGCAGCTAGTCCGTTCGGTCAGATTTGCGGAGGCCAAACGTGCCAACTGGCCTCTGATGGCTATCCCTCGTACGTATGGGGCCGCATATGTTGCCGTTCACCCGGGTTTTCGTGATGAGGAAGGTGGCTTCGTGTCCAGACTGCAGTCGGCGGCTGGCAGCGTCCCGCCACGCTGGTCCTTCGGGCAGTGGCCGTTGCGTCGGAAACTTGCGGCTGCCCTGGTCCTGCCGATGCTCCTCGCGTTCGTGTTCGGGGGGCTGCGCGTCTTGAGCGACTTCACCTCGGCCCAGCAGCTGTCCCGGGCCGCCGACACCGTCCAGGTCATCAGGCCCGTCGTCGAGTACAACCTCGCCGTCCAGCACCTCGCTGCCGCGGAGAGCGTGGGCGGCGGGGGTGTCATCGCCGCGATCACCAAGTACGAGTCCGCGGCCGCGGACCTGCGCATCGCCGTCAAGGCCGCCAACGTCCCCGCCAACGTCAAGGCCAGCGCCGAGTCGGCCCTCAGCCTCGGCCAGGCCGTGCGAGCCGCCAAGACCCAGACCGGCTTCTCGGACGTCGTCATCAACCAGTCCGGGAACACCGCGACCCTCATGTCAACGGCCGTCTCTGACCTGGGTCTCAGCGACGACTCGGCATCGGCCAAGCTCGTCGTGGCCCTGCAGGACACCATCGCCGCGGAGCGGGCGCTGACCGGCCAGCAGCTGAACCTCGCGAACACCGACGACGCCGCCGCGAACCTGCGGGCCATCGGCCAGGTGGGTGCCGAGACTGCTGCCCTCACGCGGCTGCAGTCGGAAGTGCCGGACATGGCCAGCCAGGTCCGCCAGCTGCTCAACGAGAACGGCCGGCGTGGCGGCATCCTCCAGCAGAACTCCCCGAGCAAGGAGGACATCGCTGGCCTGGACGGGGTCTACCGGTCGAGCAACGCCGTCTACTCCTCGCTGATGGATGCCCAGCTCACCTCGCTCGAGACCAACCTGCGAGCCCGCGCCACGAGCTTCCGCACCGCCGCGATCGTCAACGCGGCCCTCGTCGCGGCCGCCTTGATCGCCGCCCTCCTGCTCGTCGTCGCCCTGCTCCGCTCGCTTCTCACGCCCATCCGGGTCCTGCGCGAGGGCGCGCTCGACGTGGCGCAGAACCGGCTCCCCCAACGCCGTCGCGAAGATCCGCGACGGCGAGGAGGTGCCCCCGTTCGAGCCGATCCCGGTCACGACGCGCGAAGAGATGGGCCAGCTCGCCCGGGCTGTCGACGACCTCCACAGCCAAGCCCTCACCCTCGCCGGTGAGCAGGCCCGCCTGCGGGTGCAGGTCGGGCACATGTTCGAGACCCTGTCGCGCCGCAGCACCTCGCTGATCGACCAGCAGCTCAGCCTCATCGAGCGACTGGAGAGCGACGAGGAAGACCCCAAGCGGTTGCAGAGCCTCTTCCGCCTGGACCACCTCGCCGCCCGTATGCGTCGCAACAGCGACTCGTTGCTGGTGCTGGCAGGCACGTCCACCCGGCGCGGCGTCTCCGGCTCGATCTCGGTCGCCGACGCGATCCGCGCGGCTGTCTCCGAGGTCGAGAACTACGAGCGCATCGACATCGGTGACACCGCCAGCGACCACGTCCTGGGCGCCGTCGGGTCCGACCTCATCCACCTCGTCGCCGAGATCGTCGACAACGCGCTCGCCTACTCGCCGCCCACCACTCGCGTCGCCATCCGCGGCGCGCGGACCCCGGACGGCGGCCTCCTCGTGGAGGTGAGCGACCGGGGCCTGGGCATGTCGCCCAAGGACCTGGCGGCCATCAACGACCAGCTCGCGCACGGCGGCGACATCACGGCCGACACGGCCCGCCGCATGGGGCTGTTCGTCGTGGGCAGCCTCGCGAAGCGGCACGGGATCGCTGTGCGCCTGCGCCGCAATGGTGAGGAGATCCAGGGGATCACCGTCTCCGTGCACATCCCGACCGGCCTGCTCGCCGAGACCGCCACGGTCCGGCCAGACCGCGCGCGTGCCGCCCAGGTGGCCGGGTCACCCAGCCAGCCTCCTGTCGGCCCCACGATCCCCAGCCCCTCGGCCGTCGGCGGGTCCACCAAGAGCGGTCTGCCCACCCGGGTGCGTGGTGCGAGCGGCTCGACTCCGATACCGGATGCCGCCAAGAAGGTGCTCCCGACCCGCACCCCGGGTGCCCACGGGCCGGCTGCGGTCAACGGGTCGGCCGCGAGCGCCAAGCCCGTGATCGACGGTGCCGCACCCGCTGCCGAGTCCGACGAGCCGCACGTGAATGGCGTGGCCGCCCCGGGGGAGCACGTGAATGGCGTGGCCGCACCGGCAGAGTCCCACCTCAACGGGGTCGCCGCGCCGGCCGAGCCCCACCTCAACGGGGTTGCCGCGCCGGCCGAGCCCCACCTCAACGGGGTTGCTGCGCAGGCCGACTCCGAGGCGGTGGACGCATCGGACGCATCGGAGGACACCACCACAGACGGTGGAGCCGACGAGTCCCGGCCGCCGGTGGCCCGTGCCGCATCCGGTCTGCCGGTCCGCAAGCCGTCGGCGACGCGGATCACGGAGTACCGCGAGTTCGAAGATGCCCCCGAGGACGGCGCCGCCGAGGCGTCGCCGTCGGCAAGGAGCGAGGCCCCGGCCGCCAAGGGCAAGCGCCTGAGCTGGTTGCCGGGCCGTGGCAAGGCCGCTGCCGAGGCTGCCCGACTCGAGGCCGAGGCCAGCGAGCCGCGCCAGATGCCGTCCAACCTGTCGGCGTGGCTCGACCACCGTGCCAAGCTCATCGAGGCGGCCAAGGAGCGCGAGCTCGCAGCCGCCCCGGCGCCCGCCGTCGAGTCCCCGACACCGGATCGCGACACCGAGGTCGACGCGCAGGAGCTGCACGTTCCAGCCGAGTGGGTCGCGGAGATCGCCGACGAGCCCGTCGAAGCAGACATGCCCGCTGCGGTGGAGGAGCAGCCGCAGCCCGAGCCCGAGGTAGACGTCGACGCTGCCCTGCAGCCGGAGGCGAAGCCTGACGTGCCGCAGCAGCCTGCGCCCGCGGTCGCTCTGGCGGAGCCGGTGCCCGGTGTCGAGGGCTCGGCCGCGGTGGTGGGTCTGCCCACCCGGGTTCCCGGGCAGTCTGGAGTGCCCACCGAGGCCACCCAGGCTCAGGCCCCGCCGCGCCTGGCTGGTCGTGCCCACACCACGTCCTTCTTCGGGGCGCGCAAGGCCCGTGACAGCGCAGAGGTCGAGCCGCAGCAGGCCGAGGTGGTGCCCGATGTCGACAGCGAGCGCACCACCGAGCCCACCACCGAGCCCACCACCGAGCTCACGGCCGAGCCCGCATTCGAGCTGGCGCCGGAGCCGATCACCGAGCCCGAGGCGGCCACCGAGACCGAGCCCGAGGCGGCCACCGAGCCTGAGCCCGAGGCGGCCACCGAGCCTGATCTCGAGGCGGCCACCGAGCCTGAGACGGCACCTGAGCCCGAGCCAGAGGCCGAGCCGTCAGGAGTGCTCAACGACACCCCCATCTTCCGGGCCATGATGTCGCGCTGGCTCACCGACGACCCGGGTCCGGAGGTCGAGGCGACGCAGTGGTCGCCGACCGAGGCCGACCAGGCATGGTCTGCGGCCGCCCGCACCGAGGAGGCACAACCGCTGGAAGAGTCCCCCGCCGGCCTGCCCAAGCGGCGCCCCGGCAACCACCTCGTCCCCGGCGCGATCGAGCACCCTGAGGCCCAGGCCGCCGCCAGTACTGCGGCGAACCGCAGGGACCCCGAGGCGATTCGCCGCAGCCTGAACCGACACCAACAGGGTGTCAGTGCAGCCCGCACCGAAACTCAAGACGGATCACACCGAGAGGAAGCCGATGTACACCAGTGACGCCATGGCCCAGCCCAGGGGCGAGTACGACTGGCTCGTGGCCAGGTTCACGAACGAGACGCCGGGTGTCTCGCACGCCATCCTGGTTTCGGCCGATGGGCTGCCCATGGCGTCCAGCGAGCTGCTGCCGCCCGATCGCGCCGAGCAGATGGCTGCCGTCGCCTCGGGCATGGCGAGCCTGGCTTCGGGTGCCGCACGCCTCTTCCAGGGCGGGACGGTGCTCCAGTCCGTCATCGAGATGGAGCTCGGCTACCTGCTGCTCATGAGTGTCGGCGACGGCTCGCACCTTGCCGCGCTGACCAGCACCGACTCGGACATCGGCCAGGTCGGGTACGAGATGGCCGTGCTCGTCGACCGCGTGGGTCAGATGATCGACGCGGCTGCGCGAACCCCGATGTCGGGGTAGTCGATGGCGCCAGACGTACGCGAGGAGTCGGTCGGGCCACGCCTGGTCCGACCCTATGCGCTGACGTCCGGACGCACTGAGTCTGTGGTCGACCTGCCCATCGAGGCCACACTCGAGGTGCTGCCGTCCGGTCGTCACGCCACCTGGCCAGAGGGAGACCTGAAGGGTCGGATCGTCGAGCTCTGTGCCACCTCGCCCTCGGTGGCCGAGATCTCCGCAAAGCTTCACATCCCCCTCGGAGTCGCCAGGGTCCTCATCGGTGACCTCGTCTCGGCCGGCCATCTGAAGACCCGCGCCACCATCTCCGAAAACACGACGACTGACGAACGACGTGCACTCATTGAAAGGACACTCAGTGGACTACGCGCCCTCTAACCGCAGCGCCTCGACAAAGATCGTCGTCGCTGGCGGCTTCGGCGTCGGCAAGACCACCTTCGTTGGTGCCGTCTCCGAGATCGACCCGCTCCGGACCGAGGCCCTGGTCACCCAGGAGTCCGAAGGCCAGGACGACATCTCCAAGGTCCAGCAGAAGCAGACGACCACGGTGGCCATGGACTTCGGGCGCATCACGCTGGCCGAGAACCTCGTGCTCTACCTGTTCGGCACACCGGGCCAGCGGCGCTTCTGGTTCATGTGGGACGACCTGGTCACCGGGGCCATCGGTGCCGTGGTCCTGGTCGACACCCGGCGTCTGGACGACTCGTTCGCGGCCGTCGACTACTTCGAGGCCAAGGGCCTGCCCTTCATCGTCGCCCTCAACCAGTTCGACGACGCCCAGCAGTTCGGTGCCGAGGAGATCCGTGAGGCCCTCGCCATCCCCTCGCACATCCCCGTCATCACCGTCGACGCGCGCGACCGGGAGTCGGCCAAGCAGGCGCTTGTCCGGATCACCGAGTTCGCGCTGACCCAGCTCACTGGCGTGGCCACGCCAGTCTGAGCTAACCCCGGGACCGCCCGGAGCCCGGCGCCCTCGAGGCTGCCGGGCTCCGGCGCGCCCCACCTGCCCGCCCTACGCGAGGTCGAGCACCGGGGCCAGCCGGGCGATGTCCTCAGCCGTGTCGAGATCGCCGACTGCGAGGAACACCGTGCGCACGCCCCGGTCGGCCAGGGCGCGGTAGCGGTCGCGGTGGTGGGCCGCGTCGCCGGCGTGGTGGCGCTCGGCGAAACTCGCCGCCGCGGTCCGACCGCGCAACCGTTCGACCCGTCGCCACGTGTCGTCGCGATCCGTGCCGACGACCGGCAGGTCGAGCACGGTGATGGCGACCTCGTCGGGATCGCGGCCCACCTCCAGGCAGTGGCGTCGGAGCACGTCCATCTTGTGGTCGAGCACACCCAGCTCGCTCGGCAGGTTGCAGGCATCGGCCAGCTGCGCCGCAATCCGTAGGGTCCGCCGCTCGCCACTACCCCCGACGATGATCTCGGGCTGGCCCACTGGGCGCGGGTATGCCGTGGTCTCGGGGAGCGAGACGCGGCTGCCGGTGTGAGCCTTGGTCCCCTTCGCCCAGAGCGCGCGGACGGTCTCGATGCACAGCTCCAGCTGGTCGAGCCGCTCGGCGACGGGCGGGAACTCGATCCCGAACGCCAGGTGCTCACGCTCCCACCAGCCGGCCCCCAAGCCGAGGAAGGCCCTCCCACCGGACAGCACGTCAAGAGTGGCAACGGTTTTCGCGATGATCCCGGGCTGCCTGAAGGTGACCGGCGAGACCAGGGTGCCGAGGCGCAGGTCCGTGTCGAGCCCGGCGACCAGCCCGAGGGTGACCCACGGCTCGGGGATCGGTTCCCAGGCGCGGTCCACCTGCGGGATCTGGATCAGGTGGTCCATCAACGCCAGTCCCGAGAACCCGGCCTCGTCGGCAGCCAGGGCGATCGACCGCAACCACCCGGCCGGGTCCTCCCGCCAGGGGAAGCGGCCGATCTGGAGCACCACGTCCAGCGGGCGTGAGTCGTCGCGGGTCTGCGTCGCTGTCGTCGGAGTGGGCGTCCCCGCCGGGTCGCCGACCTCCGGCTCGATCACCGCGACCCAGTCCCAGGCCTCGCCCTCCAGCTGGTCCCGAGCCGCTGCGGCCTGAGCGAGCTGTCGACCGAGCGCGGCCGCAGGGACCGGGCGGTCGCGCTGGGCGTTGCGCTCACGGCACACGGCGGGTGGGGTGTCGAAAAGGACTGCAACACAAGGAAGTCCGGCGGCACGGCCCAGCGCGAGGTGTCGGCTTCGTTGCGCGGGGTCGAGCCCCAGAGTGTCGACGACGACGGTGAGTCCGCGGCGCAGGCGGGCGGTGATGATCTGCTCCAGGACGGCGAACGCGTCGGCGGAGGCGTCGAGATCGCCCTCCCCGCTGCCCACGACGGCCCGCAGGGCGTCCGAGGAGACGACTTCCTGCGCGCGGTAGTGCTCAGCCGCCCAGGTGGACTTGCCCGAGCCGCCAGCGCCGACCAGGACGACCAGGGCGGGGTCGGGGAGCCTGGCCGACGCGCTCAGCCGTTCCCCCTCGGGGCGCGTTCCCCGCGCGTCCGGTGCAGGATCGCCGACGCGACGTCATGGGGACGGGTCTCCGGCAGCCAGTGACCCGCCTCGAGCTCGACGAACCGGTAGTCTCCGGACACCCAGCGGGCGGTCTCCGTGGCGGCGTGGCGCCCCAGGGCGACGTCCTGGTTTCCCCACACGAAGGTTGTGGGTACGGTGATCAGGGAGTCGCCACCAGAATCCGTGGTGGCGTTGCGGCGCAACGACTTTCCGAGGTGCTTCACCTCCGAGAGACCCATCGCGCGATACCAGGCCAGACCCCCGCTCGCCCGGCCGGGACGGCGGAACCGGGCGGCATACCCGTCGGCGTCCTCTGCGTCGAGGCCGCTGCGCCGCAGCACGATGCCGAGCGTCGACCTCAGGACGAGCTCGGGCAGGACCGGCGCCTGGAAGGCCAGCATGTACCAGCTCTTGGCGAGCTGTTCCGGGTGCTGCCACGCCGCCGCCATCGCGCGGGGGTGGGGCGTCGACAACACGGTGAGCGACGCCAGCTTGTCCGGGAAGCGCTCGGCGACAGCCCAGGCCACCGCACCGCCCCAGTCGTGGCCCACGAGGTGCACCCGCTCCGCAGGCACGGCGTCGGCCAGGGCGATCACGTCCTCGACGAGCTCGGCCATGGCATAGGCCGCGAGCGGCTTGGGCTGGGCGCCCGGCGAGTAGCCACGCTGGTCGAAGGCGAGCGCGCGGTAGCCGGCTGCCGTGAGCAGGGGGATGAGCCGGTCGAAGGCATGGCGGTCCTGGGGCCAGCCATGGAGCAGGATGATCACCTCGCCATCCGTGGGGCCGGAGTCGGTGACGTCGAAGGTCAGGCCCGCACGGGTGAAGTACTCCACGAGCCGAATGTACTCGGCGCCCCACGGGCACCCCGACAATGGACGTGTGCGCACCTTCCGCTTCCACCACGAGTGGGCCATCGAGGCCCCGGCCCACCGCGTCTTCGACGCCCTCGCCGACGTCGAGCGGTATGCCGCGTGGTGGCCGCAGGTGCGCACCGCCGAGCGGATCGACGACGAGTCGGGACGCACGGCGATCCGCAGCTTCCTGCCGTACACGCTCGAGCTCGTGCTGCGGCGCGAGGTCCAGGACGCCGACGCGGGCGTGCTGCGGGTGGCAGTCCACGGCGACCTCGAGGGGTGGTGCCAGTGGGTGGTGCGCCCCGACCAGCACGGGGGTCCGTGGCGGAGTTCGCCCAGGAGGCGGCGGTGACCCCGCGGCTGCTCGCACGCACCGCCGCGGTGACCGGCCCACTCCTGCGCGCCAACCATGCCTGGATGATGCGTTCGGGCCGCGCCGGGCTCGCCGAGCACCTCGCGGTCCCCACGCCGACGGGTCCCTGAGCCGGCGCGCAGCGGCACCGGCGGCATACGCGACAATGTGCCGGTGACCCGCCGCGACCGCCAGTTCCCACTCGGTGGTCGCCAGGCGTGGATCGTCTACGTGAGCGCGCTCGCGATCTACATCCTCGCCGTGTTCAACCGGTCCTCCCTCGGCGTGGCCGGGCTGCTGGCGACCGAGCGGTTCCACATCGCCGCGACCCAGCTGTCGATCTTCACCATGGTGCAGCTGTTCGTCTACGCCGCGATGCAGATCCCTGTCGGGGCGTTGCTCGACCGGTTCGGCCCCAAGCGCCTCCTGCTCTGCGGGGTGCTCGCCATGACGGTGGCCCAGTTCGCCTTCGCCTTCGCGACGACCTTTGCCGAGGGGGTCGCCGCCCGCGTGTTCATCGGGATCGGCGACTCGATGGTGTTCATCCCCCTGCTGCGCATCGTGGCCCTGTGGTTCCCACCGCTGCGCATTCCCATGCTGTCCCAGCTGACCGGGCTGTCCGGCCAGCTCGGTGCGCTGATGGCCGCCTCGCCCCTGGTCTACGCGCTGCACCGCTGGGGTTGGACCCCGTCCTACGCCAGCTCGGCCGCCGCCGGCGTGTTGTTCGCCCTGCTGGTCCTCCTTCTCGTGCGGGACTCGCCCAACCCCGACCACGAGCTCGACCAGATCAAGGTCCGGGCGATCGCCCGGGGCGTGCGGGCCGCCTGGCGCACCCCCGGCACCCGGCTCGGCCTGTGGTCGCACTTCTCGGCGCAGTTCGGCGCCACCGTGTTCGCCTTGCTGTGGGGTTACCCGTTTCTCGTTGCGGGCCAAGGGCTTTCGCCCTCCACCGCCGGCACGCTGCTCATGCTCATGACGGTGACCACCGTCATCACCAGCCCAGTGATCGGGGGCTTCATCACCAAGTACCCCTTCTCCCGCTCGACCCTCATCCTGGGCATCGTGGTGGCGATCATGACGGTGTGGGGAGTCGTCCTGCTCTGGCCGGGCCGGGCTCCGTTGCCGCTGCTCGTGGTGCTCGTCCTGGTCACTGCCGTCGGTGGGCCCGGCTCGCTCGTCGGCTTCGACCTCGCCCGCACCTTCAACCCGCCGACGCGGCTGGGCAGCGCGACGGGAATCGTCAACGTCGGCGGCTTCCTGGCCTCGCTGTCGACGGTGACCCTGATCGGGTTCATCCTCGACCGCGTGGCCCCGGGCGGTCCCACGACCTACACCGTCGACAGCTTCCGGGTCGCCATGTCGGCCCAGTACCTCGTGTGGACCCTGGGCGTCGTGCAGATCCTGCGCTACCGCCACAAGGCGCGGCGGGGCCTGCAGGAGAGCGACCCCGAGGCGTATGCCGCGCTGCGGGCCGGGCAGTCGATCGTCCCCTGAGCGACGGCTCGCGGTTCGTGGCGATCGAAACGGCCGGAGAACTCGGGCATTTGGGGTTGGCTGGCAGGACCGGCTTTCCGCCGGTTCTGGGGCTCTGACCTGCGAAAACGCGGATTTCGTTATCGAGTTGTGACCGACGCTGGACACCTGATCGAATCCGCCTCGCTGCCTGCTGAAAAACATCCGTGTAACTCGCGAAACCACAGTGGTGTCATTTCGTGGAGACGCCCGTTTGCGGTGGGATTTTTGTGACGGGAGTGTTCGGAGTGAAAACTGCGCCTTAGTCTCATGCGGCTGCCAGTACCCGAGATCGAGAGGCATTTCCCGTGCCACGGACCCCTGCCGCCCGCGCCACCCGCGGGGTTGCCGCCGTCGCGCTCGTCGGCGTGCTCGCCTCCGTCTCCTCCCCTCGCCGCGTCGGCAGACCCCGGTCCGGTGTTCCCCTCGCAGCAGCAGGTCGACAGCGCCAAGGCCGCGGTGGCCGGCGCCGCTGGCCAGATCGCCAGCCTCGACGCCCAGTACGCCGCGGCAAGCGCCCGGTTGGCCGATGTCCAGGACCGCGCCGCGGCCGCCGGCGAGGAGTACAACGGCGCGCTCTACCGGCTCTCCCAGCGCAAGGCGGAGACCGCAGCCACGCAGAAGCGCGCCGCCCAGGCTCAGACCGTCGCCGATGCCGCCAGTCTCGTGGTCCGCCGTTATGCCGCGATCGTGTACCAGCAGGGTGGCAACCTCGGGGAGCTCGACGCCTTCCTGTCCAGCACCGGCCCGCAGGACATGATGGACCGCGCCACCGGCCTCCAGGCGGTCGGGGACGCCCGCGCTCGCACCCTCCAGAAGGCGTCCGCGACCTCGATCGTCGCGGACATGATGAAGCGCCAGGCCGCACAAGCCCAGGCCGAGCAGGCCAAGGCCGCCGTACAGGCCCAGCAGGCGCGCGATGCCGCGCAGGCCCTGGCCGACCAGGCCCAGGTCGCGGCGACGCAGATCCAGAAGCAGCAGCAGTCCCTGGTCGCCAAGCTCGCCACGCTGCGCAAGACCTCGGTGGCGCTGGAGCAGCAGCGTCAGAACGGGCTCGCCGCCGCCGCGGCGGCCCGGGCCGCCGCCGCTGAGGCCGCTCGCCAGGCGCGCCTGGCCGCAGCGCGCGCGCAGGCGGCTCGGGATGCCGCGGCGCGCGCCGCCGCGCGCCAGGAGGCGGCCCGTGCCGCCGCCCAGGCGGCCGCCGCGCAGCAGGCCGCTGCTCAGGCCGCGGCACGTGCCGCCGCCCAGCAGTCCTCGAACCCCGGTCCGTCGAACCCGGCGCCTGACCCCGCCCCCGTGGTCCAGGCGCCGCCGCCCCAGAGCGGCGGGTCCTCCGCGGTCCTGTCCTACGCCTACGCCCAGCTGGGCAAGCCCTACGGGTGGGGCGCGGCCGGACCGGACGCCTTCGACTGCTCGGGCCTGACGATGCGGGCCTGGCAGCAGGCCGGCGTGAGCCTGCCTCACTACACCGGGGCGCAGTGGGACCAGACCGCGCGGGTGGCGATCAGCGATCTTCGCCCTGGTGACCTCGTCTTCTACGGCACGGACGGGCCGTCCAGCCACCACGTGGGGCTCTACATCGGCAACGGCCAGATGATCGAGGCTCCGCACACTGGCGCGGATGTCCGCATCGCCAGCATCTACCGGTACGACCTGCTGCCGTACGGCGGCCGACCCTGATCAGCGCCGCGCACGCCTGAGGCGGCTCAGGCGGTGGGCGGCTCGGCGTCGGACATCGGCAGCGCCGCGACGTCCGGCATACGCCACCGGGCCGTGGTCATGCCGGCCTGCCGGGCCCGCTCGATGGACTCACGCACCACCCGCTCGGACTCCTCGCGGCCGGCCCAGTGAGCGCCCTCGACGGACTTGCCGGGCTCGAGGTCCTTGTAGGTCTCGAAGAAGTGCTGGATCTCGAGGCGGTCGAACTCGCTGACCTGCTCGAGCTCGGTGATGTGTGCCTGACGCGGGTCGCCGGCGGGCACGCACAGGATCTTGTCGTCGCCGCCGGCCTCGTCGCGCATGTGGAACATGCCGATCGGACGGGCGCGCACGAGGCAGCCGGGGAAGGTCGGCTCCTCGAGCAGGACCAGGGCGTCGAGCGGGTCGCCGTCCTCGCCGAGGCTGTCCTCGACGTAGCCGTAGTCGGCGGGGTAGCGCGTCGAGGTGAACAGGAGCCGGTCGAGGCGGATGCGTCCGGTCTCGTGGTCGACCTCGTACTTGTTGCGATGGCCCTGGGGAATCTCGATGGTGACGTCGAAGTCCACGACGCTGCCCCTTCCGTTTGTCCGCGCCCTGAATGACCTAGGCTCGCCGCCAAGTGTTCCGTATGACGCAAGTCCTGTGCCGAGGGGGTCGAGTGCGTCGCTTCCTCGCTGCGGTCGCGGCGGTCGTCGTGCTGCTCGCGGGCTACCTCACCCTCGACATCTTCGACATCGTGCCCGGGTTCCTCACGCGCAGTGCGCCCAGGCCGATCGTGACGACGACGCCATCGAGGGCCAAGGTGGGCCCGGCGGTGGCCGTCCCCACGGTCGATGCCGGAGCCCAGCCGCTCGCGCCCGCATCGGCCGGTGCGCCCATCCCGGTGGCTTCGGCCCTGCGGGCGAGGCTCGGCGGCGCCCTGACCGACCCGGCCCTCGGCCCGCACCCCGGGTTCGTCGTCCGCGACGCCTTCACCGGCCAGGAGCTGCTCAGCGTCGACGCCGACCGGCCCCGGGTGGCTGCCTCGACCGCGAAGCTGCTCACCGCCCTGGCCGTGGTGACGACGCTCGACCCCCACGCCACCCTGCCGACGACCGTGGTCCAGGGAGCGACGCCCAGGGAGATCGTGCTGGTTGCGGGCGGCGACACGATGCTGGCCCCGGGCGCGGGCAACCCGGCGGCAGTCGAGGGGCATGCCGGCCTCGCCGACCTGGCGAGCCAGGTCGCGACCGCCCTGCAGGCGGCGGGCACCAGCTCGGTCACGCTCCGCCTCGACACCACCTATGCCGCCGGACCCCGGTGGGCGCCCGGCTGGCCCCAGGCCGACGTGTATGCCGGCTACACCGGGGGCGTGTCCATGCTCGGGTTGGCGGGTCAGCGGGCCGTGCCCGGCAAGCCTGCTCCCCGGGATCCCGAGGCCGCCGTCGCGCATGCGTTCGTCGCGGCGCTGGGGCGGCTCGGCATCACGGCGACCCTGGCGCCCGAGGCCACCTGGTCCACGCCGACGGTCGCCGGGGCGCCGGTGCTCGGCACGGTGCAATCCGCGCCGATCGGCGACGTGCTCTCCCTGGCCCTCGACGACAGCGACAACGCCCTGACCGAGGGGCTCGCCCGCCAAGCCGCCGTCAAGGCCAAGCTCGGGGCGAGCTTTGCCGCCGCGGTGGCCCTGGTGAAGCAGAAGGCGACCGCCGAGGGAGTCGACCTCACCGGGGTGACCTTGCGGGACTCCAGTGGCCTAACGGCCGGGCAGGCGATTCCTCCGAGCGTCCTGGCCGACGTCCTCCAGCTGGGCACCGACGGCTCGGTCCCGGCCCTGCAGGACATCGTCGCCCGACTCCCGGTGGCGGGGTTGAGCGGCACGCTGCACGACCGCTTCCTGGCCAAGAGCACCCACGTCGTGGCCGGGATCGCTCGCGCCAAGACCGGCACCCTCACCGGTGCCAGCGCCATGGCGGGCACCGTGGTCGACGCCGACGGCCGGGTGCTGTCCTACGTCGCCGTCGCCGACGGCATACCTGCGGGGGTGGGAACGCTCAACGCCCGGGCGGCGTTGGACCGGTTCGTGGCGGCGCTCGCGACATGCGGGTGCCGCTGACCTACCGTGAGGTGATGACCGTGCCCGACGCGCCACTGACGCATGCGCCGCCTGCTCGCTACGTCGACTGGGAGTTCGCCAAGACCACCGGGGCGCGGCTCGTCCCTGCCGGCCCCAGGGTCACCGCCGCCGAGGCCGCCCAAGTGGTCGCCGAGGTGCGGGCCGCTGCGACGCGAGCGCAGCAACCCGTCGCCGAGACCGCGCGACTGCACGCTCCCGGTGACGCTCCTGCCCCGGTCGTGGTCGACCGTCCCACCTGGATCGCCCTCAATGCCGACTCGATGTCTGCGCTCATGGACCCCGTGTTCGGGAAGCTCGTCGACGGGCAGCGCAAGGCGCCCACCGAGGCGATGAAGCTGATCGGCGGCAAGGTCACCGGTGGCGAGGCCGGCACCCTCCTCGCCTTCATGGCCAGCAAGGTGCTCGGACAGTACGACCTCGCGCCCGGCGGGACCCCCCGGCTCATGCTCGTGGCCCCCAACCTCGTGCAGGTCGAGCGCGAGCTGGGCGTCAACCCCAGCGACTTCCGGCTCTGGGTCTGCATGCACGAGGAGACCCACCGCGTGCAGTTCACGGCGGTGCCGTGGTTGCGCGACCACATGGTCGAGCGCATCCGCACCCTCGCCGCCGACCTCGTACCCGACCCGGAGACCCTCCAGGAGACCCTGACCCGCCTCGGCACCCAGCTGCCGGACGCCCTGAAGAGCGGGGGCGCCGGTGTGGTCGACCTGATCGCCAGTCCGGAGCAGCGCGCCCAGCTCGCCCAGGTGACGGCGATCATGGCGTTGCTCGAGGGCCACGCTGACGTCGTCATGGACGAGGTGGGCCCGCAGGTGATCCCCTCCGTGGCCCAGATCCGCGCCAAGTTCACCGAGCGCCGCAAGGGCGTGGGTGCCTTTGACCGGGTCCTGCGTCGCCTGCTCGGGCTCGAGGCCAAGATGCGCCAGTACCGCGACGGTGCGGTGTTCGTGCGGGCGGTGACCGACGCCGTCGGCGTCGACGGGTTCAACCGCGTCTGGGAGTCACCCGAGACGCTGCCCCTTCCCACCGAGATCGAGCACCCCTCGACCTGGGTCAGCCGCGTCCACGGATGACGAGCGCGGGGTGAGCGGCCCGGATCCCGCGACGGCGGCCACCCGGGTCGCCGTGCGCGCCCTGCTCGCGGAGTGCGCCCCCGGCGACGTCGTGCTCGTTGCCTGCAGTGGGGGCGCCGACTCGCTCGCCCTGGCGGCGGCTGCCGCGTTCGAGAGCCCGCGCCTGGGGCTGCGAGCCGGGGCCACGGTCGTGGACCACCAGCTCCAGCCGGACTCGGCCGCCGTGGCCGCGCGCGCCGCGCAGGCCTGTCGCGAGCTCGGACTGGACCCGGTCGAGGTCGCTGCAGTCGACGTGCCCGCGTCGGCGGCCGGCGTCGAGGCCGCCGCGCGGACGGCACGCTACGCCGCCCTGTCCCAGGCGGCCGACCGCCACCGTGCCCGGCTGGTCCTGCTCGGTCACACCCTCGACGACCAGGCCGAACAGGTCCTCCTCGGGCTGACCCGTGGCGCCGGCGCGCGGTCCTTGGCCGGTATGCCGCGGGCGCGCGACCGGTTCCGGCGGCCCCTGCTCGGGGTATCCCGGGCCCAGACCCGGGCCTCGTGCGCGGCGCTCGGCCTGGCCTGGTGGGACGACCCCATGAACGAGGACCGCGCCTACACCCGGGTCCGCGCCCGCACGGCGCTCGCCGACCTCGAGGCCGACCTCGGGCCCGGCGTTGCCGCCGCCCTGGCCCGCACTGCCGACCAGCTGCGCGAGGACGCCGACCTGCTCGACGCCCTCGCGGCCCACGCCGTGGCCGCGCTGGGCGCCGGCCCGTGGCCGGTCGACGAGCTGACCGGACTGCCGCGGCCCGTGCGCACCCGGGTCTGGCGACGCCTGGCGGTCGCAGCCGGAGCGCCAGCTGGACAGGTGAGCGCGCGGCATACCGAGGCCTGCGACGCGCTGCTCACCCGCTGGCACGGGCAGGGGCCGGTCAGCCTCCCGGGCCCGCTGCTGGCCAGCCGCGCTGGCGGTCGGGTATCCATCGACGCGCCCGACCGGGTTGAATGGGGCCGCACCCCCCACACCGACGCACCACCCACCGATGCACCAAGCCAGGAGTAGAGCCGTGGACGCTGCCCACATGGGAGCCGATCTGGAGAAGGTCCTCATCACCGAGGAGGGAGATCCACGCCAGGCTGGAAGAGCTGGCCAAGGAGGTGTGGGCCGAGTACGACGGCAAGGACCTGCTCCTCGTCGGCGTGCTCAAGGGGGCTGTCATGGTCATGGCCGACCTGTCCCGGGCCCTGCCGGGGACCGCGCCGGTCGACTGGATGGCGGTGTCGTCCTACGGTTCGGGCACCAAGTCCTCCGGCGTCGTGCGCATCCTCAAGGACCTCGACACCGACATCACCGGCAAGCACGTGCTCATCGTCGAGGACATCGTCGACTCGGGCCTGACCCTCTCGTGGATCAAGTCCAACCTCGAGTCGCGCTCGCCCGCGTCGGTCGAGATCTGCACCCTGCTGCGCAAGCCGGATGCCGCGAAGGTCCAGATCGACGTCAAGTGGGTCGGGTTCGACATCCCCAACGAGTTCGTCGTCGGCTACGGGCTGGACTACGCCGAGAAGTTCCGCAACCTGCGCGTCGTCGGGACCCTGGCTCCTCACGTGTACGCCTGATCGCCGGGCGCGGGCCCTGCTGCGAGGTGGAACACCACGCCCGCTCAGGTCGTTGTCCAGCACGAACGGCGCCTTCCCCGCCGTAGTACCGTCGTGGCATCGCCGCGCCCAGGTCGGGCCGCGGTGCAGAAGCTGATCGAGCAGGAGGCACGGGGCGCCCAGCCCCGCTACACACATGGATTTCAAGCGCATCCTTCGGGCCCCCCTGTTCTGGGTGGTCGCCGTCATCGCGATCACGCTCATGGTGTTCTCGCTCAGTGACACCGGTGGCTACACCCGGATCGACACCTCCGCGGCCGAGCAACTCATCACCGAGCACAAGGTCCAGCGGGTCGTCGTCACGGACAACGAGATCGTCGACATCGACCTCAAGGCCGGCCAGACCTACTCCGACGGCAAGAACATCAAGGGCGCGACCAAGGTCCGCACCCAGTTCGTGGAGGCCGCCGGCCCGAGCTTCATCAAGCTGCTCGACGACAACCAGCCCCCGGGCCGCGTCGACCAGGTCGTCAAGGACACCAACCCGCTGCTGGCCCTGCTCGGCTCGCTGCTTCCGGTGGTCATCCTGCTGGGTCTGTTCTGGTTCCTCATGAACCAGATGCAGGGCGGTGGCTCCCGGGTCATGCAGTTCGGCAAGTCACGCGCCAAGCTGGCGACCAAGGACACCCCCAAGGTCACCTTCGCCGACGTCGCCGGTGTGGACGAGGCGGTCGAGGAGCTCTACGAGATCAAGGAGTTCCTGTCCGAACCCGCGAAGTTCCTCGCGGTCGGCGCCAAGATCCCCAAGGGCGTCCTCCTCTACGGGCCGCCCGGCACGGGCAAGACGCTGCTGGCGCGCGCTGTCGCCGGTGAGGCCGGGGTGCCGTTCTACTCCATCTCCGGTTCCGACTTCGTCGAGATGTTCGTCGGCGTGGGTGCCTCGCGAGTGCGTGACCTCTTCGAGCAGGCCAAGGCGAACGCCCCGGCGATCGTCTTCGTCGACGAGATCGACGCCGTGGGCCGCCACCGTGGTGCCGGCCTCGGCGGTGGACACGACGAGCGCGAGCAGACCCTCAACCAGCTGCTCGTCGAGATGGACGGTTTCGACGTCAAGACCAACGTCATCCTCATCGCGGCGACCAACCGGCCCGACATCCTCGACCCTGCCCTGCTGCGTCCCGGTCGGTTCGACCGCCAGATCGCCGTCGAGGCCCCCGACATGATCGGGCGCCACCGCATCCTCGAGGTGCACTCGCAGGGCAAGCCGATGGCGACCGGCGTCGACCTGCTGGCCGTCGCACGGCGTACCCCCGGCTTCACGGGCGCCGACCTCGCCAACGTCCTCAACGAGGCGGCCCTGCTCACCGCGCGCAGCGACAAGCTGCTCATCGACGACGCCGCCCTCGACGAGGCCATCGACCGCGTCATCGCCGGTCCCCAGAAGCGCACCCGGATCATGTCGGCCAAGGAACGCAAGATCACGGCATACCACGAGGGTGGGCACGCCCTGGTGGCCGCGGCGATGAACCACACCGACCCCGTCACCAAGGTGACGATCCTGCCGCGCGGACGCGCCCTCGGGTACACCATGGTCATGCCGACGGACGACAAGTACTCGACGACGCGCAACGAGATCCTCGACCAGCTGGCGTTCGCCATGGGTGGTCGTGTCGCCGAGGAGGTCGTCTTCCACGACCCCACAACCGGCGCTGCGAACGACATCGAGAAGGCCACGGCGATGGCCCGCAAGATGGTCACCGAGTACGGCATGAGCGAGCGGGTGGGCGCGATCAAGCTGGGGCAGTCGGCGGGCGAGGTCTTCCTCGGCCGTGACATGGGCCACCAGCGCGACTACTCCGAAGAGGTCGCGAGCGTCGTCGACAAGGAGGTGCGCGGTCTGATCGACCACGCCCACGACGAGGCGTGGCACGTCATCAACGACAACCGCGACATCCTCGACCGGTTGGTCCTCGACCTCCTCGAGCACGAGACGCTCAACGCCAAGGAGCTCGCGGCCATCTTCGAGCCGGTGCGCAAGCGCCCGCTCCGGCCGACCTGGCTGTCGAGTGACACCCGTCTGCTCTCCGACCAGCCGCCGGTGCTCACCCCGGCCGAGGTCGCCGCCCAGAACGGCTCGGTCCATGGGCTCGAGTCCGCGGGCAGCGACCCCAGGGCCGCCGAGGCCATCGACAAGGCCGCAAAGGAGGGCGCGGTGGTCTCCGAGGAGCACCCGCCCACCCAGGTGATCGAGGTGCCGGAGGGCGGCCAGGTCGATCCTCGTGAGCACTGAGGACGCGCGGCACGTGGTCGACCAGCCGCGTGCCGAGGCTGCCGTGCGCGAGCTGCTGCTCGCGGTCGGTGAGGACCCGGACCGCGAGGGTCTGGTCGAGACGCCGGCCCGGGTGGCGCGGGCGTACGGCGAGTTCTTCGCCGGGCTGGCCCTCGACGCTGCCGACGTGCTGTCCAAGACGTTCGAGATCGAACACGAGGAGATGATCCTGGTGCGCGACATCGAGGTGTACTCGATGTGCGAACACCACCTCGTGCCCTTCCACGGGGTGGCCCACGTCGGCTACATCCCGGGCAAGGACGGCCGGGTCACCGGGCTGTCCAAGCTCGCCCGGCTGGTCGAGATGTACGCCCGCCGCCCCCAGGTCCAGGAGCGGCTGACCACCCAGGTCGCCGACGCCATCGTCACCCACCTCGGCGCCCAGGGCGTCATCGTGGTCGTCGAGTGCGAGCACCTGTGCATGTCCATGCGCGGCATCCGCAAGCCCGGGTCGCGCACCATCACGTCAGCCGTCCGAGGCCAGCTGCGCGACCCGGCCACCCGTGCGGAGGCGATGTCGTTGCTGCTGGGCGGCAAACGGTGACCGAGGACCAGGCCACCAAGAGCACGACCAGCCGGCTGCCCGGCTTCTTCACCGCCAACCGGGTCCCGCGTCTGCTCGGGAACCTGACCTACCTGATCGGCCTGCTCGACCTGCTCACCGGGCTGCTGCACAGCTGGCGCGTCAGGCTGCACAACCTCACCGAGGTGCTTCCCGGCGCCCTGTCTGCGGCAGCCGCGGCGGCGACCGTCGTCTCCGGCATCCTGCTCATCGTCCTCGGGCACTCCCTCAAGCGGCGCAAGATCCGCGCCTGGCGCGCGGCCACGGCGCTGCTCGCGATCTCCGCGGGTCTGCACCTGGTCAAGTTCGAACCGGTCGCCGCGACGATGGCGTGCGCCGGTCTGACGCTGCTGCTGCTCTACCGCAACGAGTTCCGCGCGTTGGGCGACCCCTCGACGCGCTGGCGGGCAGTGCGGGCGGGTGCCGTCCTGTTCGCGGTCTCGGTGGTCGCCGGGGGGTCGGTGCTCTGGCTCAACCGCCACGACATCCGCGGCGGTTGGCCCGGGGTGACCCCCGTGGCCGAGGAGATCCTCTTCGGCCTCGTGGGCGCGAACGGCCCGCTGACCTTCACCCGCGACCGTGCCGGCGACATCGTGGGTTCGCTGCTCCTGGGCCTGGGGCTCATGACGATCCTCACCACCGTCTACCTCGCGCTGCGTCCACCGGAGCCGCGCCCCGAGCTCACCGATGCCGATGCGACCAGGCTGCGCCAGCTGATGGCGCGTCATGCCGACTCGCTGGCCTACTTCAACACCCGCCGTGACAAGTCGGTCATCTGGTCGCCCACCGGAAAGTCCGCCATCGCCTACCGCGTCGTGTCGGGCGTCATGCTGGCCAGTGGCGACCCCCTTGGCGACCCCGAGGCGTGGCCCGGGTCGATCAAGGCATTCCTCGAGGAGGCGGCCGCGCATGCGTGGACGCCGGCGGTCCTCGGGTGCTCCGAGCAGGCAGGCACGCGGTGGGTTCGCGAGACCGGCTTCGCCGCATTGGAGCTCGGCGACGAGGCCGTGGTGCAGACCGCGCACTTCTCCCTCGAGGGTCGCCCCATGCGCAACGTCCGCCAGATGGTCGGGCGCATCGCCCGGGCGGGGTATGCCGTGGAGGTGTGTCGCGTCCGCGACGTGCCCCAGAGCGTGCGTGACCGCGCGATGCGCGATGCGGCCGCCTGGCGCTCCACGGACACCGAGCGCGGGTTCTCGATGGCGCTGGGCCGCCTGCTCGACGAGAGCGACCCCGACTGCGTGTTCGTCGCGGCGCGCCACGACGGGATCGTGCGAGCCTTCCTCCAGTTCGTCCCCTGGGGAACCGACGGCATGTCGCTCGACGTGATGCGGCGGGACTCGACGGCCGATGCCGGGGTCAACGAGCTCATGATCGTCGAGGCCCTGAAGGCCGCACCCGACCTCGGGGTCGAGCGCGTCTCCCTCAACTTCGCGGCCTTCCGCTCGGCGCTCGAGCGTGGCGAGAAGCTCGGCGCCGGCCCGGTTCTGCGGGTGTGGCGACGGATCCTGCTGCTCGCCTCGCGCTGGCTGCAGATCGAGAGCCTGTACCGGTTTAACGCCAAGTTCCAGCCGACCTGGCAGCCACGCTTCCTCGTCTACCCCACGGCCTCGGACCTGCCGCGGGTCGGCCTGGCAGCGCTCGAGGCAGAGGCCTTCCTCGCGTGGCCCCGACTCGGCCGCCTGGGCGGCGCCCGATGACGGCCGCCTGGCCGATCAGCCGGGCCGACGGCCTGCCGGTGGTCATGGGGGTCGTCAACGTCACGCCCGACTCGTTCAGCGACGGCGGCGAGTGGTTCGAGCCCACGGCTGCCATCGCCCACGGGCTCGAGCTGCTCGCCCAGGGCGCCGACATCCTCGATGTCGGCGGTGAGTCCACCCGCCCCGGCGCCGGGCGCCCCTCGGTCGCCGAGGAGCTGCGGCGGGTCCTGCCGGTCGTGACCGCGCTCGGCGCCGCAGGGGCCGTCGTGTCCATCGACACCATGCGGGCCTCGGTCGCCGAGGCGGCTCTTGACGCGGGCGCGAGCCTGGTCAACGACGTCAGCGGTGGCCTCGCCGACGAGTCGATGGTCGAGGTGGTGGCGGGGGCACAGGTGCCGTACATCGCGATGCACTGGCGCGGCCACAGCTCGGACATGCAGTCGCGGGCGGTCTACGGCGACGTCGTGGCCGACGTGCGGTCCGAGCTCGCCGAGCGCGCCGACCAGCTCGTCTCGCAAGGAATCAGCGCCGAGCGGTTGGTGCTGGACCCCGGCTTCGGTTTCGCCAAGCTGGCCGTCCACAACTGGGCCCTGCTGCGGCATCTCGACCAGCTGCTCGATCTCGGCTTCCCCGTCCTGGTGGGCGCCTCCCGCAAGGCCTTCCTCGGCCGACTCGGCGTCGGGGACGGCGAGCCGCGACCGCCTCGCGACCGCGACGTCGCCACCGCAGCGACGTCGTCGCACGCCCTGACCGTGGGAGCGTGGGGTGTCCGGGTCCACCACGTCCCGTCCACGATCGACGCGATGCGCGTCGCGCACGCCATCAAGGAGGCGCCATGACCGACCAGATCGCCATCAAGGGCATCTCGGCGCGGGGGTTCCACGGCGTGCTGGACTTCGAGAAGCGCGACGGGCAGACCTTTGTCGTCGACGTGGTCATGGAGGTCGACCTCTCGGCCGCGGGCGCGAGCGACGACCTCGCTGACACGGTCAACTACGCCGAGGTCGCCAGTGACGTCGTCACGCTCGTCGAAGGCGAGTCCCTCGACCTGATCGAGGCGCTTGCCGCGCGCATCGCCGACCGTGTCCTCTCCAGGCCCCGGGTCGAGGCCGTCGAGGTGACGGTGCACAAACCCCAGGCGCCGGTCGGCCACCCGTTTGGCGACGTGTACGTGCGGGTCACACGCGAGCGCCAGAGCCCGGTGGTCATCGCCCTCGGGTCCAACCTCGGCGACTCCGTCGAGACGCTCCACGACGCGGCGGTCAGCCTCTACGGGCTGATCGACATCATCGAAGTGTCGCCCCTCGTCGAGACGGATGCGGTCGGCGGTCCCGAGCAGCCGGCATACCTGAACGCGGTGGTCACGGGGACCACCCACCTGGCACCCTCCTCGGTGCTCGCGGGCCTGCACGACATCGAGCGCGCCCATGGACGCACCCGCGAAGTCCGTTGGGGCCCAAGGACTCTCGATCTCGACCTGATCCAGTACGGCGACCCGGTGTTCGACACCGACGTGCGCATGGACAGCCCGACCCTCACGTTGCCGCACCCGCGGGCGCACGAGCGGGCCTTCGTGCTCGTGCCGTGGCTCCAGGCCGAGCCTGAGGCCGCGCTGCGGGTCGGCGGCCAGGTCCGCCGGGTCGCCGACCTCGTCGCCGAGCTCGACACGTCCGGGGTCCGACCCGGGCCCGAGGTCGACCTCCTGGAGGGGCCATGGTGAACGGCGGCGAGGGGCTGCGTTGGGGCCAGCTGCTCGGCATCACGCTGGTCGTCGGCCTGCTGTCGTGGATCGGGTGGCGCGTCTACCTCGACAACGGCCACCTGCTGAGCCAGGTGTCATGGATCTCGACGGTCCTGCTGGTGGCGATGGCCCTGCTCGTCGTGTCGGCGGGGCTGCCGGTGCGGCGGTTCCTGCGCGGCGAGGCTCGCAAGCCCCTCAACGCGCTGCGGGCGGCGCGCACGCTCGTGCTCGCCCAGGCCGCGGCCCTCACCGGCGCTGCCGTGCTCGGCTGGTATGCCGCCCAGGAGGCGCACGCCCTGGCTGACCTCGGACTGCCCGGTTACCGGACCCTCGCGTGGCAGCTCGCGGGCGTCTGCGGCGGCGCCGTGCTGCTCGCCGTGGCCGGGATGGTGACCCAGCGGATGTGCCGCGTCGAGCCGCCCTCGGACGACCGCGACTGACTCGCAGCCCTATTTGTCGATGTCGCCGACGACGAAGAACATCGACCCGAGGATGGCGACCATGTCGGCGATGAGGTTGCCGGGCAGCACCTCGCCGAGCACCGAGATGTTGTTGAAGGACGCCGACCGCAGCTTGAGGCGCCACGGCGTCTTCTCGCCCCGCGACACCAGGTAGTACCCGTTGAAGCCGAGGGGGTTCTCGGTGGCCGTGTAGAGGTCACCCTCGGGCACCTTGAGAACCTTGGGCAGCTTGACGTTCACCGGGCCCCGCGCCAGCGAGCGCAGTCGGTCGAGGCACACGTCGGCGAGGTCCAGGGCGACGTGGGTCTGCTCCAGCAGCACCTCGAGGCGGGCCAGGCAGTCGCCCGCGGTGCGGGTGACGACCCGACCGGGGCCGCCCTCGGCGAACAGCTCGGCGTAGGCGAGATACGGCTCGTCACGCCGGAGGTCCATGTCGACCCCGGACGCGCGGGCAATCGGACCCGAAACACCGTGCGCCGCAATGGTTTCCGGCGACAGCACGCCGACCCCGCGCGTGCGCGCCTCGAGGATCTCGTTGCCGACGATGAGCGCCTCGAGGTCGGGCAGTCGCCTCCGGACGGCGGCGACGGCATACGCGGCGCGGTCGAGCCAGCCAGCGGGGAGGTCCTCCTTGAGGCCGCCCACGCGGTTGAACATGTAGTGCATGCGGCCGCCGGAGGCTTCCTCCATGACCGCCTGCAGCTCCTCGCGCTCGCGGAACGCGTAGAAGATCGGGGTGATCGCGCCCAGCTCCAGCGGATACGAGCCGAGGAACATCAGGTGGTTGAGCACGCGGTTGAGCTCGGCCAGCAGGGTGCGGGCCCAGACGGCGCGCTCGGGCACCTCGATGCCGAGCATGCGCTCGACGCCCAGGACGACGCCGAGCTCGGAGGAGAAGGCCGAGAGCCAGTCGTGGCGGTTGGCCAGGACCACGATCTGGCGGTAGTCCCGCACCTCGAAGAGCTTCTCCGCGCCGCGGTGCATGTAGCCGACGATCGGCTCGGCCGAGACGATGCGCTCACCGTCGACAACGATGCGTAGCCGCAGGACGCCGTGGGTCGCCGGGTGTTGGGGCCCGATGTTGAGCACCATGTCGGCGGTGGCCAGCCCGCCGGCGCCCAGCCCGACCGTGAGCTCGCGCTGGCTCGGCGTGCTCGGGGTCGTCATGGACTGAAGGCTAGGCCATCCTCAGCCGGGGCAGCCGGGGATGTTCTCGGCGGCGGTCACGCGGCCCTGGGCGTCGAGGGCGACGACCACGGTCTTCTCCGGGTCGACCAGGGGCAGGAAGTCCTTCATGGCCACCGACTTGGTCTGCAGCGGCTGGTCCGCGGCGACGCAGTGGTGGTAGAGGATCCGCGCTCCGGCTGCGACGGGCAGGGTGTAGACGAGCCTGGTGTTGAGGTTCTCGTAGGGGAGCTTGCCCTTGAACGGAGCGACGGGCAGGCCCTGACGAGCGAGCTTGGCGTCGTCGAGACCCTTCCACGTGTAGCGGTCGAGCTTGATGACGGTCACGCCGGCCACCGTCGTGCTGCTCACCACCGCGCCGTAGTCGAAGGCCCGTCCGATGTCGTCGCTCTTGGGCACCGTCGGGGTGGCCGGGGCGGCTGGCCCACCGGTGGCCGTGACGGTGGGGGTGATGGTGACCGTCACTGCGGCGCCGCCCTGCGAGCCGGAGGCCCCGCAGGCGGTCAACGCGACCGCCCCGACCACGCAGGGTGCAGCGAGCAGGCTGAGGCGGTGCCGATGCTTCCGGGGGACGACAAGCACGAGGGGTCCTTTCGACGTGCAGCAGCCCTCAAGTCTGCCCCGCCCGGAGCACCTGACAAAACCGAGCGCCCTGCGGCAGGCTTCGACTGTGCCCGCTCCGAAGGCCGTCGACGCCGCTGACCTGCTCGACCTCAGCGACCCCGCCGTGGTAGCCGATCCCTATCCCCACCTCGCGGCCCTGCGCGCCGTGGCGCCCCTCGCGTGGCACTCGGGTCTGGGTATGTGGCTGGCCACGGGCCACGCCGAGGCCGGTGCGGTGTTGCGTGACCGGCGCCTCGGCCGGATCTTCCACGACCGCGCCCCGGAGCACGACTGGCAGACGTTCAACTGGCTGCACGCCGACTCGATCCTCGACTCCGAGCCGCCCAAGCACACCCGGCTGCGGCGCCTCGTCGCCGGGGCGTTCGGTCGCGGGCACGTGCAGCGACTCGCACCGCGCATCGAGGAGCTGGCTGTGGGTCTGCTGCGCGAGGTCCCGGGCGGCCCGTTCGACGTGCTGGCGGCGTATGCCGAGCCGCTCCCCGTGCTCGTGATCGCCGAGCTCCTCGGTGTCCCCGAGTCCGACCGCCACCACCTTCGGCCGTGGTCCCAGGCGATCGTGCGGATGTACGAGGTGGACCGAACACCCGCCGACGAGGCAGCGGCCCGCACAGCGGCCGCCGAGTTCGCGGCCTACGTGGAGGCGTTGGCGACGGACCGGGCACGGACACCGGGTCAGGACCTGCTGACCGACCTCGTCCAGGCCCGCGACGGCTCGGACCGGCTTGCCGCTCACGAGCTGGTGGCCGCGGCGGTGCTGCTGCTCAACGCCGGCCACGAGGCGAGCGTCAACGGGTTCGGCAACGGCCTGCACTCCTGGCTCACCGCTCCCGAACGGCCACAGGTCGACGTGGCCGACGCTGGTGCCGTGTCACGTCTGGTCGAGGAGTTCCTGCGCCACGACTCGCCGCTGCACCTGTTCGAGCGGACCGCCAGGGAGCCCGCCGAGGTCGTCGGCGTCGCCTTCGCGCCGGGCGACAAGGTGGCCGCGCTGCTGGGTGCCGCGAACCGCGACCCCACGGTGTTCGCCGACCCGGACCGGTTCGACCCGACGCGCGACCCGAACCCGCACCTGGCTTTCGGCGCGGGCATCCACTTCTGCCTCGGGGCACCGCTCGCGCGGCTGGAGCTCGAGATCTCGCTGCGGACCCTGCTTGGCCGGTTCCCCGAGCTCGAGGTGGTCGAGGCAGTGCGTCGCCCGACGTTCGTGCTGCGCGGCTTCGAGCGGTTGGTGGTCACCCCACGCGCTTGAGCGCCCACAGGAAGTCGCCGAACCCGCCATGGGCCGTCAGGGCGGTGGCCGCGCCGGCCCGCTCCAGGGCGCGCAGGTAGCCCGCAGGGTCACGGCGGGCAAGCTCGTGGTCGGGAGAGCGCCCGACGATCCCGAGGCCACGCAGGGCCGTGCGCTGGTCGAGCAGGTCGTCGTGGTCGAGGGTGTCCATCGCGACGTGGGCGGTCAGGTCGCAGGTGCCATCGGGTGCCGGGTCGACCATGCGCCCAGCGCGGTATGCCGCGAGCGTGCCGCCGTGGGGCCGGTCTCCGCTGCGATGGCCGTAGTCGACGGCGAGCACGATCCCGGCGTCAACCCGGGAGAGCAGCTCGGACCACGCGGTGGCGCGGGACAAGCCGATCTCGACGCGCTGGCCCGGCTCGGTAGCTGCCCAGTGCGCCCGGCACCACTCGAGCTCGTCACCCGTGACGGGTTCACCCCACGACTCGGCACCGGCAGGATCCACCAGCCGGTGCCGCAGGACGCCATCGAGGTCGACCTCCGCGACGGGGCAGGGCACCACGTCGAGCCACTCGTGGGCCACGACCAGCGCGGACTCGAGGTGGGCGAGCTCGGCTGGAACGGCCGCGCCGCCGGGCGAGCGGAGCCAGCGCACCGCACCGGGCAGGGTGGCGGGCCTGGCCACGACGTCCAGGCCGGTGAGCCGCAGCGCCGGCTCCGCGGCATACAGGTGGGTGAGCAGCTCGCCGCGTCCGGCGCCCACGTCGACGACCTGGGTGAGGTGGTTCTCGCGGGCGAGCTGCGCCAGCGCCTCGGCGAGCAGGCGCCCGGTCGCGCCATGGGTGGCGGTGGTGAAGTGCGCCGCGGGCCCGGCGGCCGAACGGTAGAACCCGCGCGCGCCGTAGAGAGCCTCCTGCCACGCCTGCTCCCAGGGCATCGCCTCCACCCGCCAGAGGCTAGTCGCCGCGGGCGGGTAGCGTTCACGATGTGACTCCCAGCGACGAGCGTCCGGCCCGCCTCGAGGTGGGCGTCGTGGGCGCGGGCCGGGTCGGCGCCGTCATCGGCGCCGCGCTCCAGCGGGCCGGCCACCGGCTGGTGGGGGTGTCGGGCGTCAGCGCAGAGTCGGTGACCCGAGCGGCAGAGCTGTTGCCTGGCGTCCCGGTGCTCACGCCCCAGGAGGTCGTGGCCCGCGCAGAGCTCGTGGTCCTCGCCGTCCCCGACGACGCGCTGGCCGACCTCATCTCGGGCCTGGCCGCCACCCACACCTGGCAGACCGGACAGCTGGCCTTCCACACCTCGGGCCGCCACGGCCTCGAGGTCTACGCCCCCGTCGCGAGTCACCATGTCCTCGGGCTGGCCCTGCACCCCGCGATGACGTTCACGGGCACCGTCATCGACCTCGACCGGCTGCTCGACTGCTGCTTCGGCGTCACCGCTCCCGAGCCCTTGCGTGCGGTCGCCGAGGCCTTGGTTCTCGAGATCGGCGCCGAGCCGGTGTGGATCGAGGAGTCGGCCCGGCCGATGTACCACGCGGCCCTCTCCCACGGGGCGAACCACCTCGTGACGCTCATCGCCCAGTCCCTCCAGGCGTTGGGGGCCGCAGGGGTCGAGACACCGGCGAGGGTGCTCGGGCCCCTCGTTGCGGCCGCTCTCGACAACACGTTGCGTGCGGGTGATGCGGCTCTCACGGGCCCGGTGTCGCGTGGGGATGCCGGTACCGTTGCCGAGCACCTGCGACAACTTCAGAGCCTGACCCCGGATGTGCGGCCCACCTATGTGGCACTGGCGCGCGCCACGGCCGAGCGGGCCCTGGCCAGTGGCCGGCTGCGGCCGCACACCGCCGAACCCCTGCTGGACATCCTCGCGAGCGACCAGGAGCGTTAAGTGAGCGAACAGATCGCCGTACCGACCGTCTCCCTCGACGCGCAGGTGGCCCAGATCGACGGGCAGGTCGACGGGCACGTCGACGGGCCGGTCGTCGCGCGGACCCGCGACGAGCTGCGCGCGGCCAGGGCGGCCCTCACCGACGGTGACGTCGCGGTGGTCATGACCATGGGCGCCCTGCACGACGGGCACGCGACCCTGATCCGCACCGCCCGTCAACGCGCTGCCCACGTCATCGTCACGATCTTCCTCAACCCGTTGCAGTTCGGGCCGCGCGAGGACCTGTCCCGCTACCCGCGGACCTTCGACGCCGACCTGGAGATCTGTCGCAGCGCCGGGGTCGACCTCGTGTTCGCCCCGACCCCTGACGTGATCTACGAGGACGGCGACCCCGGGGTCCGCATCTCCGCCGGGCCCCTGGGCAACGTCCTCGAGGGCCAGGCGCGACCCGGCCACTTCGACGGCATGCTCACGGTCGTCGCCAAGCTCCTGCACCTGACCAGTGCCGACTCCGCCTACTACGGGCAGAAGGACGCCCAGCAGCTGCTGCTCATCCGGCGCATGGTGCGCGACCTCGACTTCCCGGTCACGGTTGTCGCGGCACCGACCGTGCGCGAACCCGACGGGCTCGCCATGAGCAGCCGCAACACCTACCTCACCGACTCCGACCGCGAGGTGGCGCTCTGCCTGTCGCACGCCCTGCAGGCGGGTGCGGCCGCTGCCGGCGAGGGGCCGTCGGCGATCCGTCGGGCCGCCCGTGAGGTGCTCGTCAGGGAGCCGCTCGCCCTCATCGACTACCTCGTGCTCGTGCACCCTGCCACGCTCGAGGACGTGCCGGAGTGGTACCGCGGTGAGGCTCTGCTCGCCGTCGCCGGCCGAGTCGGCACCACCCGACTCATCGACAACCTGCCCATCGACGTCGGCCCGGGGGGTGGCGCACTCGAGGTGTTCTCCGATGTGCCGTCCGCCGCGCCGAAGCAGCCGAAGCAGTAGAACCGGAGGACGACATGCAGCGGTTCATGCTCTACGCGAAGATCCACCGGGCGACCGTGACCCAGGCCGACCTGCACTATGTCGGGTCGCTGACCATCGACCGCGACCTCATGGATGCCGCGGGCCTGCTGCCGGGCGAGCAGGTCGACGTCGTCGACGTCGACAACGGCAACCGCCTCACGACCTATGCCATCGAGGGTGAGCGCGGCTCCGGCATCCTGTGCATCAACGGCGCTGCGGCGCGCCTCATCTCGCCCGGCGACACCGTGATCGTCATCGCGTATGCCGCGATGGACGACGCCGAGGCGCGCACCTTCGAGCCTCAGGTCGTCTTCGTCGACAAGGACAACAAGATCGTCGAGATCGGGCACGATGTCGGCGACGTGCCCGACGGCTTCGGCCTGAGGACCTCGGCGGTCACCGCCCGCCACCATGACTGAGCGGCCATGAGCGAACCGCAACCCACGGGCCTGCGGATTCCCGGCCACCTCGTCGCCCCCGACCCCGGCTGGACCACCTCTGCCGACGTCATCGTCGTGGGGTCGGGCATCGCGGGGCTGACGACCGCGCTCCGGCTGCGCCAGCGCGTCGACCGCGTGCTCCTGGTGACCAAGACGGTCCTCAGCGAGGGATCGACCCAGTGGGCACAAGGCGGCATCGCCGCTGCACTCGACCCCGGGGACTCGCCCGAGGAACACCTCCACGACACCCTGGTCGCGGGGTGCGGCGTGTGTGACGTGCCCGCGGTCACCGCCCTGGTTCACGAGGGCCCGGCGCGGGTTCGCGAGCTGGTGGCCCTGGGTGCCGAGTTCGACCGCGACGACGAGGGCGAGCTCAAGCTCACGCGCGAGGGCGGGCACCACAAGGACCGCATCGCCCATGCCGGTGGCGACGCGACCGGCAAGGAGATCTCGCGCGCCCTCATCGCTGCGCTGCACCGCGTCCAGGACGACCCCGGCATCGAGGTGATCGAACACGCGCTCGTGGTCGACCTCCTCAAGGACGACGACTCACGGGTCTGCGGCGTCACGCTCCACGTGATCGGCGAGGGCCAGATGGACGGCGTCGGGGCCGCGCTGGCCCGCGCGGTCGTCCTGGCCACAGGTGGGCTGGGTCAGGTCTACTCGGCCACGACCAACCCGAGTGTGGCCACCGGTGACGGCATGGCCGCTGCCCTGCGGGCCGGCGCCACCCTCGCGGACGTCGAGTTCGTGCAGTTCCACCCGACGGTGCTCTGGCTGGGCGAGGGCGCCAGTGGCCAGCAACCGTTGATCTCCGAGGCTGTCCGCGGCGAGGGCGCCTACCTGGTCGACGGCGACGGAGTGCGCTTCATGGAGGGCGTGCACCCGCTCGCCGACCTGGCACCCCGCGACGTCGTCTCCCGCGCCATCGCCGCGCGCCTGCGCGAGAGCGGCGCGGACCACGTCTTCCTCGACGCCCGACACCTCGGCCGTGAGTTCCTCGAGAAGCGGTTCCCCTCGATCGTGGCTCGCTGTCGCGAGCTGGGGTTCGACCCGGCGACCGACCTGCTGCCGGTGGCCCCGGCCCAGCACTACGCGAGCGGGGGCGTGCGCACCGACCTGAACGGCCGTTCGAGCCTGGCCGGGTTGTACGCCTGTGGTGAGGTCTCCTGCACCGGGGTCCACGGAGCCAACCGGCTGGCGTCGAACTCCCTCCTCGAGGGCCTGGTCTTCGCGCACCGCATCGCCGACGACATCAGTGCGCGGCTGGCCAACGGCGAGCTCCCTCATGCGAAACCTGCTGGGGCGCAAGGGGTCCCAGCCCTGATCGGGGCCGACTCGCGCACGATCGTGCAGTCGGCGATGACCCGCGGCTCGGGCGCGGTCCGGTCCGCCGAGTCGCTCGCCGACACGTCAGCCGTCCTCGCCACGGTGGCTGCGACCGGGCCCGCCCAGGAGCCCGGCCCGCGGTCCTGGGAGACCACGAACCTGCTGCACGTCGGGCAGGTGCTCACCCTGGCGGCGAGGCTTCGCGAGGAGACCCGCGGTGGCCACCTGCGATCCGACTTCACCGCCCTCGACGATCCCCGGTGGCGCGGTCACACCCTCGTGACGCGTGGCGCCGACGGGCGAGTGACCACGACCTTCGAACCCGTCCCCGAACAGGACCTCACATGACCGACCTGCAGTTCCCCGACGTCGCCGCCCTCGCGGTCGTCCGCACTGCCCTCGACGAGGACCTCGGTGGGCCCGAGGGCGTCGATGTCACGACGATGGCGACCATCCCGCCCGAGCAGGTGAGCGCCGCCCAGGTCGTGGCACGGGCACCCGGCGTCATCGCCGGCATACCCGTCGTGGCGCTGGTCTTCGACGAGGTGGCCAGGCGGCTCGGCGCCCAGCCCCTGCAGATCTCCACCACGCGTCACGACGGGGACCAGGTCGCGGCGGGTGACGTCGTCGCCACGCTGCACGGATCCACCCAGGTGACCCTCGTGGGCGAGCGCACGATGCTCAACCTCCTCTGCCGGCTCTCCGGGGTCGCGACGCACACCCGCGAGTGGGCGACGCGCCTCGAGGGCACCGGCGCGACGGTCCTCGACACCCGCAAGACCACGCCGGGCCTGCGCGCCCTCGAGAAGTACGCGGTGAGAGCGGGCGGCGGCAGCAACAAGCGCTTGGGCCTCTACGACGTCGCGATGATCAAGGACAACCACAAGCTCGCTGCCGGCTCGCTCAGCGCCGCGTATGCCGCGGTGCATGGCACCTTCCCGGACGTTCCCGTGCAGGTCGAGGTCACCACGACCGCCGAGGCCCTCGAGGCGGTCGCGGTCGGCGCGCGGTTCCTGCTGTGCGACAACATGTCGGTCGAGCTCCTTCGTGCCACGGTCGAGGCCGTGCGCGCGACCGGCGAGGTCGTGGAGCTCGAGGCGACCGGTGGCCTGACGCTCGACGTGGCCCGGGCCTATGCCCTCACCGGCGTGGACTACCTCAGCGTCGGGGGGCTCACGCACTCCTCACCCATCGTCGACCTGGCTCTGGACCTCACTCCGGCTGAGTGAGCACTGGCGGGACGGAGCGCGTTCAGGGACACCCATCTGGGGTCGGTACCCTTTGCGGGTGAATCCCACCGCGAGCGACACCGCCAGCGAAACCCCGGCGATCGTGCCCGACGTCGATCCGCCCGAGCAGATGAAGGTCCGTCGCGAGAAGCGCGACCGGCTGCTGGCCGAGGGCGCGCAGGCCTATCCGGTGTCGGTGCCGCGCACGCACACCCTGCAGGAGGTGCGCGAGCGCTGGCAGCACCTCGAGACCGGCGAGGAGACCCAGGACGTCGTGGGCGTCGCGGGGCGCGTGATCTTCATCCGCAACACCGGCAAGCTCGCCTTCGCGACCCTCCAGGAAGGCATCGGCACCCGCCTCCAGGTGATGCTCAGCCAGGCCGAGGTCGGTGAGGAGTCGCTCGCCGCGTGGAAGGCGACCGTCGACCTGGGCGACCACGTGTTCGTCGAGGGCCGGGTCATCTCCTCCAGGCGCGGCGAGCTCTCGGTCATGGCCACCCGCTGGGAGATGGCGTCCAAGGCGCTGCGCCCGCTGCCGGTGATGCACAAGGACCTGTCCGAGGAGTCCAGGGTCCGACAGCGCTACGCCGACCTCATCGTGCGCCAGGAGTCGCGGGACATGGTGCGCACCAAGGCCACGGCGCTCGCGGCGATCCGGGGGGGTCCTCGACAGCCAGGGCTACCTCGAGGTCGAGACCCCGATCATCCAGCTCATCCACGGCGGGGCGGCGGCGCGGCCTTTCCGGACCCACATGAACGCGTTCGACCAGGAGATGACCCTGCGGATCGCGTTGGAGCTCAACCTCAAGAAGGCTGTCGTCGGCGGGGTCGACCGCGTCTACGAGATGGGGCGGATCTTCCGCAACGAGGGAGTCGACTCCACCCACAGCCCTGAGTTCACGATGCTGGAGGCCTACCAGGCCTACGGCGACCAGACCTCTATCGCCGCCCTCATGCGCGACGTCTACCTCGGTGTCGGCGATGCTCTGGGCTCGCGTCAGGTGCAGACCCCGGCAGGCACGATCGACCTCGACGGCCCGTGGCGCTGGCTGCCCGTCTACGAGGGTGTGTCCGAGGCGGTGGGTGAGACCGTCACCATCGACACCGACGTCGACACCCTGCGCACGTATGCCGCGAAGCACGACGTCGCCGTCGACCCCCTCTGGGACAAGGACAAGGTCTTCCTCGAGCTGCTCGGCGAGCTCGTCGAGCCGGGGCTGCTCCAGCCCACCTTCCTCTGCGACTACCCGGCGATCGCGCAGCCGCTGGCCCGTCCGCACCGCTCGAAGCCGGGTCACATCGAGGCGTGGGACCTCATCATCGGCGGCGTCGAGCGGGGGACGGGCTTCTCCGAGCTCATCGACCCGGTCGTCCAGCGGGAGGTCCTGACCGCCCAGTCGATCCGCGCGGCGGGCGGCGACCCCGAGGCGATGCAGCTCGACGAGGACTTCCTGCGGGCCCTGGAGTACGGCGCGCCCCCCATGGGTGGCCTCGGCTTCGGGGTCGACCGACTGGTCATGCTGTTCACCGGAGCGAGCATCCGCGAGACGATCCTGTTCCCCCACCTGAAGCCCGAGCTCGGACGATGAGCGGCCTGTGGCCCTACGTCGCGGCCCTCATCCCCTCGACCGGGGTGGGAGTGCTCTTCTGGCTGGTCATCAAGAACATGATTGAAGGCGACCGCAAGGAAAGGCTCGCGCATTCGCAGTGGGACCGTGACCAGCAGAAATCCGGGGATGACGGACATTCTGCACCGGACGATTCTGAGAAATGACCGGGGAATAGCCATAGCCCATTTCTTTTTTGCGGCGCCAGGCCCTATTTTGAGACCTGCATCTTCTTCGTAGGAAAGGAATTCGCATGGCTCAGCGCGTCAACATTGTTCTTGAGGACGACCTCGACGGATCGGAGGCCGACGAGACCGTCACCTTCGCCCTCGACGGCGTCACCTATGAGATCGACCTCAACGCCGCGAATGCCGCCGGGTTGCGTGATTCCTTGGCGCCGTACGTCGGTCATGCCCGACGTGCCGGCGGCCGCCGGGCCGCAGGACGCCCGTCCTCACGCGGTGGCGGCAAGCGTGACCTCGCGGACGTGCGGGACTGGGCGCGCAAGAATGGCCATAAGGTGAGCGACCGTGGCCGAATTTCCGCAGAGATCCAGGCGGCCTACGACAAGGCCCACTGAATCGACTGTTAGGCGAGCAGGTCGGCCACGAGGTCGCCGTGCTCGTCGAGACGATCCAGCACCTCGTCGAACATCAGCTGTTCGAAGGTCTCCCCCCGCGCACCGGCGTCGACCTCGTCCCACGTGCGGGGGGCCGCCACGGTCGGCGTCTCCTTCCCACGCAGCGAGTACGGGCAGATGGTCGTCTTCGCCGCGACGTTCTGGCTCCAGTCGAGGAAGACCTTCCCGGGGCGCAGCGACTTGGTCATCTTCCAGACGATGAGCTCGGGCTGCTTCTTGGTGAGCTCCTGCGCCAGCTGCTGGGCGAGGTCACGCACCTGGTCGGAGGTGAGGTCGCCCGGCAGCGCGGCATACAGCTGCATGCCCTTGCTCCCGCTGGTGACGGGGAACAGGTCGAGGCCGAGGGCGCCCAGTCGTTCGCGCACCATCAGGGCCACCGTCGCGCACTCCTTGAGCCCGGCCGGCGCGCCGGGGTCGAGGTCGATGACGAGGCGGTCCGGGCGCTGGCGCTCGCCGTCGGCGTCGACCCTCCACTGGGGGATGTGCAGCTCGATCGAGTTGAGGTTGACCAGGTAGGTGAGGTGGGCGAGGTCGTCGACCATCGGATAGGTGACGTCGTCGAGCTTCACCCGAGGCAGCCAGGACGGCGCCCCGGACGGCAGGTTCTTCTCGAAGAAGCTCTGGTCGCCGGTGCCGTGCGGCCAGCGCACCCGGGTGAGCGGGCGTCCGGCGAGGTGGGGCAGGAGCACCGGCGCCACCTGGGCGTAGTAGCTGAGCACCTCGCCCTTGGTCGTCTCGGTGGACGGGTAGAGCAGCTTGTCGAGGCTGGTCAGCTTGAGCTTGCGTCCCTCGACGAGGACGGCGGCGTTCTCGGTCACGGCTCGTCCTGCAGGTCGCGGGGCGTGAGGTCGGTGCGAATCCCGAGGTATGCCGGCTGGCGCAGCCGGCCGTCGCGCGTCACCTCGAGCGCGCGGGCCTCGACGACCAGGGTGGGCTCGACCCAGGTCACGCCGACGGCGTCGATGCGGGGCACCTCGGTGCTGAACGGGGAGTCCTGGCGGCGCAGCGGTGCGAGCGCCTCGGCCAGCTGGGTCGCGGCGCGCCCGGCGATCCCACTGCCCAGCCCGCCGGCATACCGCCAGCCGCCAGCGCCGTCGGGCAGGCCGACGAGCACCGCGCCGAGCCGCCCGGACTCGTTGGTCTTCTCCGCGCGCCAGCCGCCGACGACCACCGAGATCGTGGTGTGGTGCGGCGACTTCAGCCAGTCGGTGGAACGCCGTCCGGGCAGGTAGGTCGACGAGAGCCGCTTGCTCACCACTCCCTCGAGGCCTTGCTCGAGGGTCGCGGCGAACAGCTCGGGTCCGTCGTCGTAGACCGGTGGCACCTGCCAGTGGCGCCCGTCGAGGTCGAGTCGCTCGAGCATCTCGCGCCGGGCCGACAGTGGTTGGGTGGTGAGGTCCGCGCCGTAGAGCCGCAGCAGGTCGAACACCATGAGCGTCACCGGCCGGGTGGCGGCCAGCCGCTCGGCCTTGCGTCGGTCACGCACGTGCATCCGGTCCGCCAGCGCCCCGAAGGACGGGCGGCCGCCGTCGAGGGCGACCACCTCGCCGTCGAGCAGCATGTCGTCGTAGAGGCCGCTCAGGCCGGCCAGCTCGGGGTAGGACGCCGTGACGTCGTTGCCGGTGCGGGACGTCAGGGTGAGCACGCCGTCACGGACGTCCGCCAGCACCCGCATGCCGTCCCACTTCACCTCATGGATCCACTCCGCCCCTGCCGGGATGGCAGTGGCTCGGGTGGCCAGCATGGGGCGCATGGGGCCATCCTGACGCAATAGGCTGGGTCCAGGGGCGAGGCTGGACCAGCCCCGCGGCATACGGGAGGATCCGACCATGCGAGCGATCTGGAAGGGCGCGGTGTCCTTCGGCCTGGTCAACGTACCGATCCGGCTGTACTCCGCCACGGAGAACCACGACGTGCAGTTCCGGCAGGTGCACCGTGAGGACGGCGGCCGGATCAAGTACCAGCGGGTCTGCAGCATCGACGGCGAGATCGTGTCGTACGACGACATCGCCAAGGGGTACGAGACCGAGGACGGCGAGATGGTCGTCCTCACCGACGAGGACTTCAAGGACCTGCCTGCGACCAGCAGCAAGGAGATCTCGGTCGAGAAGTTCGTGCCGGCCGAGCAGATCGACCCCATGTACTACGACAAGTCGTACTACCTCGAGCCGGACAAGGCCTCGACCAAGCCCTACATCCTGCTCCGCGACGCCCTGGAGAAGGAGAACCGGGTCGCGGTCGTGACGGTCTCGATCCGCACGCGGATGACGATGGCGGTGCTGCGCGTGCACGAGGGCGTCATCGTCATGCAGACGATGTTGTGGCCCGACGAGATCCGCAAGCCCGACTTCGCGACCCTCGACGACGACGCCAAGGCCACCAAGCAGGAGCTGGCCATGGCCGATCTGCTCATCGAGCAGCTCGCGGGCGACTACCAGCCCGACGACTACGAGGACGACTATGCCGCCGCGCTGGAGTCGCTGGTCAAGGCCAAGGTCGAGGGCGGCGAGGTGCAGCTGGCGCCGACGTCGAAGGACGACTCGGGCGAGGTCGTGGACCTGCTCGCGGCGCTGAAGAAGTCGGTCGACAAGGCCAAGGCCTCCCGCGGCGAGGGCACCGCGGAGAAGCCGGCGACGAAGACCGCCGCGAAGAAGGCGACAGCGAAGAAGGCGACCAAGAAGGCCAGCTGAGCGGCCGTGCCGGCAGCACCGGACGTCCCGCGTTCAGCGGAAGTCGCGCGACGGCGTGCGGATGGCCAGCGGCAGGAGGTCGATCCGGTCGGCCAGGAGGTTGACCACTGACCCCCGACGCTCCAGCATTCCGCGCACCACGAGCGCGTTCGACTGGCGGACCAGCCGACGGTAGCGAGTCCAGACACCGGTCGAGCAGATGACATTGAGCATGCCGGTCTCGTCCTCGAGGTTGAGGAAGGTCACCCCACCCGCCGTCGCCGGTCGCTGCCGATGAGTGACCACCCCGCCGACCCGCACCCGGCCGGGCTCGGTGGTGGCGAGGGTCGAGACTGCCAGGACCCCGCGCGCGTCCAGCAGCGGGCGCACGTGCGTGATCGGGTGGTCCTGCGGCGAGATCCCGAGTGCCCACAGGTCGGCCATCGTGTCCTCGACGGGTTCCATGCCCGGCAGCGCCGGGATCGTCGAGTCCATGACCAGACCCTGCAGCTGCCCGGCGCTCTCCAGTGTTGCCCGGCCCGAGTCCCACAGGGCCTGACGACGACTCAGCCCGAAGCAGTCGAAGGCCCGTGCCGTGGCCAGTGCCTCGACCTGCGGCACGGTCAACCGGACCCGGCGGGTCAGGTCGGTCATGCTGGTGAACGGGCCGTTCGCCAGCCGCTCGTCGACGATCCGGGTGGCGAGCGGGACCCCGATCGAGGTGACGTCCGCCAGCCCCAGCCGCACGGCATACCTCCCGTCGCGCCGGTGGTCGGCGTGGTCGACGCGCGCGTCGGCATCGAAGTCACCCACCGGTGGCTGGGACTGCTGCAGGCAGGCGTCCATCCCGCCGGGGGTCCCTCCGGTGAGCGGCTCGAGGTCGGCCTGCACCCCGGAGGCGAGGATGTCGGGACGCAGCACCTCGACCCCGTGTCGGCGGGCGTCGGCCACGAGGCTCTGCGGCGAGTAGAACCCCATCGGCTGGGAGCGCAGGAGGCCGACGAGAAACGCGCCCGGGTAGTGCAGCTTGAGCCACGAGCTCGCGTAGACCAGCAGTCCGAAGCTCAGCGCGTGGCTCTCGGCGAAACCGAAGTTCGCGAAGGCCTCGATCTTGGCGTAGATCTCGTCGGCCAAGGACCCGGTGATGCCGTTGTGCTCCATGCCGGCATAGAGCTGGGCACGCAAGGTGGCGATCTTCTCGATGCCTCGCTTGGAACCCATGGCGCGGCGCAGCAGGTCGGCCTCGGCCGCGGTGCAGTCGCCCACCGCGACGGCCATCTGCATGAGCTGCTCCTGGAACAAGCGGCACGCCCTTGGTGCGGCTCAGCACGGGTTCGAGCTTGGGGTGCAGGTAGGTGACCGGCTCCTCACCGGTGCGGCGCCGGATGTACGGATGGACCGCGCCGCCCTGGATCGGCCCCGGCCGGATGAGCGCGATCTCGATGACGAGGTCGTAGAAGCAGCGTGGCTTGAGTCGCGGGAGGGTGCCGATCTGGGCGCGGCTCTCGACCTGGAACACCCCGACCGAGTCGGCTCGGCACAGCATGTCGTAGACGCCACGCTCCTCCTTGGGCAGCGTCGCGAGCTCCCACCGCTCACCGAGGTGGTCGGCCACCAGCGTCAGGGTGTGCTGGAGGGCGCCGAGCATCCCCAGCCCCAGCAGGTCGAACTTGACCAGCCCCATCCAGGCGCAGTCGTCCTTGTCCCACTGCAGGACGGTGCGGTTGTCCATGCGCGCAGGCTCGATCGGGCATACCTCGCCGACCGGTCGGTCGGTGAGCACCATCCCGCCGGAGTGGATGCCCAGGTGGCGTGGTGACCCCAGCAGCTCCTGGGCCAGGCCCACCACCCGAGGCGGGATGTCGTGGTCGGCGCCGGCGGCCACCACGCTCGACCACGAGTCCATCTGCTTGGACCAGGCGTCCTGCTGGCCGACCGAGTAGCCGAGGGCCTTGGCGACGTCACGGATCGCCGACTTGGGACGGTAGGTGATGACGTTGGCGACCTGGGCGGCGTTGCGACGGCCGTACTTCTCGTAGACCCACTGGATGACCTCCTCACGGCGATCGGAGTCGAAGTCGACGTCGATGTCGGGCTCCTCGTCGCGCACCGCAGAGAGGAACCGCTCGAACGGGAGGTCGTAGCGGATCGAGTCGACGGCGGTGATGCCCAGCGCGTAGCACACCGCCGAGTTGGCGGCGGATCCTCTTCCCTGGCAGAGGATCCCGCGACTGCGGGCGAACGCCACGATGTCGTGGACGATGAGGAAGTACCCCGGGAAGTCCTTCTCCTCGATGACGCGGAGCTCACGCTCCAGCCGCTCGGCGGTGCTGGCGGGGGCGTTCGGGTAGAGCCGTTCGGCACCACGGCGAACCAGCTCACGCAACCACGACATCGTCGTGTGGCCGTCGGGCACGGCCTGCTTGGGCAGCCTCGGCGAGGCGCTGCGCAGGGGGAAGGCGAGGTCGGCGGCGATGTCGACGGTGCGTTCCACCGCACCGGGGAACCGCGCGAAGCGTGCGGCCATCTCGGCGCCAGAGCGCAGGTATGCCGTGCCCGCGGCGGGCAGCCACCCGTCCATGGCGTCGAGGGCGCGGCGGGCCCGCACCGCGGCGACGGCCTGGGCGAGACGGGCGGCCTTCGGCGTGGCGAAGTGGACGTTGTTGGTCGCCACGACCGGGAGCCCGGCCTCGGCGGCGGCCACGGCCAAGGCGTCGTTGACCGTGCTGTCGAGGGGTTGTCCGTGGTCGAAGACCTCGACGAGCACGTGGTCGGGCCCGAAGAGGTCGATGAGGTGGTGCAGGGCTGGCGCCGCCGCCGCCGGGTCCAACCGCCTCGCACCACCAGGACCGCCGGTGAGCGCCCGGCGGACTGCGCCCTTGCGGCAGCCGGTGAGCACCATCACCTCGCCCCGGCAGCGGTCGGCGACCTCGTGGAGGTCGTAGACGGGCTTGCCCTTCTCGGCACCGGCGAGCTGGGCGGTGGTGATGATCTCGGCGAGCCGGTGGTAGCCCCGCTCTCCGCGGGCGAGCACCAGCAGGTGGTCGCCCTCGGGGTCTGCCACGCCGTTCTGGGGTGCGGTCAGGCCCAGCGAGAGCTCGGCACCGAAGACCGTGGGCAGCGCGTAGGCCTCGGCCGCCTCGGCCATCCGGACCACCCCGTAGAACCCGTCGTGGTCGGTCAGGGCGAGGGCGGCCAGGCCGTGGCCGACCGCCTCCTCGACCAGCGCCTCCGGGCTGCTCGCGCCGTCGAGAAAGCTGTAGTGGGAGTGGCAGTGCAGCTCGGCATAGGCGGTGACGTCCTCGGGTCGGCGCACCCTGGGCCGCGCGGCATACGCCGCACGCTTGCGTGACCACCCTGGTGCGTCCCCTCCGTCGGGGACCGGCACTCCGACGGGCACGCCCTCGCGGTGGTGGTCGGAGAGCCGCCGCTCCAGCTCGGACCAGGGCACCACCGGGTTATCCCAGCCCATGGCGCTCACCCTCCCGGTCAGTCGGATCAGTCATAGCGGGCCTCTGCCCACCACACGCCGCCGTCGAGCCCGAGCAGCCAGGCGTGGCCGGCCGGGTCGACCAGCTGGAACCAGGCCCCGCGGCGTGCGCTCTGGGGGTCCCACCACCGTGACTCGATGAGCCATGGTCCGGCCCAGGCGTCGACCGGACGCAGCTCGAGCGGCTCCGTGGCGCCGGGATCGCCCACGGCGAACCGATGCGGGGCCGCCGTCAACGCGCCACGGTCGGTGACGTCGACGGGGCGGTCGAAGGCATCGACGACGCACGCCGGCCTGGGCTGCTGGAACACCGTGGCCGGAGCCGGCGGTGGCAGGCTGCCCGGCCAGGGCTGGGTGGCGGATCGGGTCGGAGTCGGCAGGTCGCCCCAGGGGACCATGGTCTGGCGCTCGACGGGGGTGCGGCCGCCGCCGCAGACCGCGGTGACCACCGACTCGCGCCCGAGGGCTGCCTGCACCTTGGAGATGGCCCGCTCGATGCGCAGGTCGGAGCCGCCACCCCACAGCCCCTCGTCGAAATCGCCTTGCGGCGCAAGGGTTTCGGGGATGATCCTGACCTGGACGACGGGGGCGTCCACCCCGTCGGCGGCAAGTTGCCACCGCAACCGGTCGATGACGTCGGCAGCGGTGAACCAGTGCGGATGGGTCCACTGCTGTGCCGTGGTGTCCCCGCGGTCGGTGTGCACCTCGATCCAGATGCTCGTGCAGACCAGGTGGCGCGAGGTCAGCCGGGCGACGAACTCGTCGACCCCCTGTCGCATGCTGAAGGCGATCGGGTCGATCTGCTCCAGGGCGGGCTCGAAGCTGACCGCGCACTCGTGGTCCTGAGGTGGGCGGCGCGGGACGAAGGGGCGATCGTCGGTGCCGCCGGCCAGCTGGTGCGCTCGGGCGCCGTCGTCGCCGAACCGGTTCAGCACGTCGCGGTGCGGCAGGGCAGCGAACGCACCGAGCGTGCGCAGCCCGAGTCGGCGCAGCACGCTGACGAGCTCGGGGCGGTCGAGCACGCTGACCGGCAGGGGGCTGAGGAACTCGGCTGACCCGCCCGGCTCGACCACCACGCAGTCCTGGGGCAAGGCGCGCCGGGCCGCCTGCTCAGCGGTGAACGTGCTGTCAGCGATGCCGAACCTGCAGTCCGGGACGCCGAGCTCGACCAGCCGCTCGGCCACGACGGCCGCCACCGCCTCCTCGCTGCGGAAGTAGCGCGAGGACCCGTCGACCCGCAGCGCACAGGTGCCCGGGCGGATCAGCTGCACCCCCGGGCTGATCTCCTCGACGGCGGCCAGGACCGGCTCGAACGCCCGCAGGTCCAGCCCGGCGTCGTAGTCGAAGGTGACCAGGTCCGGGCACCGGGACTGGGCGTCGCGCAACCGCATCTCGCGGCGCACGCCCTCCTTGCGGGCCGCGGCCGAACACGCATACACCGCGCCAGCGGCAAGCAGTGCGAGCGGCGTGCGTTCGGGGAAGGCGGCGCCCACGCTGGTGTGCCGGATGGCTCGGACCGGCCAGTCCGGACACCACAGGATCATGCTGCGTGCGGTCTTGTGCGCCTTGGGTGACGGCGTCGCCCGGGTCTGCATCAGCTGGCCCGGGAGTCCGGTCGGGACGTGGCGAGCTGGAGGTCGGTGACGTGGACCTCGGGGGAGCCTGGCGGAGTGCACCATCGGCGAACCACAGCGACGAGGTCTGCGCCCTGCCGTCCCTGGCTCGGACGGTCACCGTGAGGCGGCGGTGGCGCAGGTGACCCACGCCCGCGTCCAGACCCTGCCAGCTGGTCGCCTCGACCTCGAGGCGCGCCGTGGCGCGGGGCCACTGCTCACCTCGGCGAAGCAGCACCACGAGTACCGCGCCGCGGTGGCGCAACCGCCCGGCCAGCCTGGACACCTGACCCGCCTGGACGCCCGACGAGGGCCGCAGCACGACCAGGGGCAGCACCTCGACCAGGGTCGCGACGACCATCGGCCACTCGTCGCCCGGCGTCGGGACCATGACCGTGCGGGACAGGTCGATCCCCAGCGCAGCGGCTGCCTCGGCGCCCAGGTCGGGGAGGCCGACGACTGCCGCCCACTGCCCGTCGCTCGACGCGCTGGCGAGCAGGGACAGCGCCAGACTCGTCGACTCCTGGACCGCGTAGGTGGAGCCGGCAACCAGGCCGCCGGGCAGGACGTTCTCCAGCGCGGGCGCCAGCCTGACGGGCTCGCGCACGACGGTGCGCTGCATCTCGTTCAGGCGTGTGGCGAGCGCCGTTACGTCCGGTGTCACTTGACCATGATCGAACATATGTTCGACCATGGTCAAGTGACACCGATCGACTGGCACCCATCGACTGGCACCCATCCACCCAGGCGCCCTTCCCTGCGGCGCAGCGCCCCGATCGCTGCCACGTGACCCATGATGGGCCCATGCCCGAAGGCCACACCCTTTTCGCGCTCGCCCGCGACCTCGACGCGGCATACCGGGGCACCGCGCCCACGGCGAGCAGCCCCCAAGGCAAGTTCGCCGCGGGCGCCGCCCTGCTCTCGGGCCGCACCTTCGTCCACGCGACCTCGTGGGGCAAGCACCTGTTCGCCGAGTTCGAGGGTGATGCGTGGCTGCACGTCCACCTCGGCCTGATCGGCACCTTCACCATCGACGACCGCCCGTATGCCGGCGAGATGCCCGTCGTGGGGCAGGTGCGGCTGCGCCTCGCCACCGCCGAGCACGTCGCGGACCTGCGCGGGCCGAACCTCTGCGCGGTGATCACCCCGGAACAGGTCGAGGCGGTCACCTCGCGGCTGGGCCCTGACCCGCTGCGCCCCGAGCCCGACCCGGAGCTCGCCTGGCGCAAGATCTCGCGCAGCGGCAAGCCCATCGCCGAGCTGCTCATGGACCAGGCGGTGCTGGCGGGGATCGGCAACGTCTATCGCAGCGAGGTGCTGTTCCGGCAGCGGGTGGATCCCTTTCGCCCCGGTCGCGAGCTGCGGCGTACGACCTGGGACGCCATCTGGCTCGACCTGGTGGAGCTGCTGCCGCTGGGCGTCGCGACGGGCAAGATCGTCACGGTCGAGGATCAGGTCGAGCAGGTGCGGGCGGCCGTGGCGGCGGGCACCCAGGAGCGTCTCGACGAGCGGATGTCCTACGTCTACAAGCGCAACGGCGAGCACTGCTTGGTGTGCGGGTCCAGGATCCGCACCCAGGTGGTGGCCGGGCGCAACCTCTTCTGGTGCGGGCGCTGCCAACGGCGTCGCTGACGGCGGCAGTGGCTGACTCTGAGCCATCGTGCAGGGTGTTCAGGGTCCAGACCCTGAACACCTGCACGATCCTTGGCGCGGGCCCCTGTGGATGACGTCGGCCTCGGGGGTCGGGGGCTAGGCACCATGGGGTATGCCGATCAACTGGGGGGAGCTGCGGCGTGCGGCCGAGAGCCAGGCCGACCTGCTCAGTCGCGCGCAGTGCCTTCGGGCCGGCGCCGGCGACGAGCTCATCGCGTGGCGGGTCAGCTCCGGTCGCTGGGTGCGGATCCACGATGGCGTCTACCTCACCAAGCCCGGCCGGGCCGACTGGCTGGTGCGGGGTGTGGCGGCCTTGTTGCGCGTCCTCTCGACCGCGCAGGCAGCGGATGCCGCGCTGCGTGGCTCCAGCGCGGCATACCTCTGGGGGCTGGAGTCGCGGCCGCCCACGACGGTCGAGCTCGTCGTCCCGGCGTCGCGGTACGTCACCGCACCCGAGGGAGTGACCGTCACGCGATCGCGCCACTTCGACCGGCTCGTGGATGATCGCGCCTATCCGTGGCGCACCACGGTCGCGGCAACGGTGCTCGACCTGGCTGACCAGAGCCAGGCCACCGATGCGCTCGCGGTCGTGGCTCGAAGCGTCCAACGCGAGGCTGTCACCGTCGGGGAGCTGCGTGGAGAGCTGGCCGCGCGGGCTCGCCACCGACATCGTCGTCTGCTGAACGCCGCTCTGGCGGACGTTGACGAAGGCGGCCAGAGCGGTGCAGAGCTCCTGTATATCCGCGATGTCGAGTCTGCGCACGGGCTGCCCCGAGGCGTGCGGCAGGGGCCGTCGGACGAAGGGCAACGGCGCTACCACGACACCAGCTACGAGGAGTTCGGGCTGATCGTCGAGGTCGACGGGCGTCTGGGGCACGAGCGATGGAGCGATCGCGTCCGCGACGGTCGTCGCGACCGCCAGCTCCTGACGACCGCGCAGGTCACCACCCGGGTGTTCTGGCCTGATGTCGCGCTCTCCCCGTGCACGACCGCGGTGGAGGTGGGCCAGATCCTGGGTGGCCGCGGCTGGCGAGGTCGGCTCAGGCCCTGCCGACGGCCCGGATGCCCGGTGAGCGCGTCAGCGTGAAGGGTTGTCAGGGTCAGGACCCTGACCGGGCTGCACGATCCTTCGCCTCACCCTCGGTCCTAGATTGGGGTCATGGCCAGCGTCGTCTCCACTGTCGAAGACCTGCGCGCCCTCCAGCTGGAGCGGTTGCGATGGAGCCTGGGGCACGCGTACGACAACGTGCCGCACTACCGGCGAGCGTTCGACGAGGCCGGGGTCCGGCCGGATGACCTGCGGGACCTGGGCGACCTCGCGCGCTTCCCGTTCACGGCCAAGGCCGACCTGCGGGCGAACTACCCCTTCGGGATGTTCGCGGTGCCCCGCGAGCAGGTGGCTCGGATCCACGCGTCCAGCGGCACGACGGGCAGGCCCACCGTCGTGGGCTACACCAGGGACGACATCGACACCTGGGCCGAGGTGATGGCGCGGTCCATCGAGGCAGCCGGGGGCAGGCCGGGCGACCTGCTCCACGTGGTCTACGGCTACGGCCTGTTCACCGGCGGGTTGGGGGCGCACTACGGAGCCGAGCGCCTCGGCTGCACCGTGGTCCCGATCAGCGGGGGCATGACCGAACGACAGGTGCAGCTCATCCTCGACTTCGGGCCGCGGATCATCATGGTGACCCCTTCGTACTTCCTGTCGATCCTCGACCAGATGGAGGCCCAGGGTGTCGACCCCAAGGAGACCTCGCTCGAGATCGGGATCTTCGGGGCCGAGCCGTGGACCGAACAGATGCGCGCGGAGGTCCAACGGCGCAGCAACCTCAGGGCGGTCGACATCTACGGGTTGTCCGAGGTGATGGGGCCCGGGGTGAGCCAGGAGTCCGGCGAGACCCAGGACGGGCTGCACGTCTGGGAGGACCACTTCTACCCCGAGGTGGTGGACCCGATCACCGGGGAGGTGCTGCCCGACGGGCAGGAGGGCGAGCTGGTGTTCACGTCCCTGACCAAGCAGGCCATGCCGGTGGTGCGGTATCGCACCCGGGACCTCACCACCTTGCTGCCGGGCACGGCATACCCGCAGTTCCGGCGGATGGCCAAGGTGACCGGGCGCACCGACGACATGATGATCGTCCGGGGCGTCAACGTGTTCCCCTCGCAGATCGAGGAGCAGCTGCTCGCCATCGAGGGGCTGAGCCCGCACTACCTCTGCGTCCTCACCCGGCCCGGCCGCCTCGACGAGCTCACCGTGCAGGTGGAGCGTGCCGAGGGGGCGGCGGCCACCGACGGCCCCGAGCTCGGTCGCAGGCTCGAACGCCGGGTCAAAGACCGGATCGGCGTCACCGTGCGGGTCGAGGTGCTCGAGCCGCACCGCCTCGAGCGCTCGCTCGGCAAGGCCAAGCGGATCAACGACCTGCGCTGAGACGGCCCCGTTTCGCCGTGAGCGGACGACTCTGGCGCGAGCCATGGCAGTAAGTAATCATGATTACATGACAGCACGAACAACAGCAGAGGCGTGGCTGGCCGGCCGCCTCCCTGAAGACTGGTTCACCGGCCCCGTCGAGGTCAGTCGTGACCGCGACGAGCTCATCATCACGGGCACCCTCGCAGCGCCCGACCTGGCCGAGGATGCCGACGACACCGAGCGGGCGCTCGCGGCGCGTGGCCGAGCCAAGACCTTCCGCGAGGAGACCCGCGACCGCCGCATCGAGATCGCCCGCGAGCTCGAGCACCTCAGCGGCCGGAAGGTGTCCTGGGCCGTGAAGGTGGGCGAGCATGAGCACCTCTTCACCCACCTCGCCGCCCCGGTCATGACCCGCCTGCGCCAGCCGGAGCGCCGGGTCCTCGACACCTTGGTCGACGCCGGGGTCGCCCGCTCCCGCGCGGATGCGCTCGCGTGGTGCGTCAAGCTCGTGGGCGAGAAGTCCGACACCTGGCTCGGCGAGCTGCGCGAGGCCATGGCGCGCGTCGACGAGGTCCGCAAGAAGGGTCCCGCGGCGTGACCGTATGCCGTCCGCCCACGGCGAACATGAGCCGACCGCGCTCAGGTCCGGGAACAGGGTGCGCGCCCCCCGCGTTGCGCACGGTGACTGGCCGACGGCGACTGCCGACGACCGCGTCCGTTCGTCCCGATCGAGTATCGGTCGGCGAAAGGCGTACGCCGCGGTCAGCCAGCACGGATAGCATCGAGGTGATCTCGATAGGCAGGAGCAGAAGAGATGTTTGAGCGGTTCACCGACCGAGCCCGTCGGGTGGTCGTGCTTGCGCAGGAGGAAGCGCGCATGCTCAACCACAACTACATCGGGACAGAGCACATCCTGCTCGGCCTCATCCACGAAGGTGAAGGCGTCGCCTCCAAGGCTCTCGAGAGCCTCGGCATCTCGTTGGAGTCAGTCCGCGAGCAGGTCCAGGAAATCATCGGCCAGGGCCAGCAGGCGCCCAGCGGCCACATCCCCTTCACGCCCCGCGCGAAGAAGGTCCTCGAGCTGAGCCTGCGCGAGGCGCTGCAGCTCGGCCACAACTACATCGGCACCGAGCACATCCTGCTCGGCCTGATCCGCGAGGGCGAGGGCGTCGCCGCCCAGGTCCTCGTGAAGCTGGGTGCCGACCTCAACCGAGTGCGCCAGCAGGTCATCCAGCTCATCTCTGGCTACCAGGGCAAGGAGGGCCAGACCGCGGGTGTCGGTGCCGGCGTCCAGCAGGAGGGCACTCCCGCCGGGTCGCTGGTCCTCGACCAGTTCGGTCGCAACCTCACCCAGGCCGCCCGTGAGGGCAAGCTCGACCCGGTCATCGGACGTGAGAAAGAGATCGAGCGGGTCATGCAGGTGCTGTCCCGCCGCACGAAGAACAACCCGGTCCTCATCGGCGAGCCCGGTGTCGGCAAGACGGCGGTCGTCGAGGGCCTGGCCCAGGACATCGTCAAGGGTGAGGTGCCCGAGACCCTCAAGGACAAGCAGCTCTACACGCTCGACCTCGGGGCGCTCGTGGCGGGCAGCCGGTACCGGGGCGACTTCGAGGAGCGCCTGAAGAAGGTCCTCAAGGAGATCCGCACCCGCGGCGACATCATCCTGTTCATCGACGAGATCCACACCCTGGTGGGTGCGGGTGCCGCCGAGGGCGCGATCGACGCCGCCAGCATCCTCAAGCCCATGCTGGCCCGTGGCGAGCTGCAGACCATTGGTGCGACGACCCTCGACGAGTACCGCAAGCACATCGAGAAGGACTCAGCCCTCGAGCGCCGGTTCCAGCCGATCCAGGTCGCCGAGCCGACCCTCAGCCACGCGATCGAGATCCTCAAGGGTCTGCGTGACCGGTACGAGGCGCACCACCGGGTGTCCATCACCGACGGTGCGCTGGTGAGCGCGGCCAACCTGGCCGACCGCTACATCAACGACCGGTTCCTGCCCGACAAGGCCATCGACCTCATCGACGAGGCGGGCGCGCGGTTGCGCATCCGGCGCATGACCGCTCCGCCGGACCTGCGTGAGTTCGACGAGAAGATCGCCGCGGTGCGCCTGGAGAAGGAGTCGGCCATCGACGGCCAGGACTTCGAGAAGGCCGCCCACCTGCGCGACAACGAGAAGAAGCTGCTCGCGCAGAAGGCCGAGCGCGAGTCGCAATGGAAGTCCGGCGACATGGACGTCGTGGCCGAGGTCGATGAGGAGCTCATCGCCGAGGTCCTCGCCGCCAGCACCGGCATCCCGGTCTTCAAGCTCACCGAGGAGGAGTCCAGCCGGCTGCTCCACATGGAGGACGAGCTGCACAAGCGCATCGTCGGCATGGACGACGCCATCAAGGCGCTCGCCCAGGCGATCCGCCGCACTCGTGCCGGGCTGAAGGACCCGCGCCGGCCCGGTGGCTCGTTCATCTTCGCCGGCCCGACCGGCGTCGGTAAGACCGAGCTGGCCAAGACGCTCGCGGAGTTCCTCTTCGGCGACCAGGACAGCCTGATCCAGCTCGACATGTCCGAGTACTCCGAGAAGCACACCGTCTCGCGGCTGTTCGGCTCGCCCCCCGGCTACGTCGGCTACGAAGAGGGCGGCCAGCTCACCGAGAAGGTCCGCCGCAAGCCGTTCTCCGTGGTGCTCTTCGACGAGGTGGAGAAGGCCCACCCCGACATCTTCAACACCCTGTTGCAGGTGCTCGAGGACGGCCGCCTCACCGACTCCCAGGGCCGGATGGTCGACTTCAAGAACACCGTCATCATCATGACGACCAACCTCGGCACGCGGGACATCTCCAAGGGCTCGCTCGGCTTCACCGCCGGGCCCGACACCCGCAGCGACTACGACCGCATGAAGAACAAGGTCGTCGACGAGCTCAAGCAGCACTTCCGTCCCGAGTTCCTCAACCGGGTCGACGACACGATCGTCTTCCCGCAGCTCACGCAGGACGAGATCGTCCAGATCGTCGACCTCGAGATCGCCAAGCTCGACAAGCGGCTCAAGGACAAGGACATGGGCATCGAGCTCACCGTCGAGGCCAAGAACGTCCTGGCCAAGAAGGGCTACGACCCCGTGCTGGGCGCCCGTCCGCTGCGTCGGACCATCCAGCGCGAGATCGAGGACGTGCTCTCGGAGAAGATCCTCTACGGCGAGCTCAAGGCTGGCGAGCTGGTGCTCGTCAACGCCGAGGGCGAGGGCAAGGCCGCGGTGTTCACCTTCGTGGGTACTCCCCACCCGGGCAGCATCGAGCTCCCCGTGATCGAGACCGTGGGCGACAGCAGCGACTGACGCCGCACCACACAGACAGGTATGCCGCGCGGGTGACCGCGCGGCATACCTGTCTGACCGGGGCACGTACTCTAGGGGCCGTGGATCTGCCGAAGCTGCCCCGACGACCCCTGCTGAGCGGACTCCTCGCTGCGCCCATCGTGGCGGCGGGGTGCTCGAGCAGCACCAAGACCAAGACCCCAGCACGCCCCACCACACCCGCCCCGTCGGCGACCGCGCCGAGCGTCACGGGCAAGGGGCTCCCACCGGACCTGCTCGCGGTCATCAAGGCGCTGTACCGCGGCGGCAGTGTTGCGGCCAGCCCCGGGGTGGTCAAGCCGCTGCTGGCTCGCAAGCCGCTGACCGGCCAGGTCGACACGGTCGGCAGCGTCGGCAGGTGGCAGAAGACCCCGGTCGCCGTGGTCACCATGGGCAAGGACGTCACCTTGCTGGTCAAGGCCCCGCACTGGCGGATTGTGGGCGGCTGGTGGCCGTCGATGCACGTCGCCCCCACCCCGACCGGGGTGCGGCGGGTGCTCGTCGTCGGCTCCGACGCCCGGCCCGGGAGGACCCGGGCCGCGCCCGCGGTGACAGCCTGCACATCGTCGCGTTCAACGGCCACGGGGCCGGTGGCGTCGTCGGTATCCCGCGCGACTCGTGGGTGCCGCTCGCGATCGGTGGCGTCGGCAAGATCAACTCGGCGCTCTCACTCGGTGGCCCCGCGAAGCTCCAGGAGACCGTGACCTCGCTGAGTGGCGTGCCGGTCGAGGGGTACGTGTTGACCGGGTTCAGCGGGTTCCAGTCCTCGGTGGACGCCATCGGTGGGCTGCGGTTCAACGCGCCCATCACGGTCAAGGGCACCCTGGGCGACAACCTCGTCACCAAGGGAGCCAACCTGCTCAACGGGTTCCGCGCGCTCAACTTCGCCCGGGCCCGGCACACCGTGGCAGGCGGTGACTTCGGGCGCTCGGCCAACCAGGGGCTCATCATCCGGGCCGCTGCCGCCATGGCGCGCGCCGCGGGACCACGTGCCATCCCGGTCTACCTCACCCGGTTCAGCCCGTACGTCCAGAGCAGCCTGAGTGCGGAGCAGGTCCTCACGCTGTCGTCGATGGCGTTCCGGACCTTCCCCAACCAGTTCCGCAGCACGGTCGTCCCGGGCACGCCGGCCGATCGCGCGGGTCAGTCCGTGGTGCTGCTCTCGCCCGGCGCCTCGCGGGTCTTCGCCGACATCAAGGACGGGCGGCTTGGCTGAGGGGGGAGCTGCTGGTCCGGTCGGCCCGGACCACGGACGTGCGCGCGATCCGGCAGCTGGTCCAGCCGCTGGCCGCGGCGCGCGTGCTCGTGTCCAAGGACGCGGTGACCTACTACGAGGCGGTGCAGCAGTTCCGCGTCGCCGAGCTCGACGGAGTCGTGGTCGGGTGCGGGGCCCTGCACGTCATGTGGGAGGACCTGGCCGAGATCCGCACCCTGGCCGTCGACGCTGCCGCCCACGGCCGCGGTGTCGGGTCCGCGCTGCTGACCGCGCTCATGGACGACGCCCGCACGCTCGGGGTCAGCCGGCTGTTCTGCCTGACGTTCGAGGTCGAGTTCTTCACCCGCCACGGGTTTGCGCCGATCGAGGGGCAGGCCGTCGAGCCCGAGGTGTATGCCGAGCTCGTGCGGTCCTACGACGAGGGCGTGGCCGAGTTCCTCGACCTCGAGCGCGTCAAGCCCAACACCTTGGGCAACACCCGGATGCTGCGCACGCTCTGACGACCAGCGCTCGGCGCGGCGCGGCTCGGCCAGCTCGGCCAGCGCGGCCGGCGGCTCGGCCGGCGCGGCTCGGTGGGTGGGGCTAGCGGGCGTGGGCGCGCGCACGGCGCCGCCCGGCCACCCGGATGCGCACGGAGGCCAGCAGCACCAACAGCAGCAACCCGCCGATCACCCCGAACCCCAGACGGGGCACCAGCGGCAGCGAGATGCCGATCGCGCCACCGACCACCCACGCCGTCTGGAGCAGGGTCTCGGACCAGGCGAACACCCGAGTGCGAACCGCCTCGACGATGTCACGCTGCACCACTGCCTGGGTGCCGAGCGTGACCAGCTGCGCGGACAACCCGGCGACGAGCCCGAGCACCAGCAGGGTGCCCAGGGAGTAGAGGGCCGCGGTGGCGCAGGCGGCCACGACGTCGCACAGCAGCGCGACCGAGATGATGACGTCGGGACGGCGGCGACGCAGGGCATTGCCCAACACCGTGCCCAAGGCGTTGCCAGCACCCGCGGCACCCACGACGAGGGCGAGCACCAGCGTGCCGCTGTAGCCGGGGATGGGGTGCTCGCGCATGAGGAACGCCATGAAGAGGGTGAGGAAGCCGGTGAGCAGCCGCGCGCCGACGGCGCAGCACTGCGACACGAGCACGGCGTTGGGCAGTGCGGCGATCCGGTCGCGCCAGCGCCGCACGGGGGACGCCGCGCCGCCGCCGCCCGGTGGCGCTAGTGGTGCGGTGTCGTCGAGGTGGCGTTCACCGGCGTTGGAGTCGACCCGGCCGGGGAGCCGGATGGCGAGGACCGTTCCGACGACGTAGATGGCGAACGCGAGCCGCAATGACCACTCGGGCCCGATCCTGGCCACGGCCCCCGCCAGGCCGCCGCCGATGGCCATGCCCGCCACGCCCGCGAGGGCGCTGCGCGAGTTCGCGTTGACGAGACTGAACCCCGGCGGCAGCAGGCGAGGCACCGCCGCCGTGCGGGTGACGCCATAGGCCTTGGACGCGACCAGGCATCCCAAGGCTGCTGGGAACAAGCCAGGCCGAGTGGTCGGCGACCGCGCCCGCGAGCACCCAGCAGAGGAAGGCGCGCAGCGCCACGGTGGTGCCGATCGCCCATCTCCGGCCGTGGCGGAAGCGGTCGAGCAACGGGCCGATCAACGGCGCCAGCAGGGCGAATGGCGCCATCGTCAAGAGCAGGAACTGCGCCACCTGCCCGCGTGCCTCGTCGGTCGGGATCGCGAAGATCGTGCCCGCCAGGCTCACCGTGAGCGCTGCGTCCCCGACGCTGTTGACGAAGTGCAGCTCGACCAGGCGGGCCAGCCCACTCTCGCCGGCGCCAGCGGAGTGCGTGTAGGCCCGAGCCCGGCGCGCGCCGGCCCGCCCGCCCCGGCCTGCGAGTCGTGCTCCGGTCACCGCACCGCGACCGACGACCCGCCCGGTTCGCGCCGCTCCCCGACGCACGGCCGAGGCCGTGCGGCGGCCGCGCCCCGGCTGGGGGCCCGGGCTGGGCGGGGGCTCGGGCGGGTGCATCAGGTCGCCTCCGGACCCCCCGGCAGGCGGTACCTGCCGTGCGACAACGGCTCCACGAGCCCGTCGGCCACCAGCGAGTCGAGGCAGCGCTCGCGTTGCCCCGCGGCAGCGGCCACGTCCTGCAGGGCCACCTCGTCGACGGGCTCGTCACTCGCCCGAAGGACAGCGAGCAGCGCGCCACGGACCATGCGGTCGGTGCCGTGCCAGGCCTGCCCGCGCCGGGGTGGCCCGGTGTATGCCGGGTGGCCGGCCGCGCGCCAGGCGCACAGCTGCGCGACGGGACAGTCCGCACACCGCGGACTGCGTGCCGTGCAGACCAGGGCGCCGAGCTCCATGACCGCGACGCTCCACCTCGAGGCCAGGGGTGGGTCGTCCGGCACCAGCTCCTGCGCCATGGCGAGCTCGGACCTGGTCGGTGAGACGGCGGGATACTGCGCACCGGTGACCACCCTCGCGAGCACGCGGCGCACATTGGTGTCGACGACGGTGGTGCGCACGCCGAAGGCAAACGTCGCCACTGCGGCGGCGGTGTAGGCGCCCACCCCCGGCAGGGTGAGCAGCGCGGCTTCGGTGTCGGGGACCCGCCCGTGGTGACGGCTGGTCATCGCCCCGGCTGCGGCGTGCAGCCGCAGGGCGCGGCGCGGGTAACCCAGCCGTCCCCAGGCGCGCACCGCCTCGCCCGGAGGTGCGGCGGCCAGGTCAGCCGGGGTGGGCCAGCGCGCCATCCACTCACGCCAGACGGGCTCGACGCGCGCGACCGGCGTCTGCTGGAGCATGACCTCGGAGACGAAGATTCCCCACGGCGAGGCGTCCGGTCTGCGCCACGGCAGGTCCCGGGCGTGACCGGCATACCACTCCAGCACCCGGTCGTGCAGCGCCGTCGGCGTCGGCGCCGCCGGGGTCGGCGCCGTGATCACACGTAGCGTTCGAGGATGCTCGACTCGGCGAGGCGCGACAGGCCCTCGCGGACGGCCCGGGCGCGACCCTCGCCGACGCCGTCGACGTCCATGAGCTCCTCGAGGTTGGCGGCGAGCAGCTTCTGGAGGCTGCCGAAGTGCTCGACGAGGCGGTCGACGATGGCGCCGGGGAGCCGGGGCACCTTGGTGAGCAGGCGGTAACCGCACGGGCTCACCGCGGAGTCGAGCGCGTCGCCGCCGATGGTGAACCCGACGGCCTTGGCCCCAGCGGAGAGGTCGAGCAGCTCGGTGGAGGTGAGCTCCTCGAGCGCGGCCATGGCCTGCTCGACGCTCAGGCTGACCTTGGCCAGCGGGAGGTAGTCGCGGATCACGAGCTCGCGGTCGTTGCCCAGGCCGCCGGTGAGCTCCTCGAGCTGGAGGGTCAGCAGGCGCCCGTCGACCCCGAGCTCGACGACGTAGCCGGAGATCTCGTCACTGATGCGGCGCACCATCTCGAGGCGCTGGAGGACGCTGGCGACGTCACGCACCGTCACGAGGTCCTCGATCTCGAGGGCTGAGAGGGTGCCGGTGACCTCGTCGAGACGCGACTTGTAGCGCTCGAGGGTCTGCAGGGCCTGGTTTGCCCGCGACAGGATCGCGCTGGAGTCCTCGAGGACGTAGCGCCGACCGTCGACGTAGATGGCCACGATGCGCATCGACTGGCTCACCGAGATGACGGGGTAACCGGTCTGTTTGGCCACCCGCTCTGCGGTGCGGTGGCGGGTGCCCGACTCACTGGTCTCGATGGACGGGTCTGGCACGAGCTGGGTGGCCGCCCGCAGGATCCGTGAGGCCTCGCGGTCGAGGACGATGCCGCCGTCCATCTTGGCGAGCTCGCGCAGCCGGGTCGCCGAGAACTCGACGTCGAGCGGGAAGCCGCCGGTGGACAGGCTCTCGACGGTGCGGTCGTGGCCGAGCACGATGAGCGCGCCAGTGCGCCCACGCAGGATCCGCTCGAGGCCGTCACGCAGCTCGGTACCCGGGGCCACGGCGGCGAGGGTGGCGCGCAGCGCGTCGTCCTCGCGAAGTTCCACTGGTTGAGCCCCTTGCTGCTGCCGGATCGGTTGGCGCGAGTCTAACCGGGCGAGGCTTGCAGTGCGGCGCCGACCGCGCGGCGGATATCGGGGCATTCGACGACCGTCATCCCCTCGGGTGTGGGGCCGGCATCCATCACCCCCGCGGGAACGTAGGCCGTGCGGAAGCCGAGGCGCGCGGCCTCGCTCAGACGCCGGGGTATGCCGGTGACCGGACGCAGCTCGCCCGCCAGACCGAGCTCACCGAAGGCGATCGACCGCTCGGTGAGCGGACGGTCGGTCAGGGCGCTGGCCATCGCGAGGGCGACCGCGAGGTCGGAGGCGGGTTCGGTCAGTCGCACCCCGCCGACCGTCGACAGATACACGTCCTGGGTGCCGATCGGGGCCCCGGCGCGACGACCGAGCACGGCGATGATCATGGCGACCCGGGCCGAGTCCAGGCCGCTGGTCGCGCGCCGTGGGGTGGGGATCTCGCTCTTGGCCACGAGGGCCTGCACCTCGGTCATGAGCGGCCGGCGGCCCTCGAGCGTCACCGTGACGCAGGTGCCTGGCACGCTGAGCGTGCCCCGCGACAGGAAGAGCCCGCTCGGGTCGGGCAGTCCCACGATGCCGACGTCGGACAGGTCGAAGCAGCCGACCTCGTCGGTCGGGCCGTAACGGTTCTTGACGGCCCGGACGAGCCGCAGCCGCGAGTGGCGGTCACCCTCGAACTGGACGACGACGTCGACGAGGTGCTCGAGCACCCGCGGCCCGGCGATCGAGCCGTCCTTGGTGACGTGGCCGACCAGCAGCGTGGCGATGCCACGAGACTTGGCCACCTGGATGAGTGAGGCCGCCACCTCGCGGACCTGGCTCACGTTGCCCGCCGCGCCCTCGACCTCGCCGCTGGCGATGGTCTGGACGGAGTCGATGATGACGAGATCGGGCTGCACGGCGTCGATGTGGCCGAGCACCGTGGCGAGGTCGGTCTCGCTGGCCAGGAACAGCGAGGCGGCCATCGCCTCGATGCGCTCGGCGCGCATCCGCACCTGGGCGGCTGACTCCTCGCCTGTGACGTAGAGGACGGTGGTGCCGTCGCCCTGGCGGGCCGCACGGGCTGCCACGTCGAGCAGGAGGGTCGACTTGCCGATGCCCGGCTCGCCGGCGACGAGCACGACGGCGCCCGGCACGAGGCCGCCGCCGAGCACGCGGTCGAACTCGCCGACGCCGGTGCTGCGGGCCTCGGCGCGGCGGGCGTCGACCTGGCCGATGGGAACGGCCGGGCGCTCGACCCGGGCCGCGGACGTGGTGCGGACGGTGACCGCGCCGAGCTCGCTGACGCTGCCCCAGGCCTGGCACTCGCCGCAGCGACCCACCCACTTGGCCGTGGTCCACCCGCACTCGGAGCAGCGGAACCCGCTCGACTTGGTCGTGGTCTTCACTGCCATGGGCGACAACCTACGGGGGCGTACCGACACCCGCGTCCTGTTGGTGCCGCAACGCCCGGGACAGCCGGGCGTTGCGGCATCGATACGCGGGAGGTCAGGCCGACTCGGCGACGTTCTTCAGGCCATCGAGCATGCCCTGCCAGCTCTGCGAGAACTGCTCGGCCTGCTCGGGGGTGTCGCAGCCGTCCTGGGTCAGCCGCACCGAGGTGGCCTCGCCCGCGGCGGTCAGCTCGTAGCGGACCCGGTGGTAGTTCTCAGGGACGTCGTCGCCGGTCATGGGGCTGTAGTGCGTCACCTCGAGGACGTGGCCGGGCTCGACCTCGAGCACCTCGCCCTTGTCCTGGTACGCCTTGCCCTCCCATTCGCCGGACCAGGTGATCGGGCTCCCGACCTGGTAGTCGCTGTCGACCAGGCTGCCCATCATGTACTGGGCCACCTGCTCGGGGTCGGTCATGGCCTCCCACACCCGCTCGGGTGGTGCGGCGATGTCGACGCTGGCGGTGGCGACGTGTCCACTCATGGGGCCTCCCTGGTCTGGTGAGAACGTGGTTCGGTCAGAACTGACGGTGCCACAGGCTGACGGCGTAGTCGACCGCTGAGCCCTCGTGCTCGGCGAGGATCCCCTCGGCCGCCGTCTCGGGGAACTCGATGCGCACGACCTCCTCGAAATCGGCCCGCGAGTCGAACGTCCAGGCGATCGTGAGCCGCTCGCGCGACCACCCTTGGCGCGCCCAGAAGCGCTCGACCGCGAGCGGGTCGTAGGACGGGTAGGCGCGGGCGAACCACCGCCCGAACGTCGACCGGGTGGCGTCGTTGTCGATGACGTATGCCGTGCCGCCGGGTCGCAGGACGCGTTCCAGCTCGGCGAGTCCCGGCTCGCAGCCCGCACCGAAGAAGTAGGCCCAACGGGCCTGTGCGAGGTCGACCGAGTCATCCGCGAGGGGGAGTGCCTGCGCGACACCCTCGACCACCCGAACGCCGGGCAGGCCGGCGACGCGCTCCTGCGCCAGCTCGACGAGCGGCGGGTGGGGTTCGACCCCCACGACCGACGCGCAGCCGAGCGCGAGGAACCGGGGCAGGTGGAACCCGCTGCCGCACCCGACGTCGACGAGGTCGGCCCCGTCGAACGGGTGCAGCGCCGCCATGGCCTCCTCGATCACCCCGGCCCGGTCCACGCCGAGGTTCTCGACCTCGTAGACGTCGGGCGTGTCCCAGATATTGGGGCTGCGCGTGGGCTCGTTCACGCGCGCTTGCGAGCGTCCTGGGCGGCCAGGGTCGCCGGGTGCACGAGGAGGGGAAGCATCTTGCGGGAGTAGGCGTTTCGCGCGGCCTTGACGCTGGCGAGGTGGGCTTCGCAGCGGAGCTCCAGCTCGGCATACGCGGGCTCGCCCATGAGCTCGACGAGCTCACCGCGGTTGCTGCGGTAGACCGGCTCGCGACCCACGTGGGCCTCGGGGTTGCCTGAGCAGTACCAGTCGAGGTCGTGGCCGCCAGGCCCCCAGCCACGGCGGTCGTACTCGGTGATCGTGACCTCCTGCCAGGTCGACCCGTCGGGCAGCTCGACCGTGCGATAGGTGCGGCGGATCGGCAGCTGCCAGCAGACATCCGGCTTGACGGTGTGGGGTGGCTTGCCGGTGAGCACCGCGTGCTGGTGGAGGGCGCAGCCGGCGCCGGCGGGGAAGCCCGGACGGTTGAGGAAGATGCAGGCGCCGTCGACGACCTTGGTCTTGAGCGCCCCGTCCTCGGTCTCGGTCCACGCGGACTGCTTGGTGCTGCCGGGGTGGAGCTGCCACTCGTCCTCGCCGAGCTCCTTGACCGCGGCCTTGACCCGTTTGACGTCGTCGTCGTCGGTGAAGTGTGCGCCCAGGGTGCAGCACCCGTCATCGGGCCGGTCGGCGTAGATGCCCTTGCACCCGCTGCCGAAGATGCAGGTCCAGCTCGAGGTCAGCCAGGTGAGGTCACAGCGGAACCGCTGCGGAACCTCGGTGGTGTCGGCGGGGTCGGCGAACTCGACCCAGATGCGGGCGGTGTCGAGCGGGGTCTCAGCCACAGGGCAACCCTACGTCCCGCTACGGTGGCGCCATGCGCCTCGGGGTGGTCGACGTCGGATCCAACACGGTCCACCTCCTCGTCGTCGACGCCCACCGCGGGGCCCAGCCGCTGCCCGCCACGTCCCACAAGATCGAGCTGCGGCTCTCGGAGCACGTCACCGACGACGGCAACATCGCCCGGTCCGGCGAGGACTCGCTCGTCCGGTTCATCCGCGAGTGCCTCACCGTCGCCGAGGACCAGGGCGTCGAGGAGGTCATGGCCTTCGCGACGAGTGCCATCCGCGAGGCGCCGAACGGCGAGGAGGTCCTCCTGCGCGTGCGCGAGCAGACCGGGGTGCGTCTCGAGGTGCTCTCGGGCGAGGACGAGGCGCGGCTGACCTTCCTCGCCGCCAGGCGCTGGTTCGGCTGGTCGAGCGGCACCCTGCTCGTCGTGGACATCGGTGGTGGCTCGCTCGAGCTCGCGGCGGGCATGGACGAGGAGCCCGACGCGGCGGTGTCGCTCCCGCTCGGCGCCGGCCGGCTGACGCGAGACCTCCTGCCCGGCAACCCACCCGGAGCCGAGGTGGTCCGCGCCGCGCGGCGCGAGATCCGCCAGCGACTCGCCGGAGCCGCGCGCCCGCTGACCAAGGCGGGCGTCCCGGACCGCGCGGTGGGCACCTCCAAGACGATGCGCTCGCTCGCCCGAGCCCTCGGTGCGGCGCCCAGCAGCGACGGCCCGTATGCCGTGCGCCAGCTGGCGCGCGCCGACCTCGCGGCTCTGGTCGGTCGGCTGGCGGGGATGACCGCGACGGAGCGGGCCCGGCTGCCCGGGATCTCCGCGGGGCGCTCGCAACAGCTGCTGGCCGGCGCGCTCGTCGCCGAGGCTGCGTTGGACCTGCTCGGCATCGACCGCCTCGAGATCTGTCCGTGGGCGCTGCGCGAGGGGGTCATCCTCAACCGGCTCGACGCCCTGCGTTGAGGCGGGCTCGCTAGGCTCGACGACATGTCCTCGGCGGTCTCGATCCCCGGTGCCACGGTGGCCCTGTCGACCGCCTCGGTCTATCCCGAGGGATGTGCGGGCGCCTTCGCCACCGCCGCCCGCCTCGGCTACGACGCCGTCGAGGTGATGGTCTGGACCGACCCGGTGTCCCAGGAGGCCGGGGCGCTCGCCGCGCTCGCGGAGCTGCACGGCATACGGGTCGTCTCCGTGCACGCGCCCACCTTGCTGCTCACCCAGCGGATCTGGGGGCCGGAGCCGTGGTCGAAGGTCGACAAGTCCATCGAGCTCGCCCACGAGGTCGGGGCCGACACGGTCGTGCTGCACCCGCCGTTCCGCTGGCAGAAGGAGTACGCCCGCGACTTCGTCGAGGGCATCGCCGTGCGTGAGCACGAGACGGGCATCCGGCTGGCGGTCGAGAACATGTTTCCGTGGCGGGCCCGTCAGCGTGAGTTCGAGGCCTACCTCCCGCACTGGGACCCGGTGCCCCAGGCCTACGACAACGTCACGCTGGACCTGTCCCACACGGCGACCGCCGGCTCCGACGCCATGGAGATGGCACACGTGCTGGGGAGCCGGCTCGCGCACGTCCACCTCGCCGACGGGCTCGGGTCGCTCAAGGACGAGCACCTCGTGCCGGGCCGCGGCGCCCAGCCATGTGCGGAGTTCCTCGAGTTCCTTGCCGCGACAGAGTTTTCGGGATCGGTCGTCGTGGAGGTCAGCACTCGCAAGGTGACGCCCGAGCAGCGCGACCTCGACCTGGCCGAGTCCCTGGCGTTCGCGAGGCTGCACCTCGCCTCGGCCATGACGCCGTCGACGGGGGACCAGCAGTGAGTCCGCGGGGCCGACGCCCCGGCGGGGTCGACACCCGGGCGGCGATCCTCGACGCGGCCCGCACGGAGTTCGCCGACGCGGGGTACGACGCCACGTCGCTGCGCGGCATCGCGCGCCGGGCCGAGGTGGACCCGGCCCTGGTGCACCACTACTTCGGGGGCAAGCCCCAGCTGTTCGCAGCGGTGATGGACATCCCGGCCGACCCAGCGCTGCTCATCAGTCGGATCGTCGACGGCCCGCGCGACCAGGTGGGCGAGGCGCTGGTGCGCACCTTCCTGGCGGTCTGGGACGCTCCCGAGGGCAGGGAGCGGTTCCAGGCCCTGATCCGCTCAGCGCTGACCCACGCGGACGCCACCCGCATGCTCCGCGAGTTCCTCACCCGCGAGATCTTCGGCCGGGTCCTGCGACATCTGAGCGCAGACGGCTCGGCGGTGCCGGACCTCGAGCTGCGGGCCGGCCTGGCCGCCTCGCAGATGGTGGGGCTGGCCGTGATGCGGTACATCGTGGAGTTCCCGGCTGTGGTCGACGCCTCGCACGATGACCTGGCCCGGCTGGTCGGGCCGGCCATCCAGCGCTACCTCGCGCCGTAGCGCCCCGCGCCGTAGCGCCCCGCGCCGTAGCGCCCCGCGTCGGCTCGCCGGCGCCCCACCCCACCCCTCCCGGTCGCCGCCGCTTGACCAAATGCGTTAGTCACGACTAACGTATTACTCGTGACCGACGCCCTCAGCGCAGCCGCCGAGCCCAACCGCCGGCGCATCCTGCAGCTGCTCGCGTCGGGCCCGCGATCGGTCACCGAGCTCGCCGACGAGTTCCCCGTCACCCGCTCGGCGATCTCCCAGCACCTGCTCGTACTGTCCGACGCCGGTCTCGTCGTCGCCCGCAAGGACGGGCGCCAGCGCTTCTACAGCGTCGTTCCCGGCGGGATCGCCCGGCTCCGTGCCGAGATCGACCGGTTCTGGACCGACGAGCTCGACCTCCTGGTCGCCGATGCCCACCGGCTCGTCGCCCAGCCCTGACCCACCCGCGACCACACCACGACCACCCACACCACGACCACGGCACGACCCAACCCGACGACCACCCACCACCTGCCCTCGATCACCGACCAACGGAGCCCGCCATGACCACCGCCACCGTCACCGCCGAGAAGACCGCGTTCCTCCCGGTTCCCCCCGAGGAGGCGTTCGCCCTCATCACCGAGCCCGAACGACTGCGCCGCTGGAAGACCATCGCCTCGCGCGTCGACCTCCGCGCCGGCGGGGAGTACCGCTTCACCGTCGTGCCCGGACACATCGCTCGGGGGACCTACCGCGAGGTCGTCCCCGGCGAGCGCATCGTGTTCGGCTGGGGCTGGGAGGGCGACGGCGACCTCGCCCCCGATGACTCCACCGTCACCGTGACCCTGGAGCCCGCCGACGGCGGCACGATGGTCCGGCTGGTGCACGAGGGTCTCACCGAGGAGCAGGCAGCGAGCCACCTCGAGGGCTGGAACCACTTCTTCGAGCGCCTCGAGCGGGCGGCCACGCAGGGCGACGCCGGTGCCGACGAGTGGGCCTGGGCACCCCAGCACCTCGACCCGCTGACCAGCGCCGACGCGACCCTGGCCGTCCTCCAGCGGGTGCTGCTGCCGGTGACCGCGGCCGACCGCGAGAAGCCGACGCCGTGCAAGGACTTCACCGTCCACCAGCTCGCCGAGCACCTGTTCGGCACGCTCGCCTTCGTCGGGGGCCTCGCGGGCCTCGAGGTCACGCGCACGCCGCAGCCCTCGCTGGAGGCGGCGGTCGCCGAGGTCGCCCAGCAGGTCAACGAGGCGTGGGCCGTCCGCGGCCTCGAGGGCACCGTCCGTGCCGGTGAGCGTGACCTGCCCGCCGCCATGGCGGTCGGCATCCTCAACCTCGAGTACCTCCTCCACGCGTGGGACTTCGCGCAGGCGACCGGCCAGGACCTCCACGTCTCGGAGGAGGTCGCGCAGTACGTCCACGACCTCGGCGAGCAGATCATCCCCGGCGCCCGCGAGGGGGGCTCCTTCGACCCCGCCGTCGAGATCGCCGAGCGCGCCGGTGCGCTCGACCGCCTCGTGGCCCTCTCCGGTCGCGCCGCCTGACGCGACCCCACGGCATACGCCACGCCCACGCACATCACACCCACGCACATCACATCCAGGAAAGGCATACGACGATGACCACCAAGACCTCCTACGCCCAGGGCACTCCCTGCTGGGTCGACCTCCAGACCTCTGACCAGGACGCCGCGCGCGCCTTCTATGCCGGCGTGCTCGGCTGGGAGTTCGTCGAGCAGCCGATGCCCGACGGCCCCGTCTACGCCATGGCCCAGCTCGGTGGCCGCAACGCCGCCGCGATCGCCCCGCAGAACCCCGACCAGGCCGCCGCCGGCGTGCCTGCGATGTGGAACACCTACCTCGCCGTCGACGACGTCGACGCCACCACGGCGCGCGTCGCGGATGCCGGTGGCACGGTGGCCATGGAGCCGTTCGACGTCATGGACGCCGGCCGGATGTCCTTCGTGGCCGACCCGTCGGGAGCGTTCGTCGGCCTGTGGCAGGCCCGCGAGCACATCGGTGCCCAGGTCGCCAACGAGCCCGGGGCCCTCACCTGGAACGAGCTCGTCACGACTGACCCCGAGTCGGCGCTGCCGTTCTACGAGAAGCTCCTGGGGGTCCAGGCCGTGACGGTGCCGATGGGGCCGGACTACGCGTACACGATGTTCCAGGTCGGCGACCAGCAGGTCGGCGGATCCACGGCGCCCCAGATGCCGGGGGTCCCCAACCACTGGGCGGTCTGGTTCTCGGTGGACTCAGCCGACGCGAGCGCCGCGCGCATCACCGAGCTCGGTGGTTCGCTGCTGGTCGAGCCCACCGACATGCCGGTGGGTCGGATGGTCGTGGCGCGTGACCCGCAGGGCGCGGTCTTCAACCTCCTCCAGCCGGCCGATCAGACCGCAGAAGCCGCGGCGGAGCAGCCGACGGCCTGACCGCACCGCTGGCCACCTTGGCCCTGTCCTTCGAGACTCTTGTCGTGGGGCAGGGCCAGGGGTATATTTCATCGCATGATGAAAAACGTGGTGGAGATCGACCACCTCCGGGTGGTCCGCAGCGGTCGCACCGTGCTGCCCGACCTCTCCGTCCGGGTTCCGGAGGGCCAGGTGGTGGGCCTGCTCGGGCCCAGTGGCAGCGGCAAGTCCACCCTCATCCGCGCCATCGTCGGCGTGCAGGTGGTGCAGGCCGGTGACGTTCGCGTGCTCGGCGAGCCGGCGGGGTCGCCGTCCCTGCGTCACCGGGTCGGCTACGTCACCCAGAGCCCGAGCGTCTACGACGACCTCACCGTCCGCGCCAACGTGCGCTACTTCGCGAGCATCCTGGGCGCGCCGGCCTCCTCGGCCGACGAGGCCATCGAGGCCGTCGACCTCACCAGCCACGCCGACGCCATGGTCGGCCGGCTCTCCGGCGGGCAGCGCTCCCGGGTCTCGCTGGCCTCGGCCCTGGTCGGCGAGCCCGAGCTCCTGGTCCTCGACGAGCCCACGGTGGGGCTCGACCCGGTGCTGCGACGCGACTTGTGGAACCTCTTCCACCGCATCGCGGCACAAGGGCGCTCGCTGATCGTGTCGAGCCACGTCATGGACGAGGCCAGTCGCTGCGACCGGCTGCTGTTGCTGCGTGAGGGCGAGATCCTGGCCGATGCCACGCTGCCCGAGCTGCTCGCCCAGACCGGGACGCACGACGCCGAGACCGCCTTCCTCGCCCTCATCGACCGAGCCCAGGAGGCTGCCCGATGAACGTCCACCGCACCCTCGTCACCGCTGGCCGCGTCCTGACCCAGCTGCGCTCGGACCATCGCACGATCGGACTGATGCTGGTCGTGCCGTGTGTCCTGCTCGGCCTGCTCGCCTGGATCTTCAAGGACACCCCGGTGTTCGACGGCATCGGGGCCGCGCTGCTCGGCGTCTTCCCGTTCGTCGTGATGTTCATCGTCACGAGCGTCGCGACCCTGCGAGAGCGCACCTCGGGAACCCTGGAGCGCCTGCTCACCACCCCGATGGGCAAGGGAGACTTCATGTTCGGCTACGCGTTGGCCTTCGGGGTGATGGCCATCCTCCAGGCCCTGATCGCCACGGCCTTCGCGGTCTACGTGTGCGGGCTGAACGTCGCCGGACCCCTGTGGCAGCTCGTGGTGGTCGCCGTGCTCGACGCAGTGCTCGGAACGGCCCTGGGCCTGCTCGCCAGCGGCTTCGCGCGCACCGAGTTCCAGGCCGTCCAGTTCATGCCCGCGTTCGTGCTGCCCCAGTTCCTCCTCTGTGGGCTGCTCGTGGCCCGCGACCGGTTGCCCGACCTCCTGCGGTGGCTCTCCGACGTGCTGCCCCTGTCGTATGCCGTCGATGCCATGAAGGCGGTCACGGCCAGCGCGACTCCGGGCACCGACGTGTCGCACGACGCTTCGGTCATCGCGCTGTGGGTGCTCGTCGCACTCCTGCTCGGCAGCCTCACCCTGCGCCGCCGCACCGCCTGAGAGGCCGTAACCTTGGCGCCGGTCGTGAGATCCGCGACCGATGCTCGGAAGGACTCCCGTGGACGCCAGTGACCTGCTGCGCAACAGCCTGCTTCAGCTCTCCAAGAGCGGCACGGTTCGACAGGCCATCGAGAAGGCGCCGGTCAGCCGCAGCGTGGTGCGCCGGTTCGTACCGGGGGAGCGCACCCAGGACGCCGTCACCGCCACGGCCGAGCTGCGCGCCACCAACCGCCTGGCCACCATCGACTACCTCGGCGAGGACACCGCCGACCTCACCCAGGCCATCCGCACCCGCGACCACTACCTCGAGCTGCTCAGGGCCCTCGCCGACGCCGACCTGAGCCAGCACGGCATGGGCGAGGTCAGCCTCAAGCTCTCCGCGCTCGGCCAGTACCTGCCCGGCGACGGCGACAAGATCGCGCTCGAGCACGCCCGCGAGATCTGCCAGGCCGCTGCCAACGCCGGCACCACTGTCACCCTCGACATGGAGGACCACACCACCACCGACGCGACCCTCGAGGCCCTGCGCGAGCTGCGCCAGGACTTCCCGTGGGTGGGCGCGGTGATCCAGTCCTACCTGCGGCGCAGCGAGGCCGACTGCCGCGACCTGGCCCACGAGGGCAGCCGGGTCCGGCTCTGCAAGGGTGCGTACAAGGAGCCCGAGAGCGTGGCGTTCCAGAGCTCGGCGCAGGTCGACCAGAGCTATGTCCGGTGCCTCAAGGTCCTCATGGCCGGCGCGGGCTACCCGATGGTCGCCAGCCACGACCCGCGGCTCGTCGAGATCGCCGGGGCGCTCGCCGCCCACCACTCGCGCGAGGCCGACAGCTACGAGTACCAGATGCTCTACGGCATCCGCCCCGAGGAGCAGAAGCGCATCGCCGACCGCGGCAACCAGATGCGCGTCTACATCCCGTACGGTGAGGAGTGGTACGGCTACCTCATGCGCCGCATGGCCGAGCGCCCCGCCAACACGATGTTCTTCCTGCGCGGTCTCGCCACCAGAAACTGATCCCGCCCAGCGGCGGGTGACTGCCAGACTGCCTCCATGGGAACTGTCGCGATCCTCGGTGCCGGCGTCATGGGCGAGACCCTGCTGTCCGGCCTCATCCGCTCGGGCCGCAGTGCCGACGACCTCGTCATCACGGCCCGGCGGCCGGAGCGGGTCGAGCAGCTGAGTGCCCGGTACGGCGTGCGTGGGATGTCCAACATCGCCGCCGCCGAGGCCGCCGACACCCTGGTGCTCGTGGTCAAGCCGCAGGACATGGGGGCCCTGGTCGAAGAAATCCGCGACCACGTCTCACCTGGCAACCTCGTCGTGAGCCTCGCGGCCGGCATCCCCACGGCATACCTCGAGAGCCGACTGCCTGAGGGCGTGGCCGTCGTGCGCGTCATGCCGAACACTCCCGCACTGGTCGACCAGGGCATGGCGGCGGTCAGCCCCGGGCGCAGCGCCGACGCGGCCCACCTGGAGGAGGCAGCCGGGCTCCTGCGCTCGTGTGGGCGGGTCGTGCAGGTCGCCGAGAAGCACCAGGACGCCGTCACCGCGATCAGCGGCAGCGGCCCGGCCTACATCTTCTACGTCGTCGAGGCGATGATCGAGGCGGGGGTCGCGCTCGGCCTGCCGCGACCCACCTCGACCGAGCTCGTGGTCCAGACGTTGTTCGGCGCCGCGACGATGATGCGCGAGACCGGCCAGCACCCGACGGTCCTGCGCGAGCAGGTCACCTCTCCGGGCGGCACGACGGCGGCGGCGCTGCGCCAGCTCGACGACCACAAGGTGCGCGCCGCCTTCATGTCCGCGATGGAGGCCGCGGCGGTGCGCTCGCACGAGCTGGCAAGTGGGCGTGACTGACCGCTCCGTCGGGGCGCCGCCCGTATGCCGGCTGGAGCCCCCTCTGTGGCGGGTCTACCGAGGCGTACGGCTGGCGATGCTCCTCGACGAGCCCCAGGCCTTCGGCAGCACCTTCGCCCGTGAGGTGCAGCTCAGTGACGACGAGTGGCGGGCACGTGCCGCCGGGGCTCCCACCTGGCTGGCCCATGACGCCGAGCTGCCCGTCGGGGCGGTCACCCTGTTCCGCTACCCCGAGCAGGCCGCGGACGAGGCCTGCCTCGTGGCGATGTGGGTGGCGGCGCACGCCCGGGGCCGCGGCGTCGCCGACGCCCTCGTCGGCGCCCTCCTCGAGCATGCGCGGTCGGTGGGGCTGCGCCGGGTGACCCTCGATGTCGCCCACGCCAACGGCCGCGCCATCGGGTTCTACGAGCGGATGGGCTTCACGCCGACCGGCCGGGAGGGCGCGCTCGCCCACGACCCGGCGGTGACTGAGCTGGAGCTGGAGCACGTGCTCGCGTGAGCCTGTTCGTGAGGCTTCCGTGAGCCGTTCCGTGAGCCTTCCGTGAGCAGGGTTCACAGTGAACTCTCGGCAAACTCCCCTGACCGAAACCGTCGTCCCCGTGCGACAGTGGGCGCATGAGCGACATCACCGTGCGGACCCTGGGCGAGGACGAGTGGGAGCAGTACCGCGCGGTGCGGTTGAGCGCGCTCGAGGAATCCCCTGACGCGTTCGCCGCGACCCTCGCTGAGGAGCAGGAGTTCGACGAGGCCCTGTGGCGCACCCGGATGCAGCGCTCGCAACGCCTGCTCGCCGAGCGCGAGGGCACAGCGGTCGGCGTCGCGAGCCTGGGCCAGCAGACCGAGAGCGACCGCGTCGCCGAGCTCTTCGGCCTCTGGGTGAGTCCGGCGGCCCGTGGGTCGGGCGTGGCCACCCAGCTCGTCCGGGCGGGGGCGGATGCCGCCCGCCAGCAGGGGCGGACCCACCTGGCCTACTGGGTGGGCACCGACAACGGGCGTGCGGTGGCCTTCGCCAGCGGGTTCGGGTTCCGCCCGACCGACTCGCGCCGGCCGATGCGGGTGCGGCAGGCCGACGTCGAGGAGGAGATCGCGATGGTCCTCCCGCTCGGCGAAGACCGCGGTATGCCGCGCCTCTGACCTGCGTCCGAGTCGGCCCTCACGACACCCTCAGGACGCTAGGGGCGCGAGGCGAGCCGGTCGAGCAGGTCCGTGGGCCCACTGACGATGAGCGTGTCGTGAGCCGTGACCTTCGTCTCCGGCACGGCATACGTGAAGTCCTCGCCGGGTGACTTCACGCCCACGACGGTCACGCCGTACTTGCTGCGGATCGCGCTCTGCTTGAGCGTGAAGCCGATCGCCTCCTGCGGGGGCTTCATCTTGACGATGGCGAAGCCGTCGTCGAACTCGATGTAGTCCATCAGCTTGCCGTTGAGCAGGTGGGCCACCCGCCGACCGCTCTCGGCTTCGGGCGAGACGACGTGGTGGACGCCGATGCGGTCGAGGATGCGGGCGTGTTCGGGGGAGATGGCCTTGGCCCAGATGGTCGGTATGCCGGCGTCCACGAGGTTCATCGCGCAGAGCACCGAGGCCTCGACGGAGGATCCGATGCCGACGACCGCGAGCTGGTAGCTGCGGGCCTTGAGGTTGGCGACGGCCTGCGGCGTGCTGGCGTCGGCCTGGACGATCCGGGTGACCTTGCCGAGGAACGACTCGGCCAGCACGGGGTCGCGCTCGACGGCGACGACGTGATGGCCCAGTCGTTGGAGCTCGACGGCGACGGCGCTGCCGAACCGGCCGAGGCCGATGACGAGGACGTCGTCCTCGTAGAGCTTCTTTGCCACAACCGTCCTCCGGGCCGACGTTGGTGAGACCAGCACGCTACCGCGTCCGCGCAGGGGGCTCGGCTGTCGTGGCCGGACTCCCACCGGTACCGTGCCGGACATGCCCTCACAGGTGCGGGTGGTCTGGGACCACGCCTTCACTGCCTACGACTTCGGGCCCGGCCACCCGATGAGCCCGGTCCGGCTCGACCTGACCGCGCGGCTGTGTGAGGCGCTCGGGGTCTTCGACGGCGGCGACGTCGAGGTCGTCGCGCCTGCGGTCCCGAGTGACGACATCCTGACCACGGTGCACGACCCCGCCTACGTCGATGCCGTGCGCGCGGCCTCGTCAGATCCTGCGGATGCCGACGCGAGCCGCGGGCTCGGCACCGAGGACGACCCGGCCTTCCGCGGCATGCACGAGGCCAGCGCCCGGGTCGCCGAGGGCACCCGGCAGATGTGCGCCGACGTCTGGGAGGGGCGCACCCGCCACGGGGTGAACTTCTGCGGTGGGCTGCACCACGCCATGCGCGGCAACGCGTCGGGGTTCTGCATCTACAACGACATCGCGGTGGGCATCCAGTGGCTGCTCGACCACGGGGCGCGTCGGGTCGCCTACGTCGACGTCGACGTCCACCACGGCGATGGCGTCGAGCGGATCTTCTGGGACGACCCCCGGGTCCTGACCGTCTCGCTGCACGAGTCGGGTCGTGAGCTGTTCCCCGGCACCGGCTTTCCCGGCGACCTCGGTGGGCCCGGCGCCGAGGGGGACCGCCGTGAACGTCGCGCTGCCACCCGGCACCGGCGACTCGGCCTGGCTGCGGGCCCTGCACTCCACGGCGCTGCCGGTGGTGCGCGCCTTCAAGCCCGACGTGCTCGTCACCCAGCACGGCTGCGACACCCACGCGCAGGACCCGCTCGCCCACCTGGCGCTCTCGGTCGACGCCCAGCGCGGCGCGGCCGACGCACTGCACCGGCTGTCCCACGAGGTGTGCGACGGTCGGTGGGTGGCCCTCGGCGGCGGCGGCTACGAGGTGGTCGACGTCGTGCCGCGGACGTGGACCCACCTGACCGCGATCGCGGCCCACCGACCCATCCCGCTGACCACCGCTGTGCCGCAGGACTGGCTGGACTTCGTGCGCCAGCGCTATGGCCGCGAAGGCCCTCGCCGGATGGGTGACCTCAACCCCGCCGACGGGCCGATCTGGCACCAGCCTTGGGACCTGGGGTACAACCCCCACAGCGCGGTCGACCGAGCCATCATGGCGACCCGCGAGGCGGTGTTTCCGTGGCACGGACTGGACGTGTGGTTCGACTGACGTCGCGGTGATTTCGCAGGTCGTCACGGCGTGTCGGCTGGACATCGGCCAAGAAGTTTCGCCATTGACTTCCCCACGAGTCACATGAGCCCCTACAGTTCCTTCTGCACGAGCGTAGAGGTCCGCCGGAGGGGAAGCCGGCGATGCGCGCGTGTAGAAGATCGAGGTAATCATGTCCAACGAGCGACAGCTCGCCGAGGTGCGGTTCCTGACCGTCGCCGAGGTGGCCTCGATCATGCGCGTGTCGAAGATGACGGTGTACCGGATGGTGCACGCAGGAGAGCTTCCCGCAATCCGCGTCGGGCGGTCCTTCCGGGTTCCGGAGGACGCCGTGCACAAGTACCTGCACACGTCGTACGTCGACACCGCATGATGGTGTGCTGACCGCACTGCGAAGGGCGGGCCCGGACGACAGTCCAGGCCCGCCCTTCGCGCGCCCGCCGGGGCGCCCGGCGCCGCCGCGTCATACCGGCGGGTTTGGGCTGTGGGCCGCTGGGCCGCTAGAGTGACGTCCACTGTTCGGCGTGGTGCGTTGGTTCGTTGCCCCGTCCGGCAACACGACCACCACACAAGAGGACACCATGGGCTCTGTCATCAAGAAGCGTCGCAAGCGCATGGCGAAGAAGAAGCACCGCAAGCTTCTTCGCAAGACCCGCCACCAGCGTCGCAACAAGAAGTGACCGAAGGCCCCCGCCATGCGGGGGCCTTCTGTCTTTCCCTGCACGCGGGGTCTTTCCAGGCGCACGGGGTCTTTCCAGGCGCACGGTGTGACGAGCGCCGCGTCCACGGGCTGGCCCGCACGGCGCACCGCAGGGGAGCCGCTGGGTAGGGTGGCATCGGTCGCGAGGACCGCGGCCACCATGATCCTGGTGCCCCCTGCTGACCCCGCCCATGCTGTTGACCCTCGGGAGAGACTGTGGCTGATGTCGTCCTCGTGACCGGCGTCTCCCGCTATCTGGGCGGCCAGTTCGCCCGGGCCCTCACGAACGACCCATCGGTCAGCCGCGTCATCGGGGTCGACGTGATCCCGCCCACCCACGACATCGGCCGCGCCGAGTTCGTGCGTGCGGACATCCGCAACCCGATGATCGGCAAGATCATCGCGCAGTCCGACGTGGACACCGTCGTGCACATGAACGTCATCGCCACCCCCACGAATGCCGGCGGACGCACCTCCCAGAAGGAGATCAACGTCATCGGCACGATGCAGCTGCTCGCTGCGTGCCAGAAGGCCCCCAGCATCCGGCGGCTGGTCGTGAAGTCGTCGGCGGCGGTGTACGGCTCGAGCCCGCGCGACCCGGCGATGTTCACCGAGGACATGGGCCCCAAGTCCCTGCCACGCACCGGGTTCGGCAAGGACTCCGTCGAGGTCGAGGGCTACGTGCGCGGCTTCTCCCGGCGCCGACCCGATGTCGAGCTCTCGGTGCTGCGGTTCGCCAACATCATCGGCCCGGGCATCCGCACCTCGCTCACGGACTACTTCGCCCTCCCCGTCATCCCGGTGCCGTTCGGCTACGACGCCCGCCTCCAGTTCGTCCACGAGACCGACGCCCTCGGCACATTGCTGGCGGCCACGACCGGTCCGTCGACCGGCATCACGAACATCGCGGGAGACGGCGTCATCACCGTGAGCCAGGCGGCAGCGATCGCGGGCCGCGCGGTGATCCCGTTGCCGATGCCCGCGGCGGGGCTGTTCGGTGCGGTGCTCAAGCGCGCCGGCCTGGCCGACTTCAGCAGCGACCAGGTCCAGTTCCTCGCCTACGGCCGGGGACTCGACACGACGCGGATGCGCGAGGTGCTCGGGTACGAGCCCGAGTTCACCACCCGGGCGGCCTTCGAGGACTACGTGCGGGGCATCGGGTCGGTCCTGCCCGGCAGTGCCGCGCTGGGCTCCGCCGTATCGGGTGTCGCAGGCACGGCGGCCAACGCAATCGGCCACGTGTGGGCCGCAGGGAGGAATGACTGATGGCCGCCAGCTCGGGCGCATCGCGCACCACCAAGGCCGCGACGACGGCCAAGACGGCCAAGACGGCCAAGACGGCCAAGACGGCGAAACCGCGCAAGACGGGGGCGCTGGCCGCGGGTGCGGCGCGGGCGTCGGGGGAGCGCGCGAAGCGGCGCAGCACGCCGCTGCTGGCCGGCGCAGGCCCCACCAGCACGACCCCCAGCCCGACCACCCGCACGACCCCCAGCACGACCCCCAGCACGACCCTCAGCACGACCCCGACCGGCACGACCCCGACGTCGGACCGGCCCACCCGCTCGGCCAAGCACCGCCCCCAGCCGGTGGCGAAGGCCGTGCCGACCACCAAGACCGTGGCTCGCTCGGGAGCACGCACGACCCGCCCGGCCCGAGCCGCGCGGACCGTCCGGCCCGTGCGTGATGCGAGGTCCGCGGCCACGCCGGCCACCCGGCATACAGACGTGCGCCCCGTCCGTGCCCTCCAGGCCGTCGGCGACGAGGTACCCGCCGCGCAGGAAACACCGCCGGCGTCGACGCGGCGCAGCATCGCCCCGGGGATCGAGGAGCTGCTCACCGCCGGGATCGCCGCCGTGCGGGTCGCCGCCGAGGCCGCTGGCATCTCCGCGGACGATGTGGAGCGCCACCTCGCCTCGACCTTGTCGTTCGTGCGCAGGCGACTGACCGGCGACTACATCGTCGACGAGTTCGGCTTCGACGAGGACTTCACGACCAGCTTCTACCTGCCCGTGCTGCGACCGCTCTACCGCTCGTGGTTCCGGGTCGAGGTGCGGGGCATCGAGAACATCCCGAGCGAGGGTGGTGGCCTCGTCGTGGCCAACCACTCGGGCACCATCGCCATGGACTCGCTGATGACCCAGGTGGCCGTGCACGACGAGCACCCGGCGCATCGGCACCTGCGCATGCTCGGGGCCGACCTGGTGTTCCAGACCCCGGTGATCGGCAATGTCGCCCGCAAGTCCGGTTCGACCCTGGCCGCCAACCCCGACGCCGAGCGACTCCTGTCGAGCGGGGAGCTCTGCGGCGTCTGGCCCGAGGGGTTCAAGGGTGTCGGAAAGCCCTTCACCGAGCGCTACAAGCTGCAGCGGTTCGGCCGTGGCGGGTTCGTGTCCGCGGCGCTGAAGACCGGCGTTCCCATCATCCCGTGCTCGATCGTGGGTGCCGAGGAGATCTACCCCATCATCGGCAACATGAAGGCCGTGGCGCGGCTGTTCGGCGCCCCGTACGCCCCGATCACACCGACCTGGCCGTTGCTCGGTCCGTTGGGGCTGATCCCGTTGCCGAGCAAGTGGATCATCGAGTTCGGGTCGCCCGTCGAGACCGCGCACCTCGGGCCGGGAGCTGCCGACGACCCGATGCTGGTCTTCGACCTCACCGACCAGGTGCGCGAGACGATCCAGCAGACGTTGTACTCACTGCTCATGCAGCGGCGGTCGGTCTTCTTCTGACCGACGTTCTGACCGACGCGTCAGGGCAGGGTGATCGTGGTGCCGGGCAGCGTCGTCGACAGCAGCGTGGAGCTCGGCAGCGTGACCCGGATGCCCCCGGTGCCGAGGGACACCGATGGCGCCGGCAGCTTGAGGGTGCTCGACACGAGTGGCACGGTCGCCGTCACCGAAGGCACCTGCACGCCGACCCCGCCGGTGCCCAGGCTCGCGCCACCGCCTCCGGCGGAGACCACGCCACCCGCCGGGGCGCTCACATGGGGCAACGGTGCGCCCCCACCGGCGCCGCCGGTGATGGCGGTGGAGGGGACGGTGATGGTCGTTCCGTCGGCACCCACCGCGCCAGGGCTCCCGAGGCTGCCGGATCCGGACTGGGCCGACGGGTTCGTGCCGGCTGGGTTCGTGCTCGCTGGCCCCGGCAGGGATGCCGGGTTGTAGGCGCTGGGAACGAGGGTGGCGCACGGTGCCCCGCAGGCCGCCAGCCGCCGCTGCGCGGCCTGTTGGCTGTCCTGCAGGAGCGCCTCGAGCCGGCCGACGAGCGGCAGCGACCCGGCCGGAGCCTCGGCACGCAGCACCTCGACCTGCGGCAGGGCGCGCGCGGTGAAGTCGCGCATGGCGAGCAGAGCCTGCGGGTTGCCCGTCGCGGCATACGACCGGTCCAGCGCGCGCTGGCCACCCTGGACACTGTCGATGGCCTGCTGCACCGCGACGTTGACGTCGTCGGCGCTCGGGCTGCCGCCGGGGCGCTCGACCACCGAGCGCGCGTCGGAGATGTGCTCCTGGGCCTGGGTCAGGTAGGTCTGGCCGCGGTCGAAGTCGCTGTCGGCCAGGCGCACGGCGACGTTGTCGAGCCAGCTCTTCACGGGGTAGAGGCTGTCGCCGGGGACCGAGCCGCGTGAGGCGACGCCGACCACGGCGCCGACGAGCAGCGCCGACGCCACCGCACCGGCCAGCGCGCGAGGCAGGCCATGACCGACGACCACGACGACGGGAGTGGGTCGGGCGGACGCGCGACGCTCGGCGCGGGACCTGGCCGCGGCGGGGCTCGGGGTCGGCAGGCTCGCGGCCTCGGTCATGAGGCGGGTGCGCAGCGCCGCGACGAACGCGGGGTCCGGGCTGGGACCGGGGCGGGCCGTGCGCAGCTGGTCTGCGGTCGTGAGCAGGCTGGACAGCTGGGTGTCGCTGGTGGGCTGGCCCTCGAGGGCGCGCTGGAAGGCGTCTGCCCTGCGGTTCAGCACGGGCATGGTGACACCTCCCTGCTCAGTTGTTGCGGCACCGCGTGAACGGCCTTATGCGGTGAGAACGAGCGGTCCGGACGGAAGTTACGCGCCGATCCGTAGCGAAATGCGAAGTGGTCAGAGCTCGACATCGGCCAGCTCCCGGTGCAGGGCGCGGACGGCGCGGAGCTGGAGCTGTTTGACCGCGCCCTCGGACTTGCCGAGCACCTTGGCGGTCTCGGAGAGGCTGAGCCCCTGCAGGAACCGCAGGACCACGCACTCGGCCTGCTCCGGCTTGAGGCCCTTCACGGCGGCGAACAGGCGTTCGTTGCGCAGCCGGTCGAGGACCTCGGTGTCGGGTGCGTCGATCCGCTGGTCGGCGTCGAGCATGTCGGCGGTCGTGACCTCCATGCGGAACCGCGCCGACTTGGCGTTGTCGGTGATGAGGTTGCGGGCGATCGTCACGAACCACGCCGCGATGTCGCGGCCCTGCCACGAGAAGGAGTCCATCCGGCGCAGCGCCCGCAGGAACGTCTCCGAGGTGAGGTCCTCGGCGAGCTGCTGGCTGCCGACCCGGACGTAGATGTAGCGGTAGACGACGTCGACGTAGCGCTCGTAGAGCATGCCGAACGCCTCGGAGTCGCCGCGCTGGGCCAGTTCGACCAGCGCCGAGATCCGCTCGAAGTCCTGGGGGGCCTCACCGGGGCCGAAGCCCGCTCGCGCGGCGGTGCTGCCGTCGCGGTCGCCCCCGGGCATGGTCTCCGCGTACTGCTCAGCCTCGCCGGCGAGGCTGGAGCAGTACGCGCAGCGTGGCCAGGAAGTCGGTGGTGGCCGCTGCGAGTCCGTAACCCCGCGAGGAGCCCGTCGTTGTGCCTGCTGAGGTCACCAGGGCAGGACGCAGGACCGCGAGAGGGCTCGCGGTGCTGACGGTTGCGGGTATCCGGATGGTGACCTCCTGACCGTGACAGTTTCCCCGAATTTCTCCCCTTTGTCAGGAGACCTGCGCCACACCGCACCTGCCGGCAGGGGTATGCCGCGCCCCGGGTGCCCGGCATACAGTGAGGTGGTGCCTGTTTCCCTGCCTCGGGTGACGCTGATCGCCAAGCCCGGCTGCCACCTCTGCGACGACGCGCGAGCGGTCATCGAGCGCGTCACCGCAGACCTCGGGGTGGGCTGGGTGGAGCACTCCATCGCGGACGAGCCCGCGCTCGCGGAGCAGTACTGGGAGCAGATCCCGGTGACCCTGGTCGACGGTCGCCAGCACGACTACTGGCGGGTCGACGAGGCCCGGCTGCGAGCCGCCCTGGGGGGCTGAGCCAGCCTGCACCGTGACGTGGGTCACGCCCGTGGCCCAGCGGTCGCTTGTGACTTTGTGCATCGGTTCACAAAAGCGTAATCTGACGGGGCTCCCGTCCGCTCCAGCCAGGTGCGGGCTGCCCTGGAACAGAAGGAGCCCAAGAGACCGTGTCTGCCGATCCGAGCACCCGTCGGGGCGTCCCCGACGCCACGGTCGCCCGGCTCCCCGAGTACCTCCGGGCCCTGACGGGTTTCGCCGAGCGGGGCATCGCGTCGGTCTCGTCGGAGGAGCTGGCCGCCGCTGCCGGTGTGCGCAGCGCCAAGCTCCGCAAGGATCTCTCCCACCTGGGTTCCTACGGCGTGCGGGGGGTGGGCTACGAGGTCGACCACCTCGCCTACCAGATCTCCCGCGAGCTCGGGCTGACCCAGGACTGGCCCGTGGCCATCATCGGCATGGGAAACCTCGGCCATGCGCTGGCGGCCTACAGCGGGTTCGCGACGCGAGGATTTCGGGTCGTCGCGCTGCTCGACCAGGACCCCGGCCTGCACAGCCAGCTGATCGCTGGGCTGCCGGTGCTGCCGATGGACGCCCTGGCCGGCCTGGTGGCCGAGCAGGGGCTGGCCATCGGGGTCATCGCGACTCCCGCCGCGTCCGCCCAGTCGGTGTGCGACCAGCTCGTGGCGGCGGGCGTCCGCTCGATCCTCAACTTCGCACCCTGTGTGCTCGTGGTGCCGGACGACGTCGACGTGCGCAAGGTCGACCTGTCCACCGAGCTGCAGATCCTCGCGTTCCACGAGCAGCGCAGGGCCTTGGCCGAGGGAGACCTCGCGTCGATCGCGACGGCGGTGGCCCGATGAGCCTGGTGATTCTGGGGCTGTCCCACCACACCGCCCCCCTGCCCCTGCTCGAGTCGATGTCGCTCGACCCGGCCGGCCGCGCCGCGCTCGCCGCGAGCCTGACCCGGCGCGAGAACCTCTCCGAGGCCATCGTGGTCTCCACCTGCAACCGCACCGAGGTGTATGCCGAGTCCCTCACCTTCCACGGCGCGGTCACCGACATCGCCGAGGCCCTGACCGAGGTGACTGGTGTCGCACCCGACGAGCTGCGTGAGCACCTCTACGTCCACTACGAGGACCGCGCCATCGCCCACGCCTTCACGGTCGCCTGCGGGCTCGACTCCATGGCGGTCGGTGAGGCCCAGATCCTCGGGCAGATGCGCACCGCGCTGCGCGAGGGCCAGCGCGCCGGTCAGGTCGGCCCGGCCCTCAACAGCCTGTTCCAGCAAGCCCTCCGGGTGGGCAAGCGCGCCCACACCGAGACCGGTATCGACGCCGTGAGCGTCTCGCTGGTCGAGGCGGGACTGGCCCGCGCCGAACGCGAGCTCGGGTCGTTGAGCAGGCTCGACGTGCTCGTCGTCGGTGCCGGTGCCATGAGCTCGCTCGCCGCCACGACGGTCACGCGGGTCGGCGCCCGCAGCATCACCGTGGTCAACCGCACGCTGGCCAAGGCCACCCGGCTCGCCGAGCGCGTCGGCGGGGCGGCCCGCCCCCTGGGCGAGCTGCCGGCGGCGCTCGCCGGCGCCGATGTCGTCATCTCCTGCACCGGTTCGACGGGGGTCGTGGTCGACCTGGCCGGGGCCGGCGACGCTCAGGTGGCGCGTGGCGGCCGCCCGCAGGTCTACATCGACCTCGCGCTGCCCCACGACGTGGCCCCCGAGGTCGACTCCCTGAGTGGCGTCAGCGTCGCAGGGCTCGCCGCACTCGGCGACCAGCTCTCCGGTGGCACCACGCCGCCGCAGGTGCAGGAGGTCGCCGACCTCGTCATCGGTGAGGTCGCGGCATACCTCACGGCCCGTGCGGCCGAGTCCGTCGCGCCGACAGTGGCCGCGCTGCGGTCCCACGCGGCAGACGTGGTCGCCGCTGAGCTCACCCGCCTCGACCAGCGCCTGCCGGACCTCGACGAGCAGACGCGCGCCGAGGTCCAGCTCGCGGTGCACCGCATCGTCGAGAAGCTGCTCCACACCCCCACCGTGCGGGTCAAGGAGCTGGCGGTCGGGGGGCAGGGCGACGACTACGCCCAGGCCCTGCGCCAGCTGTTCGACCTGCGCCCCGGCGAAGCCGTCACCGCCCTGGTGCCCCCCGAGCGAGGTGGTCTGGCGTGAGCGCCGTCCTGCGACTCGGCACCCGCCGCAGCACGCTGGCCACGACCCAGTCCGACTGGGTGGCCGACCTGTTGCGGGCCCGGGGTCACGAGGTGGAGCTCGTCGAGATCGTCACCGAGGGCGACACCTCCAGCGCGCCGCTCAGCTCGCTGGGCGGGACCGGCGTGTTCGCCACCGCACTCCGCCAGGCCCTGCTCGCCGGTGAGGTCGACCTCGCGGTGCACTCGCTCAAGGACCTGCCGACCGCGCCTGAGCCGGGTCTGGTCATCGCTGCCCTGCCGGTCCGCGAGGACCCCCGCGACGTGCTGGTCAGCACGTCTGGTGCGGGTCTTGGTGAGCTCGGTGACGGCGCCGTCGTCGGCACCGGATCACCGCGCCGGGTGGCCCAGCTCGCCGCGCTCGGCCTCGGGCTGGAGTTCAAGGACATCCGGGGCAACGTCGACACCCGGATCGGCTTGGCCCGCGAGGGCGCCGTCGATGCCGTGGTCCTCGCCCGCGCCGGGCTTGCCCGCCTCGGGCGCCTCGACGACGCCGCCGAGGTCCTCGACCCGCTGCAGATGTTGCCTGCCCCCGGGCAGGGAGCGCTGGCGGTCGAGTGCCGCTCCGACGACCAGGTCACCATTGAGCTCCTGCGGGCGCTCGACGACCCCGACACCCGCGCGGCGGTGACGGCCGAGCGCGCACTGCTGGCCGCCCTCGAGGCCGGGTGCTCGGCGCCCGTGGGGGCCCTCGCCGAGGTCGTCGAGGGCGACGACGGCCTCGAGCTGTCGCTCCGCGCCTTTGTCGGCGCAGTCGACGGGTCGTTCGACCTGCGTCGCTCCCTCGTCGGCCCCGTGGGTCAGGCCGAGGCCATCGGCCAGCGCCTGGCGGCCCTGCTGCTCGAGGACGGTGCCGACTCCCTGGTCGCCCCCTCGTCGTCGGTCTCATCGTCCGCCTCGTCCTCGTCCTCGTCCTCGTCGCGACCCTCGTCGTCGTCCTCGTCGCGACCCTCGTCGTCGCCCGAGGCCGACCACGCGCGCTGGCGCCCAGACCCAGCCGGGGCGACCGGAGACCATCCGCTCGCCGCCCCCGACCGCAGCCCAGCACCCAACAGCACGGAGCGTGCACTGTGAGCCCCTCGCGCTCGACCACCACCACTGCCACCACCACCCCCAAGCCCGGCCGCCAGCCCGGCCGCGTCGCCTTCGTCGGCGCCGGCCCCGGCGATGCCGGCCTGATGACCGTGCGGGCGGTCGAGTTCCTCGCCGCCGCGGACGTCGTCGTGATCGACCAGGTCGCCCGTGAGGGCGTCGTGGCCAGGTACTGCCGCCCCGACGTCGAGATCGTCGACGCCGGGCACGGCGACCACGGTCAGCCGCTGACCCACGCGATGCGGGCCAAGCTCGTCGTCAAGGCTGCCAAGGCTGCTCGCGGCGGACTCGTGGTGCGCCTCATGGACGGCGACCCGGGCACCTTCAACGGGCTCGCCGAGGAGGCGCTGGCCTGCCACAAGGCCGCGATCGGCTTCGACGTCGTCCCGGGGGTGAGCGCGGTCTCCGCAGTCCCGGCATACGCCGGCATCCCGCTGACGTCGAGCAGCTCGCCCGCGGTCCACGTGATCTCCGCGAACGACCGCGCAGTCGACTGGTCGGCCTCGGTCGCCGAGTCGGTGACCGTGGTGCTGCTCGGACCCCCTGAGGACCTCGCGGTCGCGCTCGGCAAGCTGCTCGCGGCTGGCCGCACCGCCGACACCCCGGTGGCGCTGACCGAGAAGGGCACGACCATCGGGCAGTCCACGCGGGTCTCCACGCTCGGCCAGGTCGCCAAGGTCATGAAGAGCGTCGAGTTCCCGGCCCTGGCCGTGGTGGGGTCGACCGTCGCGCTGCGCGAGAACCTCTCGTGGTTCGAGACCAAGCCGCTGTTCGGATGGAACGTCCTGGTGCCCCGCACCAAGGAGCAGTCGGGCACGACGATCGCCCGGCTGGAGTCCTATGGCGCGACTGCCGAGGTCGTCCCCACGATCTCCGTCGAGCCGCCGCGCACGCCCCAGCAGATGGAGCGCGCCGTCAAGGGTCTGGTGACCGGACGCTACGAGTGGATCGGTTTCACCTCGGTCAACGCCGTCAAGGCCGTCCGTGAGAAGTTCGAGGAGTTCGGGCTCGACGCACGGGCCTTCGCCGGGCTCAAGATCGCCGCTGTCGGCGGGGTCACGGCCGAGGCGCTGCGCGAGTGGGGCATCGTGCCCGACCTCGTGCCGTCGGGTGAGAACTCCGCGAACGGGCTGCTGGCCGACTGGCCGCCGTTCGACGAGGTGCTCGACCCCATCAACCGGGTCTTCCTGCCGCGCGCCGACATCGCCACCGACACCCTGGTCGCGGGCCTGCAGGAGATGGGCTGGGAGGTCGACGACGTCACGGCATACCGCACCGTGCGCGCGGCGCCGCCCGCCGCGCACATCCGCGAGGCCATCAAGGGCGGCCAGTTCGACGCGGCCGTGTTCACCTCGTCCTCGACGGTGCGCAACCTCGTCGGGATCGCCGGCAAGCCGCACCCGTCGACGGTGATCGCCTGCATCGGTCCGGCTACCGCCAAGACCGCCGAGGAGCACGGGCTGCGGGTCGACGTGCTCGCGCCCGAGGCCTCCTCCGACGCCCTGGTCGACGCGCTCGCCGACTTCGGGCTGGGCCTGGCGACTGCGGCCGCCGAAGCCGGTGATACCGTGGTGCGGCCGAGCGCCAAGAAGACGTCCTCGCGGCGCCGGGCCAAGTAGTGACCGACGCGCGTAGGCCGACGGGGCCGGTCATCCGGCCTCGTCGGCTCCGGCAGTCGCCAGCGATCCGCCGGCTCGTCGCCGAGACCCGGCTGCACCGCGCCGAACTGGTGCTGCCGGTGTTCGTCCGCGAGGGCATCACGTCGCCCGTGCCGATCACGGCCATGCCGGGCGTGGTCCAGCACACCGTCGAGACCCTGGTGACCGAGGCAGTCGCTGCGGCCGACGCGGGCATCGGCGGGATCATGCTGTTCGGGGTGCCATCGGCCAAGGACGCCGTGGGCTCCGGCGCCGACGACCCCGACGGTATCCTCAACGTTGCCCTGCGTGCGGTGGCCGATGCGGTCGGCGACCGGCTCGTCGTCATGGCCGACCTCTGCCTCGACGAGTTCACCGACCACGGCCACTGTGGGGTGCTCGACGACGCCGGGCGGGTCGACAACGCCGCCACCCTCGAGCGGTATGCCGCGATGGGCCTCGCCCAGGCTCGTGCCGGTGCCCAGGTCCTGGGGCTGTCAGGGATGATGGACGGCCAGGTGGCCTACGTGCGCGCCGCGCTCGACGCGCAGGGCTTCACCGACACCCTCATCCTCGCGTATGCCGCGAAGTACACCTCGGGGTTGTACGGCCCGTTCCGCGAGGCGGTCCAGTCCTCGCTGGAGGGCGACCGCGCGACGTACCAGCAGGACCCGGCCAACGCCACCGAAGCGCTGCGCGAGCTGGAGCTCGACATCGCCGAGGGTGCCGACATCGTCTTGGTCAAACCCGCTATGCCGCACCTCGACATCGTCGCCGCCGCGGCTGCCATGTCGCCCGTGCCGGTCGCGGCCTACCAGATCTCGGGCGAGTACTCGATGATCGAGGCGGCCTCGGCCAACGGGTGGATCGAGCGCGACCGGGCGATCCTCGAGTCGCTGCTCAACATCCGGCGCGCCGGCGCGCAGATCATCCTCACCTACTACGCCCTCGACGTCCTCGACTTATTGCCCTGAGTCGACCCCGAGGGGTGGTTTCGACCCCGAAAACGGTGGATTCGGGGCAATAAGTCGGGGTGGGGGCGCGCGAAAGGGGCCGGTTCTTGTCGGAACCGGCCCCCATGCTCACGTCCTGCTCAGACTCAGGCAGTCTTCAGGAGCTGGATGTCGAGGTTGATCTTGATCTTCTCGGAGACGAGCACGCCGCCACCCTCGAGGGCGACGTTCCACTCCAGACCCCAGTCCTTGCGGTTGATCTCGGTCGAGGCCTCGAAGCCGGCCTTCTGGTTGCCCCACGGGTCGGTCGCGACGCCGCCGAAGTCGAGCTCGAACTCGACCGGCTTGGTGACGCCCTTGATGGTGAGGTCGCCCTTGAGGGAGTCCTCGGTGACCTCGGTGGAGGTGAAGCTCATGGTCGGGTTGTTCTCGACGTCGAAGAAGTCCGCGGACTTCAGGTGCGCGTCGCGGTCGGCCGAGCCGGTGTCGACGGAGCCAAGCTGGGCAACGGCGCTGACCTGCGAGTCGGCGATGGACTCGCCCACCTTGACCGTGCCCTCGAACTCCTTGAACTGGCCGCGGACCTTGGTCACCATCAGGTGGCGTGCGACGAAGCCGAGCTCGCTGTGCGCGGGGTCGACGGTCCAGGTGCCAGCGGGGAGGTCGGTGATGCGTGCCATGGTGTCTCCTAGGGGTTGCTGCGCCGGGACTCTCCCGATCGCTTCGTCCCCTTCAACATAGCAGGCATCATTTATATTTCAACTAATCGTGAGGGGTGCCATACTTCACCCCCATGAGCACCTCCTCAGCCGAGCCGCAGTGGCTCAGCGACGACGAACAGCGGGCCTGGCGGGCCTACCTGCGGGGGAGCCGGCTCATCGAGGAGGCTCTCGACCGCGACCTGCAGTCCCACGGGGTGCAGCTGACGGAGTACGAGATCATCTCGATGCTCTCGGAGTCGCCGGGGCGCAGGCTGCGGATGTCGAGCCTGGCCGACCTCGTCGTGCAGTCGCGCAGCCGGTTGACCCACACGGCAAGCCGTCTCGAGCGGCGCGGCTGGGTGGTCCGCGAGGCCTGCCTGGAGGACAAGCGGGGGGTCGAGCTGGTCCTGACGAACGCTGGTTGGGGGGCCGTGCAGGACATGGCCCGGATCCACGTCGAGAGCGTCCGCCGGACGGTCATCGGCAACGTGACCCCCGAGCTGTTCGCCTGCCTGGGCGACGCGATGGACGCCATCCGCTCCGCCCTGGCCCCGGGCGGCGGTGACCACCCCGCCGTCGTCGAGGAAGCCGAGGCGCACGAGGCCGCGTCCTCATCCTGACCCGGCGACCGCCCCGTGCAGTGTGCGCACAGGCGCGGCTGGGAGGATGGCAGGCATGACCGCTGACCACTCGGCCTACCCCTATGCCGCCCCCGCCTCCGAGGCGCTGCTCGAGCGCGCCCTGGCGGTGACTCCGGGCGGGGTGAACTCGCCCGTCCGGGCCTTCCGGGCAGTCGGCGGCACTCCGCGGTTCATGGTCAGCGCCGACGGCCCGTACCTGCGCGACGCGGACGACCGCGAGTACGTCGATCTGGTGTGCTCGTGGGGCCCGATGATCCTCGGCCACGGCCACCCAGCCGTCCGCGCGGCGGTGGCGGGGGCCGCTGCCAAGGGCTTCTCGTTCGGCACGCCGAGCGAGAACGAGGTCGCGCTCGCCGAGGAGATCGTGCGGCGGGTCGACCCCGTGGAGCAGGTCCGGCTGGTCTCCAGCGGCACCGAGGCGACCATGAGCGCGATCCGGCTGGCGCGCGGCTACACCGGTCGCTCGCTCATCGTGAAGTTCGCCGGCTGCTACCACGGCCACGTCGACTCGCTCCTCGCGCAGGCGGGCTCGGGCGTGGCGACGTTCGCCCTGCCCGACTCGGCCGGCGTCCCCAAGGAGATGGCCGCCGAGACGATCGTGCTGCCCTACAACGACCTCGCAGCGGTCGAGGCGGCCTTTGCCGAGCGGGGTCATGACATCGCTGCCGTGATCACCGAGGCCTCGCCGGGCAACATGGGCGTCGTCCCACCGGCGCCCGGGTTCACCGAGGGCTTGCGCCGGATCACGGCCGCCCACGGGGCCCTGCTCATCTCCGACGAGGTGATGACCGGCTTCCGCTGCTCGGCCAGCGGGTGGTTCGGCCTCGAGGGGCCGTATGCCGCCGGCGAGCCTGACCTGTTCACCTTCGGCAAGGTGATGGGTGGCGGGTTCCCGGCCGCGGCCTTCGGCGGTCGCGCCGACGTGATGGCCCTGCTCGCGCCGCTCGGCCCGGTCTACCAGGCAGGCACCCTCTCGGGGAACCCGGTCGCCACTGCCGCCGGCCTCGCGACGCTGACCCAGTGCACCCCCGAGGTCTACGCCCGACTCGGCTCGGTGGCCGACACCCTCACCGCATCGCTGACCGAGCACCTCACCGCCGCGGGCGTCCCCCATGTCATCCAGCGCGCGGGGAGCATGTTCAGCGTCTTCTTCCGAGAGGACCCTGTGCACGACTACGACGACGCTCGCGCGCAGTACGTCCCCGCCTTCGCCGCGTTCTTCCACTCGATGCTGAGCCAGGGCGTCTACCTGCCGCCCAGCGCCTTCGAGTCCTGGTTCGTCAGCGCCGCCCACGACAGTGTTGCGGTCGAGCGCATCGTGGCCGCCCTCCCGGCGGCGGCGTCGGCGGCCGCCGCGGCGTTTGCGACAATCGACAGGTGAAGACGCCCACCCGCACCGTCGTGCACCTGTTGCGCCATGGTGAAGTGCACAACCCCGAAGGCGTGCTCTACGGCCAGCTCGTCGGGTTCCACCTGTCCGACCTCGGCCACGAGATGGCGCGGGTCGTCGCCAACCACCTGGCCGACCACGACGTGACCCAGGTCGTCGCGTCCTCGCTGCAGCGCGCCCAGGAGACGGCCACCCCGGTCGCCGAGGCCCACGGCATACCGATCACCACCGACGACCGGGTCATCGAGGCCGCGAACGTCTTCGAGGGGGTCCGCGTCGCCGGCATGACGCCCAGGGCGTTCGTCCATCCGCGGCACTGGTCCAAGCTCACCAACCCGCTGCGGCCGTCCTGGGGCGAGCCGTACGCCGAGATCGCCCAGCGGATGGCCGCGGCCATCGACGACGTGCGGGCGGCGGCGCGCGGCCACGAGGCCGTCATCGTCTCGCACCAGCTGCCGATCTGGACCGTCCGCAACGCGCTCATGGGCAAGCGGTTGTGGCACGACCCGCGCAAACGGGAGTGCCGACTCGCGTCCCTCACGACCCTCACCTACCTCGGCGACGACCTCACCTCGGTGACCTACTCCGAGCCCGCCGCCGGCCTCCTCGCGCAGTCCGTCGGAGGCACCAGGTGAGCGCGTCTCGTATGCCGCGTGCGCTCGCGCTGCTCGCTGCCCCGCTCCTCGTGTTCGCGGTGTCCGCCCTCGGGGCGTGCTCGCAGGACCCGAACAGCATCGCCGCGCAGGCCAAGGACGGCAGCCGCAAGGGGTACATCTCCGGCGACGGAGCGGTCGAGGCCATCGCTGCCGACAAGCGTGGCAAGCCGGTCGACCTCAAGGGAACGACGCTGACCAACCAGCCGTGGTCGGTGAAGGATGCCGCCGGCAAGGTCGTCGTCCTCAACGTCTGGGCCTCGTGGTGCGGGCCCTGCCAGGCCGAGGCGCCGGAGCTGGAGAAGACGTGGACGTCGTTCTCCACCTCGGGCAAGCCGGTGGTGTTCATGGGCATCAACACCCGCGACAACCCCGCGTCTGGCGTGGCCACGGCGGCCCGGCACGGCCTCACCTACCCCTCCCTCAACGACGAGTCCGGGCTGCTCATCCTCGACCTGCAGGGCAAGGTCTCCTCGCCTCCGACGACCCTGGTCCTCGACACCACCGGCCGCATCGCGGCGCGGGTCAACGGCCAGGTCACCGCATCGACCCTGACCGGGCTCGTCGACGACGTCCTGACGAAGGGCTAGGCCCGATCCCCGATGACTGCTGACGTCACCGACACGGTGAACTCTGGCGCGCTTCCCGTCGCGCTCGCCGTCGCCATGCTCGCCGGGATGGTGTCGTTCGCCTCGCCGTGCGTGCTGCCCCTCGTCCCCGGCTTCCTCGGCTACGTGACCGGGCTGTCCGACGAGTCGCTCGAGCAACGCAAGCGGCACCGGATGGTGGTCGGGGCGCTGCTGTTCGTCATCGGGTTCAGCGTGGTGTTCATCCTGACGACCGCGTTCCTCGCCGGTATCGGTGCAGCGCTGGTGGTCCACCGCGACGTGCTCATGCGGCTCGGCGGGGTGCTCGTGATCCTCATGGGTCTGGTCTTCGTCGGCGCCGGGTCCCAGCGGGAGCTCAAGCTGCACCGCCGCCCGGCGTCGGGTCTGGCGGGCGCGCCGCTCCTGGGAGCCTTGTTCGGCCTGGGTTGGGCCCCGTGCACGGGCCCGACCCTGGGCGCTGTCACCATCCTCGCGACGACCAGCTCGAGCCAGTCGGCCGTCACCCGCGGCATCATCCTGGCGGTCGCGTACTCCCTCGGGCTGGGCGTGCCGTTCCTGGTCATCGCCGCGGCATACGAGAAGTTCGGTGCGGTCTCGACGTTCCTGCGCAAGCGGCAACGCGGCATCCAGCTGTTCGGCGGGGCGCTGCTCCTGGCGATCGGGCTCATGCTCGTCACCGGAGTGTGGGAGAGCTGGACCCACTGGCTCCAGACCGCGCTGGTCGACGGATTCGTGACGGTGGTCTGAGTGACTGTCACGAAGACCGCGTCGGCGCCCGACCCGACGACGCAGCCACCGCTCGACACGATCGGCTGGCTGCGCTGGATGTGGCGTCAGCTCACGAGCATGCGCACGGCGCTGTTCCTGCTGCTGCTGCTGGCGATCGGCGCCCTGCCCGGGTCGATCTGGCCCCAGCGGAGCATCGACCCCGCGCGCACCGCCGACTACATCGCCCAGCACACCACGCTCGGGCCGTGGCTCGACAAGTTCGGGTTCTTCGAGGTCTACGCCTCGCCGTGGTTCGCCGCGATCTACCTCCTGCTGTTCATCTCGCTCGTCGGCTGTGTCCTGCCACGCAGCCGGGTGCACTGGCGGGCGCTCCGCTCGACGCCACCGCGCGCCCCGCAACGCCTCGAACGCCTCGGTGTGCACGCCCAGGCTGAGGTCGATGCCGAGCCCGACGCCGTGCTCGACGCTGCGCGAGAGGTGCTGCGGCGCAAGCGTTTCCGAGTGCACGCCCATGATGGTGGGTCGGTCAGCGCCGAGAGCGGGTACCTCAAGGAGACCGGCAACCTCCTCTTCCACCTGTCGCTCATCGGCGTCATCGTCGGCGTCGCCATCGGGCACCTGTTCGGCTGGAAGGGCGACGTCATCGTCCCGGTCGGAGAGACCTTCGCCAACACCCTGTCGCGCTACGACACCTTCGCGCCGGGGCCGTGGGTGAACTCTGAGAACCTCTCGCCGTTCACCATCACGGTGAACGCCCTCGACGCGACCTTCGAGGAGACCGTCACCGGGCGTGGCCAGTTCGGGCAGCCACGCGACTTCACTGCCCACGTCACCGCGACCGCGACCCCGGGTGCCACCCCGACCACGACCATCATCAAGGTCAACGACCCCCTCGAGATGGACGGCGCCGGCGTCTTCCTCCTCGGCAACGGCTACGCACCGGTCGTCACGGTCCGCGACGCCAAGGGCACCCCGGTCTTCAGCGGGCCGGTGCCGTTCCTCGCCCAGGACAACAACTACAAGTCCGTCGGCGCCATCAAGGTGCCGGGCGCACAACCCCAGCAGCTGGGCTTCTCGGGCCTGTTCCTGCCCACGGCGATCATCGACAAGAACCTCGGGCCGTCGTCCGCCTTCCCGGACGACAAGAACCCGGCCCTGGCGCTGACCCTCTTCGAGGGCGACCTCTTCCCCGGCGGGCGTCCGCAGTCGGTCTACACGCTCGACACCTCGAAGCTGACCCAGGTCAAGGCCACCAACGGGCAGCCCCTGCGGATCTGGCTCCAGCCGGGCAAGACCTTCGTGCTGCCGGGCGGACGCGGCTCGATCACGTTCGACCGGGTCGACCGCTTCGCCGGGCTCTCGGTGCGCCACGACCCCGGCAAGTTCATCACCCTCGGCGCGGCCCTGGCAGCCTTGGCCGGCCTCATCGGCACGCTGGTCATCAAGCGGCGCCGGGTGTTCGTCCGGGTTTCCCCTGCCGCCGACCGGGGCCGTACCGTGGTGTCCGTCGGCGGCCTCGCCAAGGGCGACGACGAAGGACTTCACGAGGTGGTCGAGGAGGTCCTCGCCGCCGTGCAGGCACGATCGGCCACCAGATTGGACCGCAGACCATGACCAACGAGACCCTCGCCGGGTACGCCAACCTCAGCCTCTACTCGGCGATGGCCGTCTTCACGCTCGCCATGCTGTGCCACGCGTTCTACCTCGCGGGCCTGCTGCCGGCTCGCGACCGCGTCGCTGCCCGCGCCGAGACGCCGGCGGTGGAGCGTGACCGCGAGCTCGTGGGTGCGGGGGCGCCCACCGACGGCGCAGGCGAGGCACCCGGTATGCCGGCGGCGCGGCATACCGAGCAGGAGGTCCCGTTGCGGGCCCGCAAGGCCGCCGGCATCGCCTCGACCACCACGTGGCTGGGTGGCCTGCTGCTGCTGCTGTCGATCGTGCTGCGTGGCCTGGCCGTCGACCGGTGGCCGCTGGGCAACATGTTCGAGTTCGCCGTGATGGGGTCGATGTTCACCTCCCTCGCGTACTGCATCTGGTCCACCCGCCGCGACCTGCGCTGGCTGGGGCTGTTCATCACCGGGCCGGTGCTGCTCGTGCTCGGCATGGCGGTTGCCGTCTGGTACACCCAGGCCGCCGAGCTCATGCCGTCGCTCAGGAGCTACTGGCTGGTCATCCACGTGACGGTGGCCGTGCTGTCCACCGCGGTGTTCACCCTCGGCGCCGCCGCCAGCGCGGTCTACCTGATCAAGGACGCGCTCCAGCGCTCTGGTCGGCCGAGCCTGCTCGACCGGTTCCCCGAGACGACGAGCATCGAGCGCACTGCCTACGGCCTGTACGTCGTCGCGTTCCCGCTGTGGACCTTCACCCTCATCGCCGGCGCCATCTGGGCCCGCCAGGCCTGGGCCTCGTACTGGAACTGGGATCCCAAGGAGGTGTGGACGTTCGTGATCTGGGTGGTCTACGCCGCCTACCTGCACTCGCGCGCCACGAGCGGCATCTCCCGCCAGACCGCCAACTACATCGCGCTGGCGGGTTACGCCTGCCTCATCGTCAACTTCGCCGTGGTCAACGTCTTCTTCGTGGGCCAGCACTCCTACTCGGGGCTGTAGGCCATGCTGCGTTACTCCGTCCTGCGCCTGCTGATCTTCTTCGGCGTGCTCTCCCTGCTGTGGCTGCTCGGTCTGCGCAGCCGCGAGCAGGAGATCCCGCTGCTCGCGCTGAGCGCGCTGATCTCGATGGTGTTGTCCTACTTCGTGCTGGCGCGGTTCCGCGAGGAGACGGCGCGGCAGCTGGCGGCGGCGGTCGAGCGCCGGGCCGAGGCCAAGCGCGTCAAGGCGGGCGAGTCCGACGAGGCCGCTGAGGACACCGAGGCCGACGGCGGCAGTCCGTCGCAGTACCGCTGAGGCTGCTTACTGCCCCGCGGGGCTGATGACGACGCCGACCGCCAGCAGCACGGCATACGCCACCTCGAACAGGCCCGTGGCGGCGAGCAGCGGCACCAGCGCCGCACCGGTGGCGCGAGCACGGAGCACCTGCACCGGCTTCCACAGCAGGGCCAGGGCCAGCAGGGCGATGAGCGCGAACGGGTAGTCGACGGCGACCACCAGCACCATGACCGCGGCCACCGCGACCAGCAGCAGGTAGAAGGCGCGGGTGCGGGTGTCGCCGAGCCGGACGGCCAGGGTCAGCTTGCCGCTCTCGCGGTCGGTCGGGATGTCGCGCAGGTTGTTGACCACGAGGATGGCTGAGGCGATCGCGCCGACGCCCACCGCACCGGCGACACCGGCACGGGTGACCTGGTGGGTCTGCGTGTAGAGCGTGCCGAGGGTGGCCATCAGCCCGAAGAAGACGAAGACGTAGACCTCGCCGAGGCCCCGGTAGCCGTAGGGGTTCGAGCCCCCGGTGTACTTCCACGCGGCCACGACGGCCAGCGCTCCGAGCGGGATCATGATCCAGGCCTGGCTCAGCGCGACCAGGGCGAGTCCCACCAGCCCGGCGAACCCGAAGAACGCGAACGCCATGAGCTTGACGTTGTCGGGGTTTGCGAGGTGCTGGCCGACGAGCCGGACCGGTCCGACCCGCTCGCCGTCGGTGCCGCGGATGCCGTCGGAGTAGTCGTTGGCGTAGTTGACGCCCACCTGGAGGCCCAGGGAGACCAGGAGCGCGAGCAGGCCGAGGCCGAGGTTGGCCTTGTCCAGGGGTGCTGCGGCGGCGGTGCCGATGATGACGGGGGCGACTGCGGCGGGGAGGGTGCGCGGGCGGGCGCCGGCGATCCACTGGGCGGGGGTGGCCATTCGGGGTGCTGTTCTCGTTCTGTCGACGGTGGCTGGAGCTGGCTGGGCGACTAGAGCCTACGGAGGAAGTCTGGGTCGTCGTCGGGGCCACGCGGGGCGCCGGGAGGGTGAGTTGGGCCACCCCGACCGGGTCGCGGTCGCTGCGGGCGACCGGCCATCAGCCACGCGATGGACCCCACGAGCGGGAACAAGCAGGATGAGCAGCACCCACACGACCCTCGGCAGTCCGCGGACGGCGCGGTCGTCGGTCTGGACGCAGTCAACAACCGCGTAGATGGTCAGCGCGATCGTCAGCAGCCACGGGAGCAGCCGGATCATGGCTCCATCGTGTCATGCGTCGCCAAGGCCTCGCGGAGCGCCCTTCGGTCCGGCTTGCCAGGGCCGCGCAACGGCAGGACCTCGAGGACCACGAGACGTCGAGGCAGCGCGTGATCAGGCAGTATGCCGCGCAGCACCGTCCGTGCGTCGCTCGCCGTGGGTGCCGCGGCACCGGCCCGCACCGTCACTGCGGCGGCGACCAGCTCACCCCACTCGGGGTCAGGGGTCCCCACCACGACCACCTCCTCGACGGCGTCAAGGTGCTCGAGCAGCGCCTCCTCGACGAGCCGGGGTGAGACCTTGAGTCCGCCCGTGGTGATCAGGTCGTCGAGACGGCCATCGACCCGCCAACGCCCGTCGGCGTCCTGGTGTCCGGCGTCGTCGGTGCGGAACCACCGCAGCCCGTCGGCGTCGGTGACGAACACCGCTGCGCTGAGGTCGGGCTGGCCGAGGTAGCCGCTGGCCAGGGTCGCGCCACCCAGGTGCAGCCGCCCGTCCGGGGCAGTGCTCACCCGGCTGGGTCGCAGCGGCACCCCGTCGTAGACGCAGCCACCTGCCGTTTCGCTCATGCCGTAGGTCGTGACCACCGTGATCCCGGCGTCGCGGGCGTGGGTGAGGAGAGTGGGGCTGCTGGCCGCGCCACCGACGAGGACCGCGTCGAGGGTCGCGGCCGCACGGGTCGCGTGGTCGTCGGCCAGCACCCGGACGAGCTGCGTGGGGACGAGCGCTGTGTAGCGGCGGTCGCCCGGCAGGGCCGTCACGGCCTCGGCGAAGGCCGCTGGCCGGAAGCCCGAGGTGAGATCGACGAAGGCGGGCTGGGTGTCGGCGGCGATGCAGCGCAGCATCACCTGGACTCCGGCGATGTGGTGCGGCGGCATCGCGAGCAGCCAGGTTCCGGGCCCACCCAGCCGCTCATGGGTGGCGTCGGCGCTCGCGCGCAGTGCGCTGGCCGGCAGCATCGCCAGCTTCGGTGTGCCGGTCGAGCCCGACGTGCCGACGACCAGGGCCGTGCCGTCGTCAGGGGAGATTCTGTCGGGGAGTGGCGGGGCCGCGCTGCCCGCGGCATACGGGAGAGCGGCGAACTCGCCGTCGAGGGCTCGTCGGAGCAGGGGGGATCGCGGATGCGGCGCGGGGACCGGGCTCGATCGCCAAGGGCCGCAGGGTGGTCACGCTGGTCAGGCTAGCCCGTGGCTCCGCAGACGACCGGGGTGGCTCGTGGGCAGCATTCTCCGTGTCATGACCCGGACGATGCTGCCCACGAGCGGTCGAGCGATCGTGTGGTCGCCGTCTGGGTCAGTGTGTGACGAGGCGGGCGTGGGCTGATGCGACGTGCAGGGTGGTGACCGGTTCGTTCTGGAGGTCGGCGACGGTGTCGAGGTCGACCCATGGGCCGCCGTTGGCGCGGAACTGGCCGGTGAGGGTGGTGTCGACCCTGACGTGGGCGGCGGCGATCGGGCGGGTGTAGGTATGCCGGATGGCGCCGTCGGGGTAGACCCCGCCGGCGTCGGTGACCGGGCCGGTGCTGGTGCCGTCGCCGAAGTGGTAGTCGTAGGTGTGGGCGGTGACCCGGAACTGGACGGACCAGGTCAGGAGCTGGACGGGTTGGCTGATCTCGCCCGGTTGCAGGCCTGCGTCGTTGGACCAGGTGGCGCGGTAGAAGGTCGGCAGGTTGACGAGGGTGAGGTTGCCGACCGGCTGGATCGAGACGGTCGGGGTGGAGAAGGGCAGCGCCCGGAATGCGCGTTGGATGTCGCCCAGACTCGGCACCGCTGGCGGAGGCGGGACGTCCGCGGGCAGCGCGTCGGCGCCGCAGTACTCACCGACGAGAACCCACGGCGCCGTGGCGGGCACGCGAGCCCGCTGCCACAGCAGGTAGAGCGGTGAGTCGGACGGTGGAGTGCGATACCGGCAGGTCGAAAGCGCATCGGCGCACGTCCCCGCGTCCTCGGATCCGGTGATCGAGCTGACCCGCCGGTACCCGCACGCCAGAACCAGTTGATACTGGTACGCCTCTGCGCTTGCCGCCCCGGCGCGTGCTCCCGTGGTGGGCGTGTCCGGCCCGCCATCTGGACGGGCGCTGTCATGAGCCTCGACTACGGCGCCCTGATTGGTGAAGTGTCCGGCCACACCCTTGCCGGAGCCGTCCGTCCCTGGCGAGGCCGATGCCGATCCGCCTCCAAACAAGCGCCGCGACCACGACTAGGCACGCAGCGAGTGGGTCGCTGATCCGATGCGTGGAGCCCATCAGCGCTTCACCAACAATGCTTCGGTCACCAACCAGCAGGATCCATGCCATGACACGGTGGTTCGCAAAGTCACCTTTTGACTCGGTTCTGACCCGACCACTCGCCCGAGGCTGTCAAGGACGCTGACCGCCTGCTCGTCTATGAGCAGATCGGCCACGTAGCGATCGGGGCTCGATTCCGGACGCACGATCTGTCTGTGGATCGATAGGGACGGACGTTCGTGATGCCGGCCCTCGCCATGAAGGCCGTCTGCCCAGCCCACAAAGACCTTGCACCCTTTGCATTGCGACTCTGTCAACGTGGTCAGGCGCGATGCGTCCGCAGTCACCAGGGCGAGATCCGCCTCTTTGATGAACCACGCCGCGAAGGCTTGGGCGCCTTCCGTGGTGTGCTTGGTCGCTTCGGGTGGGAGCGTGACAGGCGCCGCTGTTGTGGTGGCGCTGATGGGTGTGGCCGGCGGCGAGCTCGCGGTGGTCGCGGTGGTCGTCGTCGCCGTGGTGGTCGGCTGCGGGCCCTGGTTGGCGGGCGGTTGCTCGCTACACGCGCCGGACCCCATCACCGCGACAACCAGCGCGACCAGCGTGACTGTTCTTGACCTGACAGGCATGGTTCAACCCCCTTTGGGTGCCTCCCCCTGGTGGCACTCGGCCCGGAGTTTACCCATGTGCGGCCGTTTGCCGTGCTTTGCCGTTCACAGCCTCGAACGCGAACGGGGAGCGCCCCGGGTGCCGGACCGTCTCGTGGGCAGCATCCTCCGTGTCATCACCCGGACGATGCTGCCCACGAGCCGGTCCATGCGCCCCGCCCCTCACCGCTGGACGGGACCACACCTCGGGCGGGACGATATCTAGCGGGAGGTGGGCATGGACACCGAGTTCGCGGCATACCTGGACCGCGTCCGCGCCCACCGCGCTGAGCTGCGCGACTCGGTCGCGGCCGTCGACGAGGCGCTCGCCTCACCCATCGCCCGCGGGGGCGCCTGGCGCGAACGGGTCCGGGCCGCGCTGGCCGAGCTGGCCCACGACTTCCAGGACCACATCGACCTCACCGAGGGCCCGGGCGGCCTCTACGACAGCGTGCGTCGCGGCGACCCCCGACTCGTGGGCCAGGTCCGGCGGCTGATGCGCGAGCACGAGCGCTACCGCGAGGACATTGCCGCCTACCTCGCCGTGCTCGAGCACGGTGGCACGATGGCCGACCTGCCGATGTTCCGCGAAGAGGTCACCAGCCTCGTGGGTCAGCTCGTCCGGCACCGGCAGAAGGGCGCCGACCTCGTCTACGAGGCCTACGACGTCGACCTCGGCGGGTCCGGCTGAGCGCGACCCTCAGCAGCCAACCTCAGAAGTACCAGGGGTACGGCGACCAGTCCGGCTCCCGCTTCTCGAGGAACTGGTCGCGTCCCTCGAGCGCCTCGTCGGTCATGTAGGCCAGCCGGGTGGCCTCACCGGCGAACACCTGCTGCCCCATGAGTCCGTCATCGAGCAGGTTGAAGGCGAACTTGAGCATCCGCTGCGCCTGCGGGCTCTTGCCCATGATCTCGCGGGCGACGTCCAGCGCATCCGCCTCGAGCGCCGCGTGGTCGCTGACGAGGTTCACCGCCCCCATCCGGTGCATGTCCTCCGCCGAGTACGTCCGGCCGAGGAAGAAGATCTCGCGGGCGAACTTCTGCCCGACCATCTTGGCAAGGTATGCCGAGCCGTACCCCCCGTCGAACGACCCCACGTCCGCATCGGTCTGCTTGAAGCGCGCATGCTCCCGGCTGGCCATGGTGAGGTCGCAGACGACGTGCAGGGAGTGTCCACCGCCAGCAGCCCAGCCGTTGACGACGGCGATGACGACCTTGGGCATCATGCGGATGAGCCGCTGGACCTCGAGGATGTGCAGCCGTCCGCCCTCAGCCTTGACCCGGCGTTCGTCGACGGTGTCGGCGGTGTCGCCGGCGGCGTACTGGTAACCCGACCGGCCACGGATCCGCTGGTCGCCCCCGGAGCAGAACGCCCAGTTGCCAGCACTGCCGCTGCCGACCGGGCCCGGTCCGTTCCCGGTGAGCAGGACGACGCCGACGTCGGGCGTGCGGCGAGCGTGGTCGAGCGCGCGGTACAGCTCGTCCACCGTGTGCGGCCGAAACGCGTTGAGCACCTCGGGCCGGTCGAACGCGATGCGCACCGCACCCACCTCGCGGGCCCGGTGGTAGGTGATGTCGGTGAACTCGAATCCCTCGACCACCTCCCAGGCCTGCGGGTCGAAGGTCTCGCTGACAGCGGGGAGTGCGCTCACCTGCGCGAGCCTAGCCATGCGCCGCTCCGTGCCGCGCACTACCGTGCGTTGTATGGCGCTGCGCTGGTACACCGTGGTCGTTGACTCCCACGACGTCGCCTCCTTGGCGCGGTGGTGGGCGGAGACGCTGGACTTCCAGATCGTCTACGAGGCGCAGGGCGAGGTCACGATCATCCCCAAGCACATGTCGGTCGACCCCATCGAGGACGGCCAGACCTGGATGCAGCAGGCCCAGGGGCTGGTCTTCGTGCCGGTCCCCGAGGGCAAGACGGTCAAGAACCGGCTCCACATCGACCTGGCTCCCCATGCCAGCCAGGACCGCGACGCCGAGATCGCCGCACTGCTGGAGCGAGGGGCGACCCTGGCCGACGTGGGTCAGGGCGATGACGTCGGGTGGACCGTGTTGCGCGACCCCGAGGGCAACGAGTTCTGCGTGCTGTCCGCGCGCACCCGCTGACTGTGGCTGCCGAGCGGCCACCGCTGATCGAGCTGCCACCGCTCACCGAGCTGCTGGCGGGACTGCGCGTCGTCTCCATCCCGATGCGGGTGCGGTTCCGCGGCGTCGAGGTCCGCGAGGCCGCCCTGCTCCACGGACCAGTGGGCTGGGGCGAGTTCTCGCCGTTCCTCGAGTACCAGCCCCCCGAGGCCGCCCGCTGGCTCGCGGCGGCAGTCGAGTCAGCGTGGCTGGGGTGGCCGGATCCGGTGCGAGCCGAGGTTCCGGTCAACGCGACTGTCCCCGCCGTGACCCCTGACCAGGTCCCTGCGGTGCTCGCCCGCTTCGACGGCGCCAGGACGGCGAAGGTCAAGGTCGCCGAGCGCGGTCAGGGCCTCGAGGACGACGTATGCCGCGTGGCCGCGGTGCGCGACGCGATGGGACCGGGTGGCCGCATTCGGGTCGACGCCAACGGCGGGTGGTCGGTGGCCGAGGCGACGGAGGCGCTGCGCCGGCTCGCGGCATACGGCATCGAGTATGCCGAACAGCCCTGTGCCGAGGTGAGTGAGCTGCGCGAGCTGCGGCTGGCACTGGCCAGGCTGGGGATCGACGTGCCGGTGGCGGCCGACGAGTCGATCCGCAAGGCCGAGGACCCGCTGCGGGTGGCGCGCGAGGAAGCCGCCGACCTGGTCGTCGTCAAGGTCGCCCCGCTCGGTGGGGTCCGGCGGGCTCTCGAGATCGTCGGTGACTGTGGCCTACCAGCCGTGGTCTCCTCCGCCCTCGACACGTCCGTCGGCATGGCGGCCGGGGTGGCCCTGGCGGCTGCCCTGCCCGAGCTGCCGTACGCCTGCGGCCTCGGCACCGTCGCGCTGCTCGGCGGTGACGTGGGGGTACCGTCGCTGCTGCCGCACGCAGGGGTGCTGCCCGTGGGCCGAGTCGACGCGGACGAGGCGCTCCTTGACCAGTGGGCGGCCACGCCAGAGCGGCACGAGTGGTGGCGAGCCAGGGTCACGGCATGCCACGGGGTGCTCTCCGGCAATAGAGTCGACCCGTGAACATCGTCTTCGTCGAGCCGGGGTTCCCTGCCAACCAGCGCCGTTTCGTGCTCGCGCTCGCCTCGGTGGGTGCCCACGTGATCGGCGTGGGCGAGGCTGACGAGTACACCCTCGACGAGGAGCTCCGCGGCGCCCTGCGGGGTTACTACAAGGTCGGCTCGGTCACCGACCTGCGGGCCATGACCGAGGCCGTGCGATTCATCCAGTCCAAGGTCTGGGTCGACCGGCTCGAGGCGACCGTCGAGGCCCACACCATGGTCGCGGCCCAGGTACGCGAGGCGACGGGGGTGCCGGGCACCTCGGTGCAGACCACCTGGCTGTGCCGCGACAAGCCGTCGATGAAGCAGGCCCTGCGTGACGCGGGCGTGCCCACTGCCGCCTCCGCCGCCATCGACCACGCCCACGAGGCCTGGGCGTTCGCCGAGCAGGTCGGCTACCCGTTGATCCTCAAGCCGCGCGACGGCGCCGGCGCCAAGGACACGACCCGGGTGGACAACGACACCGAGCTCGCCCACGCCCTCACCGAGTTCGGCTCCCACGGGGCGTCGTCCATCGCCATCGAGGAGTTCGTCGAGGGTCACGAGGGCTTCTACGACACCATCACCCGGGACGGCCAGGTGGTCCACGACTGGACGACCCACTACTACCCGAACGTGCTCGAGGCGATGCGACACCGGTGGATCTCGCCGCAGTTCGTGACGACCAACCGGATGGCCGACTCGTCGTTCTACGCCGAGGTGGCCGCGATGGGCCAGCGGGTCATCGAGGCGCTCGGGATCCCGACGAGTGCCACGCACATGGAGTGGTTCCACGGTCCCAAGGGTCTGCGGTTCTCCGAGATCGGGTGCCGCCCGCCGGGGGTCGGCTGCTGGGACCTGTACTCCGCGAGCAACGACGTCGACGTCTACCGCGAGTGGGCCCACGTGATCGTGCACGGCATGCCCGAGCACCAGATGCGCCGCCCGTACTCCGCCGGAATCGTCGCGCTGCGTCCGGATGCCGATGGCCAGATCAAGGGTTACAGCGGCATCGACCAGATCCAGTCCCGCTACGGGCAGTGGATCATCGACGGCCACTTCCCACCCGAGGGCCACCACACCCAGGCGGTCGAGGCCGGCTACATGGCCAATGCCTACGTCCGGATGCGCCACCCCGACTACGACACGCTCCGCGCCATGCTCGACGACGTGGGCCAGACGATCCACGTCTACGCCGGCTGAGTGCTGTCCTCCTCCATGCGCACTGTCCTCCTCGGGCCACAACGCTTCATGACCACGGCCGGCACTGCGCTGCGCTCGCTGGGCGTCGAGGGTCCCGTCGCGACCATCAACGCCGGGTGGGAGGAGCGTGAGGATGTCGTCGACGAGCTCGACCAGGTGATCGGCGGCGAGGCGCGTCACCTCCGCCTCCACCACCGGATGTTCGACGTGATCGAGAAGGACCCTGCATTCGCTTCTGCCGCAATGACTTTCCGTGACCGTCACGACGCCTTGCTGTCGCTGTACCGGCTGCGACTCCAGCACGCCCTGGACGGGGTGTATGCCGTGCAGCGGCGCGTGCGCGAGGCGCAGGCCGCGGCATACGGGGCCCTGGACGACGCGATCGAGGTCGTCCGGCACGTCGACAACTGGTATGCCGGCCAGCTCAAGACGCTCTACGCCGAGCTGGACGCGGCGTCCCCCATCGATGCGAGCGGCGTCATCGGCTGGCACCGTGGCGAGATCGCCGCCTTGTTGGGGGAGTCTGCGGCGGTGGTCCTCACCGGGGGGCATGTCGGCACGCTGCTCCGGGCGCTGCGGCTGTTCGCGATCGAGATCCCCGACGAGCTGCCGGTGGTCGCGTGGTCGGCGGGTGCGATGGCCCTCACCGAGCGGGTCGTGCTGTTCCACGACTTCGGGCCCCAGGGCGCGAGTGAGGCCGAGGTGTTCGACCGGGGGCTGGGGCGAGTGAAGGGCCTGGTCGTGCTGCCGCACGCGCGCCGGCGGCTGCGGCTCGATGACCGTGACCGGTGTGCCGTCATGGCCCGCAGGTTCACCGACCAGCACTGCGTCCTGCTCGACGACGGCACCGCGCTCGAGCTCGACGACGCAGGCGGACTGCCTTCTGGCGCAAGGATCCTCGGCATCGACGGCGCCATCCACGACCTCAGCGAGACGCTGCGATGAACGACCGCAGGCTCGCCGTCAACCGACTGCGCGAGCGCCTCCCGGTCGACGGTGCTGCGCTGGACAGGTTCCTCGGCCGACATGGCGCGCCCATCATCGAGGGCGAGCGGGCGACGTTCCTCTTCCGCGGCGATGCGGACGAGGTACGCGTACGTCACCGCGTCGTGGGACTGCCCGACCCGCTGCCGATGAAGCGGCTTCCCGAGACCGACCTCTGGGTGGCGACGACCGCGCTCCCGGCCGGCTCGAGGGTCGAGTACCAGCTCGAGACCCGCCGTGGCGAGCACTACGAGCGGTTCAACGATCCGCTCAACCCGCGCGTCGCGCACTCGCCGATGGGGTCGAGCTCGGTCTGTGCGGCGACGGGCTACGAGGTGCCGGACTGGGTCAACCACGATCCCGAGGCCCGGCCCGGAGAGCTCGTCGAGGACACCTTGCACTCCAAGGCGCTGCGGCGCGAGCAGCCCGTGAAGCTGTACCTGCCCGCGCGGTACAACCCCGCCCTTCGCTACCCCCTCCTGGTCGTTCACGACGGGACGGACTACCTGGACTACGCCGCGATGAAGACCGTGCTCGACAACCTCATCCACCGCCTCGACGTGGCCCCCCTGGTGGCCGCGTTCGTGCCCCCGCGCGACCGACTTCGCGAGTACCCCAACCATGCGCCGCACGCGAGGTTCATCGCGCGTGAGCTCGTCCCCACCCTGGCGCAGCGGCTGCCCCTGGTCGACGCACCCGAGGCCCGGTGCCTCATGGGGTCGAGCTTCGGCGGCATCGCATCCCTGTCGACCGCGGTGCGCTACCCGGGACTCTTCGGCTCGCTGTTCCTCCAGTCCGCGTCGCTGGTGTTCACCGACATCGGGACGGACCACGGGGGAGGGCCGGCGTTCGACCCCGTGGTGAAGTTCGTCAACCGCTACCGCGCCAAGCCGACGCGGCCGGTCGAGCGGATCTTCATGAGCTGTGGCACCTACGAGCCGCTCATCACCCCCAACCGGTCGATGGTCCCGGTGTTCCGTGGAGCGGGCATCACCGTCAACTACGTCGAGGCGCGTGACGGGCACAACTGGGAGGACTGGCGCGACCGCCTCCGTGAGGGGCTGTCCTGGCTGTTCCCCGGGCCGCAGAAGTTCGTCTACGAGTAGGGCACCCGACCCATGAGGAGGCAGTTGTGAAGGTCACCGAACGCTGGTGGTCCGACCGGATGGGCCAGGACCTGACCCTGGTCCGGTGGGGCCACTACGGCGTGCCGGTCCTGCTCTTTCCCACTGCCGGCGGTGACGCCGAGGAGGTCGAGCGACACCACCTCGTGGGTCACCTCGCGCCGATGGTGGAGGCCGGGCGGATCAAGGTGTACTCCTGCGACAGCGCGGCCGGTCGCGCGATGGCGGGCAACGCGGGGTCCACGGACTACCGCCGCTGGCTGTTCAACGCCTACCACCAGGCTGTCGCCGAGGAGGTCATGCCGGCCATCCACGCCGACTCCTCGCCGCAGCCTGCCATCGTCGCGGGTGCGTCGATCGGCGCGTTCAACTCGGTCGCGATGCTGTGCCGCTACCCGCACCTCTTCGGTGCCGCCGTGGGCATGAGCGGCACGTACGACGTCGAGCAGTTCATCGGCGGCCCCACCACCGATGACTGGTACTTCTCCTCTCCACTGCACTTCCTCCCGGGCCTCGAGGGCCCGGCGCTCGAGCTCCTGCGCACGCGCTACGTCATCCTCGCCTCGGGCAGCGGCCGGTGGGAGGACGTCGGCGAGTCCTGGGCAATGGCTCGGGCGTTGGGGGACAAGGGGATTCCCAACCGGGTCGATGACTGGGGTGACCGTTACGACCACGACTGGCCGACCTGGTGGGAGATGCTGCCCCTCTACCTCGACGACCTCGTCCCGTGAGCGCATCCCTCACGGAGCGGCTCGCCGAGGCGGTCGATGCCGGTATGCCGCGTGCCCGCGACGACCTCGCGCGGCTCGTGGCGCTGCGCTCGGTGGCGAACGCAGCCATCGAGCCAGCGTCCGAGTGCCGGGCCGCCGCCACGCTGGTGGGTGAGCTGTTCTCCGAGGCCGGCGTCGACGGCATACACGCGCATCCGACCCCGGACGGGTCGTTGGCGGTGGTCGGTCGCTCCGGCGGGCCGAGCGGTGCGCCGCGGGTCCTGCTCTACTCGCACTACGACGTCGTGCCGGTGGGGGATCCTGGAACCTGGAGCAGCCCGCCGTGGGAGCTCACCGAGCGTGGGGGCCGTTGGTACGGCAGGGGATCCGCGGACTGCAAGGGAAACCTGGTCGCCAGCCTGCTCGCCTTGCGAGCAGTGCGTGAGGTCACGGGTGGCTGGCCGGTCGAGGTCGCCGTCGTCTGCGAGGGTTCCGAGGAACAGTCGAGCGGCGGTCTGGAGGCGCTCCTGCGGGCCGAGCCGGAACTCGCTCAGTGCGACGTCGTGGTCATCGCCGACACGGGCAACGTCGAGGCCGGCCTGCCGACCCTGACGACGTCGCTGCGGGGCACCGGCAGCGTGCTGATGACGGTGCGGACCATGGAGCGTCCCGCGCATTCGGGCATGTTCGGCGGCGCCGCGCCCGATGCGCTCCAGGCGCTGCTGACGGCCCTGGCCAGCCTGCGCGGCCCGGACGGCGAGACGACCGTGGACGGCCTGGAGCATGGTGGCTCGTGGATGGGCGAGCCCTGTGACCCCAACCGCTTTCGCGAGGATGCCGCCTTGCTGCCGGGGGTCGAACCGCTCACCGGCAACGGCGCCCTGGGCGACCTGTTGTGGGCCCGACCCGCGGCCACCGTCCTGGCCATCGACGCACCTCCGGTCGCCCAGGTGACCGCGGCGGTGCAGGGCGAGGCGCGGGCGGTGGTCAACCTCCGGGTGCCCGCTGGCACCGATGCGAAGGCCGCGCAGGACTTGCTCATCGCCCACCTGCGCGCGCACACGCCGTTCGGCGCCCAGGTCGAGATCCGCGCCGTGTCCCTGGGGCAGGGTTTCCAGGCCCGCACCGACGGCCCTGCCTATGCCGCCATGCGCAGAGCGATGCGGACAGCGTTCGGACGCGACGCGGTGACCACCGGCCAAGGCGGGTCCATCCCCCTGGCCACGACGTTCGCCGAGCTCGTCCCCGGGGCGGAGATCATGCTGCTCGGCGTGGAGGAGCCGGCCTCTCGGATCCACGCCCCCGACGAGAGTGTCGACCCGGAGGAGCTGCGCAGGACCGCCCTGGCGCAGGCGTTGTTCCTGGTCGAGCTCGGTGGCTCGACGCTGGCCTAGCTGCTCGGGGTGCTCGTGTCGGTCGCCGCGAGGTAGCGCTCCACGCGGCGGTCGGGTACCAGCCACATCAGGGCCACGACCGCGAACGGCACGAGCGCGAGCCACGGCCGGACGTAGGCGAGCGCGATGCCGGTCAGGTACAGCGCCGGCGACACCTTTCCCTTGAGGTCGCGGCCCAGCGCCTCGCGAACCCGCTGGCCGGTCTCGGGCAGGCGGATCACGCTCAGCTGGAGCACGTAGTACGCGATCGCCGCGCCGAGCAGGTTGACCCCGTACGCCACGGTGGGGACCAGGGCCACCCTCATGTCGTCGAGCCAGGCGGTCGTGAACGGGTACAGCGACAGCCAGAACAGCAGGTGGAGGTTCGACCACAGGACCGGGCCGTCGACCTGGCGCACGAGCTGGAAGAGGTGGTGGTGGTTGGTCCAGTAGATGCCGATGTAGATGAAGCTCAGCAGGTAGGTCAGGAAGCCGATGTAGGAGTTCGCCAAGGCTGCGAGCGTCGGCTGATCGGGCACCTTCAGCTCGAGGACCATGATGGTGATGATGATGGCGAGCACGCCATCGCTGAACGCTTCGAGTCGGCTGGTCGACATGCTGCTCGCTCCTCACGCGCTGGTTCCTCGCGGTGTGGCGCCGACCGTACCGTGACTCGTCTGGGTCGCGTCACGATCAGCGACCCGGGCCGTCTCATCGGTGACCGGTCGAGGGGTTTGACAGGTCAGCTGGGCGGCAGGCCGACAACCACACCCGGGCGCGCCTGCCGCCCAGCGCCCGACCGGATCGTGCCGGACCACCGCAGTGCCACCGGCGCGACCGTCCACAGGGCAGGGACCCTCTCGGCGTTGTCCACACCCTGCGTCGAGACCCGTTCCCGGCGTCGCCGCCACGGGGCACGATCGAGCAATGATCGGCGATCCCCACCACATCAGGGTGCTGGCGGCACGGCTGCGCGCCGACGGCGAGCGGGTGCGAGCTGTGGCCGTCCGGGTCGCCGGCACGAGTGAGGTCGCGTGGCAGTCGCCCGCCGCGCAGTCGTTTCGCGCTCGCGTCCATGACGTCGCGGTGGGTCTGCGCCGGGTGGCGACCGATCTCGACGACGCGGCGCTCGCCCTCGACTGGCACGCGACGGCGCTGGAGAGCGTCGCTGCCGCCCTGGCCCGGGCGGCGGCCGCCGGCGAGAGCGCCGTGCGTGCGGGCGCCCACGAGCTGTCCGCGGTGCTCCGGTGAGAGCCTCCGGGATCGACGTCGAGGGCGGTGTCGGCGGCACGGCGGTCGGGCTCGACAGCCTCGACGCCGCCGCGCGCCAGCTGACGCTCGTGACCTCGGAACTGGGCGACGTCCTGGCCAGGACCCTGGCGGTTGCGGCTGACGCCGAGCTGCAGGTGAGTGCAGCCCTGAGCCCGGTGACCGCAGCCCAGGCCGAGCTAGCGGTTGCCTGGGCATCCGGTCCCGCCGGGTTGGCGGGTCAGCTGGCCGCCACCACAGCGCTGGCCACAGCGACGACGAGCGCCACCGCGGCATACCGCGCCTCCGAGGCGGTGGTGTCCGAGGTGGTCGACGACGCGCGTGACCAGGTGATGTTCCTGGTCGGTGCGTCGGCCCCAGGGCTGGTCGTCGGCCTGCTGACGCTCGAGGCCACCGGGGTGGATCTGGGCGCTGCCCTCAACAGTGCGGTCTTCGAGGTGCCCGAGCTCGCCGACCTCGCGGGTGGGGTGAGCGGGCTGACCGCGGGGCTGGCCGTCAACCCGGTGACCGGCCCGATCGTGCGTGCGGACGAGCCCCGCCACGCGGCAACATACGACCCCTATGCCGACTCGCTCGCGGTGCTCGCCGACTCCGCAGCCGGGTTCGGGCTGCTGTCGGACGCGGGTCAGCCGCGGGTCCTCGCCGAGCCCTCGCCTCGTCGGGGCGCCCGCGCACCCGACTCCCTCGCCGCGCTGGTGCGTGACCAGGCCAACCTCAGCGACACCGATCACTATCCCGGCCACGTGCGGGTGGTCGAGGTGCCGCAGCGGCACGGCTCGGCCTGGATCGTCGAGATCAGTGGCACGCAGGCCTGGGACCCGCATGCCGGCGCCAACCCGCACGACGTCACCACGGACGTCCGGCTCATGGCGCGCGAGTCGACCGTGCTCGCCGATGCCGTCGAGCGGGCGCTCAGCCGGGCCCAGGCTGCCTCGGGTCGTGACACCACCAGCGACCCGGTCATGCTCGCGGGCCACAGCCTGGGCGGCATCGTCAGCGCCGGCCTCGCCTCCTCGCCCGAGTTCACCCGGCGGCACCGGGTCACCCACGTCGTCACGCTGGGTTCGCCGATCGCGCGGATGCCCGTCCCGCGCGACGTCGAGGTGCTCTCGCTGGAGCACACCCAGGACCCCGTGCCGCGCCTGGAGGGTCACCGCAACCCCGACCGGCGAAGCTGGGTGACGGTGACCCGCGACCTGCGCGACGACGCGGACGTGGTCCGCACGGGCGTTGGCGCCCACGACACTGCCGAGTACACCCAGACCGCCGAAGCCGTCGACGCCTCCACAGACCCCTCGGTCGAGCAGTGGCGGCAGGGCAGTCGTCACTTCTTCCAGTGCCGCCCGGGTGCGTCGCCGGTCGTGCGCGACTTCCGGCTCGAGCGAGTCGTGCCGCGACCGTAGTGGCACAATCCGTCGCGTGAACCCGTCGACCGCACTCGCCACGGTGCTCGTCGACGAGCTGGTGCGACACGGGGTGCGCCACGCCGTGCTCTGCCCTGGGTCGAGGTCGGCGCCGCTCGCCTATGCCCTGCAGCAGGCCGACCGGGCCGGTCACCTCACCCTCCACGTCCGCGTGGACGAGCGGTCCGCGGGCTTTCTGGCCCTCGGGCTGGCCAAGCTCACCCGCGTGCCGGCGGTGGTGGTCACCACGTCGGGCACGGCGGTGGCCAACCTCCACCCGGCCGTGCTCGAGGCCCACCACGGGATCGTGCCCCTCATCGTGCTCAGCGCCGACCGCCCGCCTGAGCTGCGGGGGACCGGAGCCAACCAGACGACCGTCCAGCCGGGGATGTTCGGCGGCGCGCTGCGGTGGTCCCACGAGCTCGGCACGCCCGAGCGTCGCGATGGTCAGCAGGCTGGCTGGCGCAGCGTCGTGTCGCGCGCCGTCGCCGCGGCCCGTGGGGTCTCCGGCGATGCCGGTCCCGTCCACGTGAACGTCCCGCTGCGTGAGCCCTTGGTGCCCACCGACGACGGGCCGTGGCCCGAGTCGCTGCAGGGCCGTCCGGGCGGACTGCCCTGGACCCAGGTGTATGCCGCGCGGACCGGCTCGCGCGGGGTTCGCGAGGCTCGCGCTGGCGACCCCGCCACGCCCGCACCCGACCTCGCCAGCGCCCGCCGGACCCTCGTCGTCATCGGCGACCTGCCCACGCCCGACCTCTTCGACCAGGCCGTCGCCTGGGCGGCCGCGCATCGCTGGCCCGTGATCGCCGAGCCGTTCGCCGGACATCCGCGACCTGAGGTCATCCCCCATGGGCCACTTCTGCTGTCGGTTCTGCCGTGGCTCGAGGCGAACGCGCCCGAGCGGGTCATCACCGTCGGACGCGTCACCCTGTCCCGTGACGTCGCATCCGTGGTGCGGCGCAAGGGAGTTCGTGTCGAGACGGTGTCGGCGACCACTACCTGGAGCGACCCGTCGTCCGTGGTGGCGGCCGCTCATCGCAGCGATGTTCTCTCGGACCTGCCCGAGAGGCCCCAGGAGCCCGATGACGGCTGGCTCAGCTCGTGGTGCGAGGCGGGCAAGGTGCTCGCCAAGGCGGTCGCCGGGGAGCCGTCACCGTGGCCGAGCGGGCCAGCCGTCGCCGCCGTCGTGCTGGGCGCGCTGCCGTCAGCGGCAGCCCTGTTCGTCGGCTCGTCGAACGCAGCCCGCGACCTCGACCTCGCCGCCACGAGCACGGCGCCCGACGTCACCGTCGTGGCCAGTCGTGGGCTGGCCGGCATCGACGGGTGCGTGTCGACCGCAGCCGGCCTGGCGCTCGCAGGCCCGCGGGCGGCCTACGCCCTGATGGGTGACCTGACCTTCCTCCACGACGCCAACGGGCTGCTCGTGGGGCCGCACGAGCCCGTTCCCGACCTCACGATCGTCGTGACCAACGACGACGGCGGGGGCATCTTCACCCTGCTGGAGCCCGGTGAACCGGAGCGGGCGGGGGACTTCGAGCGCATCTTCGGCACCCCGACCGGCACCGACCTGGGTGCGCTCTGCCAAGCCCACGGCGTCGCCCACCGGGTGGCCCGCACGCGGGACGAGCTGTACGCCGTGGTGGGAGCACGACCCCAGGGCCTCCTGGTCGTCGAGGTGCCCGTGGAGAGGGCCGTCCACCGCGCCGTCCATGCGCGGCTGCGCGAGGTCGCCCACTCGGCCCTGGCGCAGAGTTCCCCTGACGCGGGTCTCCCCACCCCGCGACGGGAGGAGCCGTGAGCGTCCCTGCCCGGTCCGCGCCCAGGCTCGAGGACGTCGCCCGGGTGGCCGGCGTCTCCCATCAGACCGTCTCACGTGTCGTCAACGGCTCCGCCCGGGTCGCCCCGGCGACGCGCGAGCGGGTGCTGGAGGCCGTCCGGGAGCTCGGCTACCGGCGCAACAGCGCGGCTCGTGCGCTCGCTACCCAGAAGAGCGGCGTGATCGGTGTCGTCGTGGCCGGCTTGGGGTTCTTCGGCCCGTCGAGCACCGTGGTCGGGCTCGAGCTCGCGGCGCGCGCCGAGGGCTACAGCATGGTGCTCGCCTCGTTGCCCGAGGTCACGGCCGACGCGACGCAGGCCGCGCTGGACCACCTCGTCGGTGAGTCGGTCGAGGCCATCGTCCTCATCGCCCCCGTCGACACCGGTCTCGACCTTGGCGCCGGATCGACCCTGCCGGTCCCCATCGTGGTGCTCGACGCCGACCCGACCCGATCGCGGCTCTCGGTCGGCGTCGACCACGAGGCGGGCGCACGGTTGGCGACCCAACACCTCGTCGACCTGGGCCACCGCCGGATTGACCATCTGCGCGGCCCGCTGGACTGGTACCAGGCCCACGCGCGAACCGTTGGCTGGCGCTCGACGCTCGAGGCCGCGGGCCTGCCGGTGCCCGAGCCGCTGGTGGGTGACTGGACGGCCTCGAGCGGCTTCGAGATGGGTCGCCTGCTGGCGGCTGATCCCGAGGTCACCGCGATCTTCGTCGCCAACGACCAGATGTCCATCGGCGTGCTGCGGGCCCTCTCCGAGGCTGGGCGGCGCGTGCCTGGCGACGTGAGCATCGTGGGGTTCGACGACATCCCCGAGTCGGAGTACTTCTCTCCGCCGCTGACGACCGTGCGCCAGAACTTCGAGGCGTTGGGACGCGGTGCCATGGGCCTGCTCACCGATGCCATTCGTGGCGACCGGCAGGCGGGAACCGTCACGGTTCCGCCGAAGCTGGTCGTCCGGGCATCGACGGCTCGGCCGCCGGCGGGCGCTGGCGGCTGAGCTGCCTTCGTCACTTCGTGACGATGAAGTGACGGGAATCCCTTGACACCGCCCAATGTTAGCGTTAACACTTTCCTCGACACCATGCGTTAGCGCTAACACCGATTCCGCACCAGCTCAACGAGGAGCGTTCGATGACGAACGAAGACCACGCCGACACCTACGTCGTCGGCGTCGACTTCGGGACACTCTCCGGACGAGCCCTGGTGGTGCGCGTGCGTGACGGAGCCGAGCTGGGAACGGCGGTGACCGAGTACCCGCACGCGGTGGTCGACGCCCAGCTGCCCGGCACCGGCGAGAAGCTGCCGCCGGACTGGGCGCTGCAGGTGCCCACCGACTATGTCCACGTCCTGCGCACGGCGGTGCCGGAGGCCGTGCGGGCGGCCGGCATCGACGCCACCCAGGTCGTCGGGATCGCCACCGACTTCACGGCCTGCACGATGGTCCCCACCCTCTCCGACGGCACACCGCTCAGCGAGACGGCCGAGTTCGCCTCCAACCCGCACGCCTACGTCAAGCTGTGGCGGCACCACTCGGCCCAGGGCCAGGCCGACCGGATCACCGAGCTCGCGGCCGCCCGCGGTGAGGCATGGCTGGGCAGGTACGGCGGCCTGATCTCCTCGGAGTGGGAGTTCGCCAAAGCCCTCCAGATCCTCGAGGAGGACCCCGAGGTGTATGCCGCGATGGACCACTTCGTCGAGGCAGCGGACTGGATCGTCTGGCAGCTGTGCGGCAGGTACGTCCGCAACGCCTGCACCGCTGGCTACAAGGGGGATCTACCAGGACGGCCAGTACCCCTCGCGGGACTTCCTGGCCGCGCTCAACCCAGACTTCGAGGGCTTCGTCGACGACAAGCTGGCCCATCCCCTCGGCCAGCTCGGTGACCCAGCCGGCCGCCTCACCGCGCAGGCGGCCGAGTGGACCGGCCTGCCCGAGGGCACCGTGGTGGCGGTCGGCAACGTCGACGCCCATGTGAGCGCGCCAGCAGCGCAGGCGGTCGAGCCGGGTCAGCTGGTCGCGATCATGGGCACCTCGACCTGCCACGTCATGAGCGGTGCAGTCCTGCGCGAGGTCCCCGGCATGTGCGGCGTCGTCGACGGCGGCATCATCCCCGGCCTGTGGGGCTACGAGGCAGGGCAGTCGGGCGTCGGCGACATCTTCGGCTGGTTCGTGCGCACCGGTGTGCCGCCGGAGTACCACGCGGCGGCCCACGAGCTCGGACGTTCGGTCCACGAGCACCTGACCGCGCTGGCGTCCGGGCAGGAGGTCGGTGAGCACGGGCTGGTCGCCCTCGACTGGCACAGCGGCAACCGCTCGGTGCTCGTCGACCACGAGCTCTCCGGCCTGGTCGTGGGCCAGACCCTGGCGACCCAGCCCGAGGACATCTACCGCGCGCTCCTCGAGGCGACGGCGTTCGGTGCCCGCGTCATCGTGGAGACCTTCGCCGAGGCCGGCGTCCCTGTGACCGAGTTCGTGGTCGCCGGAGGCCTGCTGCGCAACCGGCTCCTCATGCAGATCTATGCCGATGTCCTGAACCTGCCCTTGTCGACCGTCGTGTCGGAGCAGGGTCCCGCTCTGGGCTCGGCGATCCATGCGGCCGTGGCCGCAGGCGCCTACCCCGACATCCGCAAGGCTGCGGAGGCGATGGGGGGCCGCACGGTCGCGGCATACCAGCCGGTCCCGGAGAACGTGACGGCGTACGACGCGCTCTATGAGCAGTACCGCGCGCTGCACGACCACTTCGGGCGGGGCGGCAACGACCTGATGCGCAGGCTCAAGGCCATTCGGCGCGGGGCGCTCGCCCGGGGGGCAGCCCGATGAGCGTCCTGGCGAGCTCCGCGGTGCGCGAGGCAGTCGAGCTGCTGCGCAACGACCTTGCGAACCTGCACCGCGAGCTCAGCCGCAACGAGCTGGTCGTCTGGACGGCGGGCAACGTGTCCGCCCGGGTCGAGGGCGAGCCCCTCCTGGTGATCAAGCCTTCGGGAGTCTCCTACGACGACCTCAGCGCCGAGGCCATGGTCGTCGTCGACTTCGACGGACACCTCGTCGAGGGCGCGCACCGACCGTCCTCGGACACGGCAGCGCACGCGTATGTCTACCGGCACCTGCCCGAGGTCGGTGGGGTGGTGCACACGCACTCGACCTACGCCACCGCGTGGTGTGCCCGGCGCGAGCCGATTCCGTGTGTTCTCACCATGATTGCCGACGAGTTCGGTGGCGACATCCCGGTGGGCCCGTTCGCGCTGATCGGCGACGAGTCAATCGGGCGCGGCATCGTCGAGACCCTTGCGGGCAGTCGCAGCAAGGCCGTCCTCATGGGCGGCCACGGTCCGTTCACCGTGGGCCCCACGGCACGGGCTGCGGTCAAGGCCGCCGTCATGCTTGAGGACGTCGCCCGGACCGTGCACATCGCGCGCCAGCTCGGCGAGCCTCCGCGGCTCGACCAGGCCGACATCGACCGGCTCTACGACCGGTACCAGAACGTGTACGGACAGAAGGGAAGTCCCACCCCATGACCACCCGCCCACAGATCTGGTTCCTCACGGGCAGCCAGGGCCTCTACGGCGACGACGTGCTCGAGCAGGTCGCGTCCCAGTCGCGGGGGATCTCAGACGTCCTTGCGGCTGCCGACTCGATCCCCGCCGAGATCGTCGCCAAGCCCGTCCTCACCGACGCCGCCGCCATCCGTCGCGTGATGCTCGACGCCAACAGCGACGACCGGGTCGTCGGGGTCATCGCCTGGATGCACACCTTCTCGCCGGCCAAGATGTGGATCTCCGGTCTCGACACCCTGGCCAAGCCGCTCCTGCACCTGCACACGCAGGCGGGTCGCGACCTGCCGTGGGCGACGATCGACATGGACTTCATGAACCTCAACCAAGCCGCCCACGGCGACCGCGAGTTCGGGTACATCCAGACCCGCGTGGGCGTCGCGCGCAAGACCGTCTCGGGGCACGTGAGCGACCCCCACACGGTCCGGCGGGTCGCCACGTGGGCCAGGGCCGCCACGGCATACGGGGCCCTGCGTCAGCTCAAGCTGGTCCGCTTCGGCGACAACATGCGGGGCGTCGCGGTCACCGACGGCGACAAGGTCGAGGCCGAGCTGCGCTTCGGGGTCTCCGTCAACACCCATGGCGTCAACGACCTCGTGGCCGTCGTCGACCAGGTCTCCGATGCCGAGATCGACACCCTGGTCAAGGAGTACGACGACCTCTATGCCGTCGCGCCCCAGCTGCGCGCCGGCGGCGAGCGTCACGAGTCGCTGCGCTACGGCGCGCGGATCGAGCTCGGTCTGCGCGCCTTCCTCGCCGACGGCGGGTACGGCGCCTTCACCACGAACTTCGAGGACCTGGGTGGTCTGCGCCAGCTCCCCGGCCTGGCGGTGCAACGGCTCATGGCTGACGGCTACGGCTTCGGCGGTGAGGGCGACTGGAAGACCTCGGTCATGCTGCGGACCCTCAAGGTCATGGCGGACGGGCTGCCCGGTGGCACCTCGTTCATGGAGGACTACACCTACCACCTCGAGCCCGGCCATGAGCTGATCCTCGGTGCGCACATGCTGGAGGTCTGCCCCTCCATCGCCGGCTCCAGGCCGACCCTCGAGATCCATCCGCTGGGCATCGGGGGCCGCGAGGACCCCGTCCGTCTCGTCTTCACGGCGGCCCCGGGCGCCGGCGTCGTGCTCGGCATCTCGGACCTGGGCGACCGGTTCCGCCTGACCGCCAACGAGATCGACGTCGTCGAGCCGCTGGCCGACCTGCCCAACCTCCCGGTGGCCCGGGCGGTCTGGAGCCCGCGCCCCGACCTGAGGACGTCGACCGAGTCCTGGCTCACGGCCGGCGGGCCCCACCACACCGTGCTCTCGACCGCCCTGACGGCCGAGCACCTCGGCGACTTCGCGGAGATGGCGGGCGTCGAGCTCGCCGTCATCGACGCCGAGACCACGACGCGCAGCTTCGCTCGCGAACTGCGCTGGAACAACGCCTACTACCGGCTGGCTCAGGGCCTGTGAGGCGAGCGCCTCTGGCGCACAACTGAATACGCACCACAACACTCACCACTCAGCCGGCCGATGCAGGTTGACACCACGAAATGGAGCACACAGTGCGCAGAATTCTCGCGGCAGTTGCCGTCGGAGCCCTCGCAGTCAGCCTCAGCGGCTGCGGCCGCCAGACGCAGAGCACCTCCGCCGGCGGCGGGGGGGCGCCAAGGCGAAGGGCACGATCGGCGTCGCCATGCCGACCAAGACGTCCGAACGCTGGATCAAGGACGGCGACTACATCAAGCAGCAGCTCGAGGCCGCTGGCTACAAGGTCAACCTCCAGTACGCCAACGACGACATCCCGACCCAGGTCACCCAGGTCAACGACATGGTGACCAAGGGCGACCAGGCCCTCGTCATCGCCTCGATCGACGGCACGGCCCTGAAGGGGGTCCTCAAGGAGGCCAAGGATGCCAACATCCCGGTCATCGCCTACGACCGCCTGCTGCGCGACACCGATGCCGTGAACTACTACACGACGTTCGACAACCTCAAGGTCGGCAAGCTCCAGGCCGAGTCCCTGCTCGCGGGTCTGGCGGCCAGCGGCGCCCCGAAGCCGTGGAACGTCGAGCTGTTCGCGGGCTCGCCCGACGACAACAACGCCACGTTCTTCTTCAACGGTGCCATGCAGGTGCTCCAGCCCAAGATCGCCGCCGGCGAGATCAAGATCGCCTCGGGTGAGACGGACTTCAAGACCGTCGCCACCTTGCGCTGGGACGCGGCTGTCGCCAAGAAGCGGATGGAGAACGTCCTCACCAAGGCGTACTCGAACGCCGACGTCAACGGCGTGCTGTCGCCCTACGACGGCCTGTCACGTGGCATCATCGCGGCTCTCAAGGGCGGTGGCTATGGCGCAGGCGGCAAGAAGCTCCCGGTCGTGACCGGCCAGGACGCCGAGCTGGAGTCGGTCAAGTCGATCCTCGCAGGCGAGCAGTACTCCTCGGTCTTCAAGAACACCCGCGACCTCGCGCAGGCAACGGTGAAGATGATCCAGGAGGTGCTCGACAAGAAGACCGTCACGGTGAACGACACGACGTCCTACAACAACGGGGTCAAGGCCGTCCCGACCGAGCTGCTCCAGCCCGTGGCGATCGACAAGTCCAACGCCACGGACGTGCTCACGAAGGCGAACTACTACACGGCTGACCAGCTGAAGTAGCTCGATCCACCACCCTCCCGGCGGCAGTGGCCCAGGCCGCCGCTGCCGCCGGGAGCCCCCAGCCCGACCCGTTCCGAAGGCGAGAAGATGACCTCAGCGATCCTGACGATGCGCGACATCACCAAGGAGTTCCCCGGTGTGCGGGCGCTGTCCGACGTCAACCTCACGGTGCAGCGCGGTGAGATCCACAGCATCTGCGGCGAGAACGGCGCGGGCAAGTCGACCCTCATGAAGGTGCTGTCCGGCGTCTACCCCCATGGCACGTATGCCGGCGAGATCCACTTCGACGGCGTTCCGTGCGAGTTCAAGGGGATCCGCGAGAGCGAGGCGGCCGGCATCGTCATCATCCACCAGGAGCTCGCGCTCGTGCCCGAGCTGTCGATCCTGGAGAACCTCTTCCTCGGCAACGAGCAGGCGTCGGCGGGCGTCATCGACTGGTTGGTCGCCCGCCAGCGCGCCCTCGACCTCCTGGCCCGGGTGGGCCTGCACGAGAACCCGGACACGCAGATCAAGAACATCGGGATCGGCAAGCAGCAGCTGGTCGAGATCGCCAAGGCGCTGGCCAAGGACGTCAAGCTACTCATCCTCGACGAGCCGACGGCGGCGCTCAACGACACCGACAGCCGCCACCTCCTCGACCTCCTTCGTGGCCTCAAGGCCAAGGGCATCACGTCGATCATGATCAGCCACAAGCTCGCCGAGATCGAGGAGGTCTCCGACTCGATCACCATCATCCGCGACGGCCGGACCATCGAGACCCTCGACGTGACCCGCGGCGAGGTCAACGAGGACCGCATCATCCGGGGGATGGTCGGTCGCGACCTGGACCACCGGTTCCCACCGCACGTCCCCAACGTGGGCGACCTGCTCCTGGAGATCCGCAACTGGACCGTCGGCCATCCGCAGGACTCCACCCGACTGGTCGTCAAGAACGCCACCCTCAGCATCCGCCGCGGCGAGATCGTCGGGCTCGCCGGCCTCATGGGCGCCGGACGAACCGAGCTCGCGCGCAGTGTCTTCGGGGAGTCCTACGGCTACAAGGTGAGCGGGGAGCTGGTCAAGGAGGGCGTCGCCCTGCACGCCACGACGGTCCAGCGCGCCATCGACGCCGGGCTCGCCTACGTCACCGAGGATCGCAAGAGCCTGGGACTGAACCTGCTCGACACGATCAAGGTGTCCATCACGGCGGCCGGGCTGAAGAAGATCCGCCGTCGCGGTGTGGTCGACGAGCGCGAGGAGGTGCTCGCTGCCGAGCGGTACCGCACCAGCATGAACATCAAGACGCCCTCGATCGAGGAGGGGGTGGCCAAGCTCTCCGGCGGCAACCAGCAGAAGGTCGTCCTCGGGAAGTGGATGTTCACCGAGCCGGACGTCCTGATCCTCGACGAGCCCACCCGGGGCATCGACGTGGGGGCGAAGTACGAGATCTACGAGATCATCAACCGGCTCGCCGACAGCGGTCGTGGCGTGCTCGTGATCTCCTCCGAGCTGCCCGAGCTGCTCGGCCTCTGTGACCGCATCTACACCCTCAGCGCCGGCGTCATCACCGCGGACGTCCCTCGCGAGCAGGCAGACCAAGAAGTGCTCATGCGCTACATGACCCAGCGAAAGGCAGACTGACATGGCGACCGAGACCGCCCCGGCTCCCACGGGGCAGCAGCCCACGCCACCGACGGGTTCGATCGCCCGCGAGGTGCGCAAGGCCCTCAGCGGCAACATCCGGCAGTACGGCATGATGATCGCCCTGCTCCTGCTCGTGGCGTACTTCCAGGTGTCGACGGGCGGGCTCTTCCTCGAGCCGCGCAACGTCACGTCGCTGCTCGTCCAGAACGGTTACGTCCTGATCCTCGCGATCGGCATGGTGATGGTGATCATCGCCGGGCACATCGACCTGTCGGTCGGTTCCGCGTCGGCCTTCGTCGGGGCGACCGTCGCGCTCTCCATGCAGCAGTGGCACCTGCCGTGGCCAGCAGCGATCCTCCTCGGCGTCGCCGTCGGCATCCTGGTGGGGATCTGGCAGGGCTTCTGGGTGGCCTACGTCGGGATTCCGGCGTTCATCGTCACCCTCGCCGGCATGCTGCTCTTCCGCGGGCTGGACCTGATGATCCTCAACGCCGAATCCATCCCGGTTCCCGACAGCTTCCAGAAGATGGCCAACGGCTATCTCCCGGACCTGGGCCCGGTCACCGGCTACCACAACCCCACCCTGGTGCTCACCCTCGTGGCGGTCGCGGTCATCGTCTACTTCGAGCTGCGTCGGCGCGCCGATCTGCGCAAGTACGGCATGGAGGTGCCACGCCTCGCGCTCACCGTCATCAAGCTCGTCGTGATCTGTGGCCTGCTGCTGGGGTTCGGCCTGCTGCTCGCGTCCTACAAGGGCGTCCCGGTCGTCGGTCTGATCCTCGGCGCCCTCGTGGTCCTCTACACCTTCATCACCCAGCGCACGGTGCTCGGGCGCCACATCTACGCGGTCGGCGGCAACTCCAACGCGGCCCGTCTCTCGGGGGTCGACACCCGGCGGGTCGACTTGTTCGTCATGGTGAACATGGGCCTCCTGGCGGCCATCGCCGGCATGGTCTTCACGGCATACCTCAATGCCGCCAACCCCAAGGACGGCGTGGGCTTCGAGCTCGACGCGATCGCGGCCGTGTTCGTCGGTGGTGCCGCGGTGGCAGGTGGCATCGGTACCGTCACCGGGTCGATGATCGGTGGCCTGGTCATGGGTGTGCTCAACCTGGGCTTGGCCAACATGAGCGTCGACTCCAACTTCGTCCAGATCATCAAGGGGCTCGTCCTGCTGGGTGCCGTCGCGTTCGACGTCTACTCCAAGCGACAGGGGCGCCCGAGCTTCATCGGGATGATCCTCAAGGGCCTGCAGCGCGGCGCTGGTGGCAGTGGTCCCGGTGCCTCAGGGCCCCCCGGCCCGCTGGTGGCCACCGAACCGGATGCGGACGACGGCGGCTTCCGGAACGCGAGCCGGTCGCACGCGACGATGGAGCGCACCGTCACCCAGGAGTAGCGGCGGTCAGCGCGTCGCGCATCGGCACGAGCTTGGCGTCCGACTCGGCGACCTCGGACTCCGGGTCGGAGCCGGCGACGATGCCGCACCCGGCGAACAGGCGCATCGACGAAGCGTCGGCGTCGTCGAACGCGCCGCACCGCAACGCGATCCCCCACTCGCCGTCGCCGGAGGCGTCCATCCAGCCGACCGGTCCGGCATACCGCCCACGGTCCATGCTCTCGAGCTCGGTGATCAGGGCGTCGGCCACGGCGGAGGGCGTGCCGCACACGGCCGCGCTCGGGTGCAGCGAGGCGGCCAGCGCCAGTGAGGTGGACCCGTCGGCCAGGACCCCGGCCACGTCGGTGGCGAGGTGCATGACGTTGGACAGGTGCAGGACGAACGGCGACTCGGGCACGTTCATCGACGAGCAGTGGGGGCGCAGGGCGTCGGCGACCGAGCGCACGGCGTACTCGTGCTCCTCGAGGTCCTTGCTCGACCGGGCCAACGATGCCGCCAGCGCGAGGTCGTGTGCGTCGTCCCCGGTCCGACGGATGGTGCCGGCGAGCACCCGCGAGGTGACCAGGCCCCGTTCCAGCCGCACGAGCATCTCCGGCGTCGCGCCCACCAGCCCGTCGACGGCGAAGACCCAGGTGGTGTCGTAGCGCTCGGCCAGCCGGGTGAGCAGCCAGCGCGGGTCGATGGGGGCGTCGGCGCTGACCTGCAGGTCGCGAGCGAGCACCACCTTGTCGAGGTCGCCGGCCGTGATCCGCTCGACGGCCCGCCCGACGGCGCCGGCCCACTGGGCGGGCGAGAGCGCGCCGTCAGCGAACGCGACGCCCTCGGGTTCGCGCGGGTCGGACTGCTTGGGAACGACGGGTGCCGGCAGCTCGGAGTCGGTGCCGATCGTGGTGACCCAGAACCTGCCGTCGCGGGACCCCACGACGACCTCGGGCACGACCAGGGTCGCACCGGCCGACGACCCGGCGGAGTACGACACGGAGCCGAAGGCCACCGGTCCGGTGCCCGGGAGGCGCACCTCGTCGCGCACCACCGCGCCGGCCACCACGTCTCGCCACCACTGCTGCGCCTGGGCGAAGCGGTCGGGACCGGAGGCGGTGAACTCGAGCGCCCGGCCCCAGCCGACCATGCCCTCGCCACGACGGACCCAGCTGCAGACGTGGGTCGCGTCGACATGGTCGGGGAGCAGCGACAGCAGGGCGCCCGGCGCGTCGACCTCGACCGTCCGCGCGACGGCGCGGGCCCCAGCGGGTATGCCGCGGCGCCCCGTCGTCGGTTCCGTCGCGGGCTCCGTCGCGGGTTCGGGCGTGGGCAGGCTGGTCATCTCGGGGAAAGCCTACGGCGAGGCTGTGGGACGGCCACGGCAGGCGGTCCGCGCGCCGGGTGGAAGGATGGCGCCATGACCCGCGCAAGCCTGGCCAAGGACCCCCGCGACGTCGCCGCGATGTTCGACGACGTGGCTGGCAAGTACGACCTGACCAACGACGTGCTGTCGCTCGGGCAGGACCGCCTCTGGCGGCGCGCGGTGCTGAAGGCGGTCGCGGCGCAGCCCGGTGAGACGGTGCTCGACATCGCCGCCGGTACGGGCACGAGCAGCGAGCCGTTCGCCGACCGCGGGGTGCACGTCGTGCCAGCGGACTTCTCGCTGGGCATGCTCGCCGTGGGCCACCGGCGTCGGCCGGACCTCGGCTTCACCGCCGCCGACGCGATGCGGCTGCCGTTCGCCGACGACAGCTTCGACGCCGTGACCATGTCGTTCGGGCTGCGCAATGTCGCGAGCGTCGAGGTGGCGTTGGGCGAGTTCCTGCGGGTCACCAAGCCGGGCGGCCGACTCGTCGTCTGCGAGTTCAGCCAGCCCGTCAACGCCGCGTTCCGCAAGGTCTACTCCGAGTACCTCATGCGCTCGCTGCCCACCATCGCCCGCCGCGTCAGCAGCAACCCCGAGTCCTACGTCTACCTGGCCGAGTCGATCCAGGCCTGGCCAGCGCAGCGCGAGCTGGCCACGACGGTCCGCGCCGCGGGCTGGTCCGACGTGGCCTGGCGGAACCTGACGGGCGGGGTCGTGGCGCTGCATCGTGCGACCAAGGCGTGATCGACGGACGGGTTAGGTCTGCCTCACTAGGAGGTCTCGCCACCCCGGGAATAGACTCCGGTTTTGATGTTCGTGAAGTTGTTCACAAGCGTGTGAGGCAGGCGTGACAGAGACCATCAGCGAGGCCGGTTCGAGCGCCTCGACGACGGAGAAGGCCGACGTCATCGTCGTCGGCGCCGGTCCGGCCGGGTCGGCGACCGCGGCATACCTCGCGATGACCGGACTCGACGTCCTGCTCCTCGAGAAGACGACCTTCCCCCGCGAGAAGGTCTGTGGCGACGGCCTCACGCCGCGGGCGGTCAAGGAGCTCATCACGCTCGGGATCCCCACCCCCGAGGACGACGGCTGGATCAAGAACCACGGCCTGCGCATCATCGGCGGCGGGATGCGGCTCGCCCTCCCGTGGCCCGACCTCGCGAGCTTCCCGCCGTACGGCCTCGTGCGCACCCGTCAGGACTTCGACGACATCCTCGCCAAGCACGCGGTCAAGCACGGCGCCCGGCTCCGCGAGGGCACCAACGTGACCGGCCCCATCCTCGACTCCAAGGGTGCCATCGTGGGCGTCACCGCCAAGGCGGTGGACGAGCGGGGCCGTTCGACCGGCCCCGAGCTGCGGTATGCCGCGCCGCTGGTCGTGGCCGCCGACGGCAACTCCTCGAGGCTGTCCCTGTCGATGGGTCGCGAGAAGCGCGAGGACCGCCCGATGGGCGTCGCCGTGCGGACCTACTACACGAGCCCGCGTCACGACGACGACTACCTCGAGTCCTGGCTCGAGCTGTGGTCGACCGACGACCACGGCAAGAAGGTCCTTTTGCCCGGCTATGGCTGGATCTTCGGCGTGGGCGACGGCACCTCCAACGTCGGACTGGGGATCCTCAACACCTCCAGCGCCTTCGGCAAGACCGACTACAAGGACGTCATGCGGCGCTGGGTCGCCACCATGCCCGCCGAGTGGACCTACTCCGACGAGACCATGGTCGGACCGATCCGGGGCGCTGCCCTGCCCATGGGCTTCAACCGCCAGCCGCACTACGACAACGGCCTGCTGCTCGTCGGCGACGCGGGCGGCATGGTCAACCCGTTCAACGGTGAGGGCATCGCCTACGCGATGGAGTCGGGCCGGCTGGCCGCCGAGGTCATCGCGCAGGCGTTCGCCCGGGGAACCGATGCACAGCGCGAACGCGTGCTGCAGTCCTATCCCAAGGTCATGGGCGACGCGCTGGGCGGGTACTACACACTGGGCCGGTACTTCGCCAAGATGATCGGCAACCCCGAGGTGATGCGCCTGGCCACCAAGTACGGCCTGCCCCGCACCACCCTCATGAAGTTCCTGCTCAAGGTCATGGCCAATCTCGCCGAACCGCATGGGGGCGACGCGAGCGACCGGCTGATCATGGCCCTGTCGAAGATGGCGCCGGACGCATGACCCGGCGTGCATTCTCTCGGTGCGCCCCTAGGATTGGGCCGCACTGCACGCGAGCGCGAGACGCGGTCGGCATGTCAGTCGGTAACGACAACGGAAGGGGAGTGGCACGGCGATGACGAACCCCTACGTCCCGTTGCTTTTCCTGCTGGCCATCGGTGGCGGCTTCGCGGTGTTCTCCGTGTTCGCCGCCGCGATCTCGGGGCCGAAGCGTTACAACCGGGCCAAGCTCGACGCCTACGAGTGCGGCATCGAGCCGACGCCCCACGCCGCCGGCGGTGGCCGGGTGCCGATCAAGTACTACCTGACCGCGATGCTCTTCATCATCTTCGACATCGAGTCGGTGTTCCTCTACCCGTTCGCGGTGGCCTTCGCCCGGCTCGGGCTGTTCGCCCTCGTCGAGATGGTGCTGTTCATCCTGACCGTCTTCGTGGCCTACGCCTATGTGTGGCGCCGCGGTGGGCTCGACTGGGACTGACGAGGACAACATGGGAATCGAAGAGAAGCTCCCGGCAGGGTTCCTGCTGACGACGGTCGAGCAGCTCGCGGGCTACATGCGCAAGAGCTCGGTGTGGCCGGCCACGTTCGGCCTCGCCTGCTGTGCCATCGAGATGATGGCCGTGGGCACGCCCGACTACGACATCGCCCGGTTCGGCATGGAGCGGTTCTCCGCGACGCCGCGCCAGGCCGACCTGATGATCGTCGCCGGACGCGTCAGCCAGAAGATGGCTCCGGTCGTGCGCCAGGTCTACGACCAGATGCCCGAGCCCAAGTGGGTCATCTCGATGGGCGTGTGCGCCAGCTCCGGCGGCATGTTCAACAACTACGCGATCGTCCAGGGCGTCGACCACATCATCCCCGTCGACGTCTACCTCCCCGGCTGTCCGCCCCGGCCCGAGATGCTGCTCAACGCGATCCTGACGCTCCACGACCAGATCCAGAACAGCAAGCTCGGCGTCAACCGCGTCGCTGCCGCCCGGGCCGCCGAGGCCGCCGCGCTCACCGCGACGCCCACGCACCAGATGAAAGGCCTTCTCGCGTAATGGCTGAGAACGCGAAGTCCCCCAAGGACGCGAAGCCGTCCAAGGACGCCGGGCCCGACCAGCCGGCCGCCGAGATCGCTGGGTCCACCATCGGTGACCAGCCGGGTGCGGTCGTCGACCGTGAGACCGGCGAGCGGCTGCCTGCCGCGCCGGGCACCGTTCCCGACCCGGTCGTCATCGGCGAGCGCCGGGGCATGTTCGGCGCCCGTGATGCCGGAGACACCTCCGGCTACGGCGGCCTCGTGCGCCCCGTGTTGTTCCCCGCCGCCGCCGTGCGGCCCTATGGCGGCTACTTCGACGAGGTCGCCGACCAGCTCGAGCGGGGCCTCGTCGGGGGTGCCGCGTCCTACTCCGAGGCGGTCGAGCGAGTCGTGGTCGACCGCGGCGAGCTGACCCTGTTCGTCAGGCGCGAGCACCTCCCCGCCGTCGCCCGCACGCTCCGCGACGACCCCGCGCTGCGGTTCGAGATGTGCACGGGCGTCTCCGGGGTGCACTACCCCAGCCAGGAGGGGCGCGAGCTCCACGCCGTCTACCACTTCCTCTCGATCACCCATGGCGGGCGCCGGGTGCGCGTCGAGGTGACCGCTCCCGACGAGGACCCGCACATCCCGTCGATCGTCGAGATCTATCCGGCGAACGACTGGCACGAGCGCGAGACCTGGGACATGTTCGGCATCCAGTTCGACGGTCACCCCTCGCTCACCCGCATCCTCATGCCGGACGACTGGCCGGGCCACCCGCAGCGCAAGGACTACCCCCTTGGCGGCATCCCGGTCGAGTACAAGGGCGCCACCATCCCGCCGCCGGACCAGCGGAGGTCCTACATCTGATGAGCACCACCGACCCCATCACCCAGCCCGCCGGCGACACCGACATCTACGCCACCTCCGGCGCAGACGCCGCTGCTGCCGAGGGCGCCCACGTCTTCAACGCCACCGGTGGCGACTGGGACCAGCTCGTCGACGAGGCCGCTGCGCTCCACGAGGAGCGCATCGTCGTCAACATGGGTCCCCAGCACCCGTCGACCCACGGCGTGCTGCGACTCATCCTCGAGCTCGACGGTGAGACCGTGACCGAGACCCGTGCGGGCATCGGTTACCTCCACACCGGCATCGAGAAGAACATGGAGTTCCGCACCTGGACCCAGGGCGTGACGTTCTGCACGCGGATGGACTACCTCACCCCGTTCTTCAACGAGGCCGCGTTCTGCCTCGCCGTCGAGAAGCTGCTCGGCATCACCGACCAGATCCCCGAGCGGGCCAGTGTCATCCGGGTGCTGCTCATGGAGCTCAACCGCATCACGTCCCACCTCGTGGCCCTGGCCACGGGTGGCATGGAGATGGGCGCGACCACCGTGATGACGGTCGGCTTCCGCGAGCGGGAGCGCATCCTGGCCATCTTCGAGATGATCACCGGGCTGCGCATGAACAACGCGTTCATCCGGCCCGGCGGTGTGGCCCAGGACCTCCCCCCGGCGCCATCGACAAGGTGCGCGACACGATTCCGTTGGTGCGCAAGGGTCTGGGCGAGCTCGAGCTGCTGCTCAACGAGAACCCCATCCTCAAGGGGCGCACCACCGACGTCGGCTACCTCGACCTGTCGGGCTGCATGGCCCTGGGTATCACCGGGCCGATGCTGCGGTCGACGGGCCTGCCCCACGACCTGCGCAAGCTGGACCCCTACTGCGGCTACGAGACCTACGAGTTCGAGGTCATCACGCGCACCGAGGCTGATGCCTACGCCCGCCTGCGCATCCGCATCGACGAGATGTACGAGTCGCTCAAGATCGCCGAGCAGTGCATCGACCGGCTGCAGGCCAACCCCGGGCCGGTGATGGTCCAGGACAAGAAGATCGCCTGGCCTGCCCAGCTCGCCATCGGCAGCGACGGCATGGGCAACAGCCTCGACCACATCCGCGAGATCATGGGCACCTCGATGGAGTCCCTCATCCACCACTTCAAGCTGGTCACCGAGGGCTTCCGGGTGCCGCCCGGTCAGGCGTACGCCGCGATCGAGAGCCCCAAGGGCGAGCTTGGCTGCCACGCGGTGTCCGACGGCGGCACGCGCCCCTACCGCGCGCACTTCCGCGACCCGTCGTTCAACAACCTGCAGGCCACGGCCGTGATGTGCGAAGGCAGCCAGATCGCCGATGTCATCGTCGCGGTCGCCTCGATCGACCCCGTCATGGGAGGCGTGGACCGATGAGCGCGACAGGTCGTGAGGATCGCAGCGAGCTCCAGCGAGCGAGGACCGGAGCGTCCGTCGTTGCGCGAAAGGACAAGCACTGATGGAGCACTACGGAGTTCAGACCGCGGCAGGACACCTGACCGTCGCTGCGGAGTCCAAGGAGCCGTATGCCGCCGACGTGCTGGCCAGCCTCCACGAGGACGCCGCGCAGGTCGTCGCCCGCTACCCGCAGAAGCGTTCGGCGCTGCTGCCGCTGTTGCACCTCGTGCAGAGCGTCGACGGCTACGTCACGGGCCGCGGCATCGAGTTCTGCGCCGAGGTCCTCGACCTGAGCATGGCGGAGGTGTCCGGCGTCGCGACGTTCTACACCCAGTACAAGCGCCACCCCAACGGCGAGTACACCGTCGGCGTCTGCACCAACACGCTCTGCGCGATCATGGGCGGCGACCAGATCTGGGACGAGGTCTCCGAGCACCTCGGCATCGGCCACGACGAGACCACCCCCGACGGCAAGATCACCCTCGAGCGCGTCGAGTGCAACGCGGCGTGCGACTACGCGCCGGTCGTCATGGCCAACTGGGAGTTCTTCGACAACCAGACCCCGGAGTCGACCAAGCAGCTCGTCGACGACCTGCGGTCCGGTGCCGACGTCACGCCCAGCCGCGGCCCGTCCCGGGTCTGCACCTTCACGCAGGTCTCCCGGGTGCTCGCCGGCTTCAACGACGGCCTCGCGGACGAGGGCGTCGGCGCAGGCCCCGCGTCGCTCGAGGGACTTCGGGTCGCCCGTGAGCACGACTGGACGGCCCCCAACGGCACGCCTGCGCGGCATACGGCCGAGGTGCCGGCGGACAGCGCGCCCGGTGGCGTCGCCCGCGGTCGCCACAGCTCCACCGACACGCCGTCCAACGCCGCCGACACGTTGCCGGGCATGCCGCCGGCCGAGGGGAAGTGACGTCTGTGACCACCACGCTCACCCCGATCCTCACCAAGTTCTGGGATGACCCCCAGTCCTGGACGCTCGAGACCTACGAGCGCAACGAGGGCTACCAGGCGCTGAAGAAGGCGCTGGGCATGAAGCCGGCCGACCTGGTCCAGATGACCAAGGACTCCGGGCTGCGCGGCCGTGGCGGCGCGGGCTTCCCGACCGGCATGAAGTGGGGCTTCCTGCCCCCGCCCGACGGTGGCCCCCGCTACCTCGTGGTCAACGCCGACGAGTCCGAACCGGGCACCTGCAAGGACATCCCGCTGATGATGGCGGCGCCGCAGTTCCTCATCGAGGGCTGTGTCATCACGTCCTATGCCATCGGCTGCAACCACGCCTTCATCTACCTGCGCGGTGAGGTGGTCCACGTCTACCGCCGGCTGCTGCGCGCGGTCGAGGAGGCGTATGCCGCGGGCCACCTCGGCACGAACATCCACGGCTCGGGCTTCGACCTCGACATCACCGTGCACGCGGGTGCCGGCGCCTACATCTGTGGCGAGGAGACCGCGCTGCTCGACAGCCTCGAAGGCCGTCGCGGCCAGCCGCGCCTCAAGCCGCCGTTCCCCGCCGTGGCCGGGCTCTACGCCCGCCCGACCGTCGTCAACAACGTCGAGTCGATCGCCTCGGTCCCGCCGATCCTGCTGCACGGCGCCGACTGGTTCTCCGGCATGGGCACCGCGAAGTCCCAGGGTTTCGGCATCTTCAGCCTCTCGGGTCACGTCAAGCGTCCCGGCCAGTACGAAGCGCCGCTCGGCATCACCCTGCGCGAGCTGCTCGACATGGCCGGTGGCATGCGCGACCCCAACAAGAAGCTCAAGTTCTGGACGCCGGGTGGCTCGTCGACGCCGCTGTTCACCGACGAGCACCTCGACACCCCACTCGATTTCGAGTCGGTGGCCGCCGCCGGGTCGATGCTCGGCACCCGGGCGCTGCAGATCTTCGACGAGACGACCTGTGTCGTGCGGGCCGTCGACCGCTGGACCGACTTCTACAAGCACGAGTCCTGCGGCAAGTGCACCCCGTGCCGCGAGGGCACGTGGTGGCTCAAGCAGATCCTCGGTCGGCTCGAGCACGGCCACGGAGACGAAGAGGATCTCGAGAAGCTCCTCGACATCTGCGACAACATCCTGGGCCGCAGTTTCTGTGCGCTCGGTGACGGCGCGACCAGCCCCATCACGAGCAGCATCCAGTACTTCCGCGAGGAGTACCTCGCCCACCTGGAGCACCAGGGCTGCCCGTTCGACCCCCGAGAGTCCACCCTGTTCGCCAAGGATTCGGTATCCGCATGACTGTGACCACGAGCCCCAGCGCGGGCGGCAACGCCGTCAGCACGGGCGGCGACGCCTCGACCCCTCCGCCCGTCGACTTGGTGAACCTCACCATCGACGGCGTCGCGGTGTCGGTGCCGAAGAACACCCTGGTGATCCGCGCGGCCGAGCAGATCGGCGTCGAGATCCCGCGGTTCTGCGACCACCCGCTGCTCGAGCCCGTGGGCGCCTGCCGCCAGTGCCTCGTCGACGTGGCCACGCCCGGCCCCGACGGGACGCTGCGGCCGATGCCCAAGCCCCAGGCCTCCTGCACCATGGCGGTGTCCGAGGGCATGGAGGTCAAGACGCAGCTGACCTCCAAGGTCGCCGATAAGGCGCAGCAGGGCGTCATGGAGCTGCTGCTCATCAACCACCCGCTGGACTGCCCGGTCTGCGACAAGGGTGGCGAGTGCCCCCTGCAGAACCAGGCGATGAGCAACGGTCGTGCGGTCTCCCGGTTCGAGGACGTCAAGCGCACGTACCCCAAGCCGATCAACATCTCCTCGCAGGTCCTGCTCGACCGCGAACGGTGCGTGCTGTGCGCGCGCTGCACCCGCTTCTCCGACCAGATCGCCGGTGACCCGTTCATCGCGCTGGTCGAGCGGGGCGCCCTCCAGCAGGTCGGCATCTACGAGGAGAAGCCGTTCGAGTCGTACTTCTCCGGCAACACGGTGCAGATCTGCCCCGTGGGCGCGCTGACCGGCGCGGCATACCGGTTCCGCAGCCGCCCCTTCGACCTGGTCTCCACCCCGAGCGTGTGCGAGCACTGCGCCTCCGGCTGCGCCATCCGCACCGACCACCGCCGTGGCGTCGTCCTGCGCCGGATGGCGATCAACGACCCGGCGGTCAACGAGGAGTGGAACTGCGACAAGGGCCGGTGGGCCTTCCAGTCCGCCACCACGGGCGACCGGTTCGCGTTCCCGATGGTCCGCGACGAGCTCGGCGAGCTTCAGGTCGCCTCGTGGCCGGAGGCGCTCGCCGCCGCCGCCGCCGGTCTCAAGGCCGCGCGCAGCGTCGGAGTGCTCACCGGTGGCCGGGTGTCCGTCGAGGACGCCTACATCTACGGCAAGTTCGCCCGCGCGGTCCTCGCGACGAACGACATCGACTTCCGGGCCCGGCCGCACTCGGCCGAGGAGGCCGACTTCCTGGCCTCGACGGTCGTCGCCACGGGGCCCGACGGTGGCTCGGTGACGTACGCCGATCTCGAGCACGCCAAGGCCGTGGTCCTCGTGGGCTTCGAGCCCGAGGAGGAGAGCCCGATCGTCTTCCTGCGCCTGCGCAAGGCGACTCGCAGGAACAAGACCGCGGTGTATGCCGTGGCCCCCTTCGCCACGCGTGGCCTCGCCAAGCTGGGCGGCACGCTCATCCCGGCCGCCCCCGGCACCGAGGCAGAGGTGCTGCGTGCCCTCGGCGAAGGGGCCACCGGCGACGGTGTCGCCGCGTCCGCCACTGCCGCGGCCCAGGCCCTCCGGGCCGAGGGCGCGATCATCCTCGTCGGCGAGCGCCTGGCCACCGTGCCTGGGGCGCTGTCGGCAGCAGCTGCCCTCGCGACGGCTCACGGAGCCCGGCTGGCCTGGGTGCCCCGTCGAGCCGGCGAGCGCGGTGCGCTCGAAGCCGGTGCGCTCCCGGGCCTGCTGCCCGGTGGCCGTCCGGTCGCCGAGTCCGCGGCCCGTGAGCAGGTGGCCGAGACCTGGGACGTCGTCGGGCTGCCCGACGCGCCGGGTCGCGACACCGCCGGCATCATCGAGGCGGCCACGACCGGCCAGGTCGACGCCCTGGTCGTCGGTGGAGTGGACGCAGCCGACCTCGCCGACGCCCGCTCCGAAGAGGCCCTCGCGAAGACCTTCGTCGTGTCGCTCGACTACCGCCCGTCGTCGGTGACCGAGGTCGCCGACGTCGTCCTGCCCGTGGCGCCGCACGCCGAGAAGGGCGGCACGTTCGTCGACTGGGAGGGGCGCCCGCGCTCGTTCCACGCGGCGCTCGAGACCGCGGCCCAGTCCGACTACCGCGTGCTCGACATGCTCGCCTCCGAGATGGGGTCGTTCCTCGGCGCCCGCACCCTCGCCGAGGTCCGTGCCGAGATGGCCGCCCTCGGCCCGTGGGCCGGACAGCGACCGAGTGCCCCCGACGTTCCGGTGGGCGAGGTCCCGAGCGCCGGGGCCGGCGAAGCCGTGCTGGCCACCTGGCACCACCTGCTCGACGAGGGATCCCTCCAGGACGGCGAGCCGTTCCTCGCGGGCACCGCCGCGCGACCCGTCGCCCGGGTCTCCGCGGTCACTGCCGAGGCGTGCGGCCTGACCGACGGCTCCGACGTCGTGGTGTCCCTCGACGCGCATCGCATCACGCTGCGGCTGCTCGTGACCGAGGGCATGGTCGACCACGTGGTCTGGCTGCCCACGAACTCCGAGGGCAGCCGGGTCCGTACTCCGGGCGGCGCAGTCGTCGGGCTGAGCCCAGCGCCGTCCTCCACCCAGACAAGTGAGGTCAGCCCGTGAGCACCGCGACGTATGCCGCGCAGGCCGTCACCGGCATACCGCACCTCGTGGCGGGCGCCGCCGCGAACGCGCCGTTCATCGACAACCCCAAGACCGACTTCAGCGACACCCCGTGGTGGCTGCACCTGGTCAAGGCGCTGCTGGTCTTCGTCTTCCTGCTGCTCAACACGCTGCTCGTGATCTGGTTCGAGCGGCGCGTCATCGGCCGCATGCAGCAGCGTCCCGGGCCCAACCGCACGGGCCCGTTCGGCCTGCTCCAGACGCTGGCCGACGGCATCAAGCTGGCGCTCAAGGAGGACCTGACCCCCAAGAACGCCGACAAGGTCGTCTTCGCGCTGGCCCCGGCCATCGCGGGCGCCATGGCCTTCGTGTCCTTCGCGATCATCCCGATGGGGCCGAGCGTCTGGATGTTCGGCCACCACACCCCGCTGCAGCTCACCGACCTGCCGGTCGCCGTGCTGCTGGTGCTCGCCGTCGCCGGCGTCGGCGTCTACGGCATCGTCCTGGCTGGCTGGTCGTCCGGGTCGACGTACCCGCTGCTCGGCGGTCTGCGCTCCACCGCCCAGGTCATCTCCTACGAGATCGCCATGGGCCTGTCGCTCGTCGCGGTGTTCATCTACAGCGGGTCCATGTCGACCTCGCAGATCGTCTACGCACAGCGGAGTCTCTGGTACGTCATCCCGCTCATCCCGAGCTTCTTCGTCTACGTCGTGACGATGGTCGGCGAGACCAACCGCCTGCCGTTCGACCTCGCCGAGGGTGAGGGCGAGCTCACCGGTGGGTTCCACACCGAGTACTCCTCGCTGAAGTTCGCGATGTTCTTCCTCGGCGAGTACGTCAACATGTTCACCGTCTCGGCGCTGGCCACGACGATGTTCCTCGGAGGCTGGCAGGCGCCTCCCGGCATCTCCGCGATCAACGACGGCATGTTCAACCACGCCTGGTGGGGCCTGCTGTGGTTCGTCATCAAGCTCTGGCTCTTCATGTTCGTCTTCGTCTGGCTCCGGGGCTCGCTGCCACGCGTCCGGTACGACCAGTTCATGCGGTTCGGCTGGAAGTTCCTGATCCCGGTCACGTTGGCCTGGGTCGTGGTCGCCGCGTTCATCCGGGCGAGCCAGCTCGGCTTCATCGCGGGGCCGACGTTCACGCTCCGCGGACGCCAGTACCCGCTGTTGAGCTTCATCTTCGTCGTGGTCGTCGCCGGTGCGGTGCTGCTCGCCTACTACGTGTGGGAGGGCAAGGCGGCCGACGCCCGGGCTGCCCGCGAGGTCGCCCCACCGGAGGAGATCGACCCGTTCGCGGGTGGGTACCCCGTGCCGCCCCTGCCTGGCCAGCGGCTCAAGGAGCCGACCCTGAGCATCAGGGACCGAGCCCCCGACCAGCGAGCCCCCGACCAGCGCGCACCCGAGAAGGAGGCCACTCGTGGTTGATCGAGGAGCTGAAGACCAGAAGAAGGGCGGGTTCTTCGCCGACCTGTTCGCCCCCGTCGGCGGATTCGGCGTCACCTTCGCCACCATGTTCCGCAAGCTGGAGACCGAGGAGTACCCGGAGGAGAAGCGGCCGACCCAGCCGCGGTTCCACGGGCGCCACCAGCTGAACCGCCACCCTGACGGGCTGGAGAAGTGCGTGGGGTGCGAGCTGTGCGCGTGGGCCTGCCCGGCCGACGCCATTCTCGTCGAGGGCGCCTCCAACACCGAGGAAGCTCGGTTCTCGCCTGGTGAGCGCTATGGCCGCGTCTACCAGATCAACTACCTGCGCTGCATCTTCTGTGGTCTGTGCATCGAGGCGTGCCCGACGCGGGCGCTCACCATGACGAACTTCTATGAGCTGGCCGACAACAACCGCGCCGACCTCATCTTCACCAAGGAGCAGCTGCTCGCGCCGCTGCTCGAAGGGATGCTGCCCGCCCCGCACCCCATGGTCGACGGCCTCGAGGAGCGCGACTACTACCAGGGCAAGGTCAGCCGGGCCACGCCCGAGCAGGCGGCTTGGGTGGATGCCCACCCGGACACCCAGCCCGCCCCCGCGCAGGAAGGACAGGGCGCATGACGGGCCTCGGCGAAGAGGTGATGTTCTGGGTCCTGGGGCCGATCAGCGTCCTTGCGGCGACCGGCCTGCTCTTTGCCAAGAAGGCTGTCCACGCAGCCTTGGGCATGGCGCTGGTGATGATCAACCTCGGCATCTTCTACATCGCCGAGCAGGCCGACTTCCTCGGCATCATCCAGATCTTCGTCTACACCGGCGCAGTCATGATGCTGTTCCTGTTCGTGCTCATGCTCGTCGGTGTCGACTCCTCGGACTCGCTCGTCGAGACGCTCAAGGGCCAGAAGTGGGCGGCCCTGCTGCTCAGCCTCGGCCTGGCTGCGCTGATCTTCTCGGCCGTGGGCCGCGTGCAGTTCGGCCCGGCGAAGGGCCTGTCCGCGGTGAACACGACCAAGGGCAACGTCAGCGCCGTCGCCGAGCTGATCTTCGGCCAGTACGTCTGGGTCTTCGAGATCACCTCGGCGCTGCTCATCACGGCCGCCCTGGGTGCGATGGTGCTCGCCCACCGCGAGCGCCTCGGCATCAAGCCGAGCCAGCGGCAGTGGTCTGAGCGCCGTATCCTCCAGAACCGCAACGTCGCCGGCCTGCCGGCCCCCGGTGTCTACGCCCGCCACAACGCCGTCGACACGCCGGCCCTGCTGCCCGACGGCAGCCCGAGCGAGCTGTCCGTCTCCCGCGTGCTCAGCGCGCGTGAGCAGGTCACGGTCCCGACCCGACACGTCGATGCGGAGCACGCCATCGAGCGCGACCTCAAGGAGGGCGAGACCCGATGAACCTCGTCAACTACATCTACCTCTCCTCGCTGCTGTTCGCGATCGGCGGCGCCACCGTGCTCATGCGACGCAACGCCATCGTCGTGTTCATGGGGGTCGAGCTGATGCTCAACGCGACCAACCTGATGTTCGTGACGTTCGCGCGGATGCACGGCAACCTCGACGGCCAGGTGATCGCCCTGTTCGTCATGGTGGTCGCGGCTGCCGAGGTCGTCGTCGGACTGGCGATCATCATCGCCATCTTCCGTGCCCGCCGCTCGGCCTCGGTCGACGACGCCAACCTGCTGAAGCTGTAGAAGGGGCCGACAGGTGACTTCCCTCGCAACACTCGCCACAGCCGAGAGTGCCGTCCACGCGGCGACCGGCTTCACGGCATACACCTGGCTCCTGGTGGCCCTGCCGGTGCTCGGGGCTGCCGTCCTGCTGCTCGGCGGCCGCGCCACCGACGGCTGGGGGCCGCTGTTCGCGACCCTGATGTCCTGGGGCTCGTTCGTCGTGGGCTTCGTGCTCTGGATGCTCATGCTCGGCCGAGGGGCGGACGAGCGGGCGGCCTCGATCCACCTGTTCGACTGGGTGCCGGCCGGGTCGTTCCACGTCGAGGCAGGGATGCAGCTCGACCAGCTGTCGATGACGTTCGTCCTGCTGGTGACCTTCGTCGGTTCGCTGATCCACGTCTACTCCCTGGGCTACATGGAGCACGACCCCGACAAGCGGCGCTTCTTCGCCTACCTCAACCTCTTCGTCGCCTCGATGCTGCTGCTGGTGCTGGCGAACTCCTACCTGCTGCTCTATGTCGGTTGGGAGGGCGTCGGTCTGGCGTCCTACCTGCTGATCGGCTTCTGGAACCACAACCCGGCCTACGCGACCGCGGCCAACAAGGCCTTCGTCGTCAACCGCGTCGGCGACTTCGGGCTCTCCATCGCGATCATGATCATGTTCGTCACCTTCGGGCGGGTCGACTTCGCCGGCGTCTTCGCGGGGGCCTCGCACGCCTCCCCGGGAGTCCTCACGGCGATCGGCCTGATGCTGCTGCTCGGCGCCTGCGGCAAGTCCGCGCAGTTCCCCCTGCAGAGCTGGCTGGGTGACGCCATGGCCGGCCCCACGCCGGTGTCGGCCCTCATCCACGCGGCGACGATGGTGACGGCCGGGGTCTACCTCGTGGTCCGCAGCCACGCGATCTTCGACCTCGCGCCCAACGCGCGGCTCGCCGTCGTCATCGTGGGCACGATCACCTTGCTCTTCGGTGCCATCGTCGGCTGCGCCAAGGACGACATCAAGAAGGCCCTGGCAGCATCCACCATGAGCCAGATCGGCTACATGATGCTGGCCGCCGGCCTTGGTCCGGTCGGTTACGCCTTCGCGATCTTCCACCTGCTCACCCACGGCTTCTTCAAGGCCGGCATGTTCCTCGGCGCTGGGTCCGTCATGCACGGCATGGACGACCAGGTCGACATGCGCCGCTTCGGCGGGCTGTCCGGTGCCATGAAGATCACCTGGGTCACCTTCGGGTTCGGCTGGCTGGCCATCCTGGGCGTGCCGCCGTTCTCTGGCTTCTGGTCCAAGGACAAGATCATCGAGGCGGCCTTCATCGGTGAGGGCTGGCGGCCGTGGGTCTTCGGCGGCGCCGCGCTCATCGGCGCGGGGATCACCGCGTTCTACATGTCGCGGCTGTTCTTCATGACGTTCCACGGCAAGCGCCGCTGGGTCGACTCCGGGCCCGGTGCCCTGCACCCGCACGAGTCGCCACGCACGATGACGGTGCCGATGATGGTGCTGGCGGTGGGCTCGGCCTTTCTCGGTCTGATCCTGAGCGTCGGTGGCACCTTCGTGAGCTGGCTGGAGCCGGTCGTCGGCGCCCACGCCGAGAGCGAGCCGGTGCTGCCCGTCTGGGCCCTCATGACGCTGACGCTCGTGCTGGTCGCAGGCGGCATCGCGCTGGCCTGGATGCGGTACTGGCGTGACGAGGTCCCCGCGACCGCGCCGACCGGCTCGCTGCTGACCCAGGCCGCGCGTCGCGACCTCTACCAGGACGACGTCAACGAGGGCGTGTTCATGCGCCCGGGCGTCCACCTGACCCGCTCGCTGGTCTTCGCCGACAACCGTGGCGTCGACGGTGCGGTGGGTGGCCTGGCCGCCCTGGTCGGTGGCACGTCGAGCCGGCTGCGCCGCGTCCAGAACGGCTTCGCGCGTTCCTATGCCCTGACGATGCTCGCTGGTGTCGTCGCCATTCTCGGTGCTCTGTGGGTGATCCAGTAATGACGAACTTCCCCTGGCTGACCGTGATCGGGTTGATCCCGCTCATCGGTGCTGCCGTCGTGGCCGCGCTTCCGGCCGGGGTCGCCGACCGGGCCAAGCACATCGCGCTGGGCACCTCTGTGCTGACGCTCGTGCTCGGCATCGCGGCGGCCCTGCAGTTCACGTCCGGCTCCAAGCAGCAGTTCCAGCTGAGCGAGCAGCACCAGTGGATCCCGCAGTTCGGGGTCTCGTACTCCGTCGGCGTCGACGGCATCGCCCTGGTCATGATCCTCATGGCGGTCGTCCTCGCGCCGGTCTGCATCCTCGCCGCGTGGCAGGACGTCCCCGAGGGTGGCAAGCGGGAGAAGAACTACTTCGCCCTCATGCTCGTCCTCGAGACCTTCATGGTCGGGGTCTTCGCCGCGACCGACGTGTTCTTGTTCTACGTCTTCTTCGAGGCCATGCTCATCCCGGTCTACTTCCTGATCGGCTCCTACGGCGGCCCGCGCCGGCAGTATGCCGCGGTGAAGTTCCTGCTGTTCTCGCTCGCCGGCGGCCTGGTGATGCTCGTCGGGGTCATCGCGCTCTACCACTACGGACCTGGCGGCTCCGAGGGCTTCCTCGTCTCCAAGCTCACCGGCCTGTCGATCGGCGTGGTGCCCGAGCGGCTGATGTTCGTGGCCTTCTTCTTCGCGTTCGCGGTCAAGGCGCCGATGTGGCCGGTCCACACCTGGCTGCCCGACGCCGCCACCGAAGCCCGCCCGGCGACGGCGGTCCTGCTCGTCGGTGTGCTCGACAAGGTCGGCACCTTCGGGATGATCCGGTTCTGCTTGCAGCTCTTCCCCGAGGCGAGCAAGTGGGCGACGCCCGTCGTGCTGGTCCTCGCCGTGATCTCGGTGCTCTACGGCGCGCTGCTGGCGATCGGCCAGACGGACGTCATGCGCCTGATCGCCTACACCTCGGTGAGCCACTTCGGCTTCATCGTGCTCGGCATCTTCGCGCTCACCTCGACCGGTGGGTCCGGGGCGACGCTCTACATGCTCAACCACGGGTTCTCGACTGCGGCTCTGTTCCTCATCGCGGCGATGCTCATCGCCCGCCGCGGCAGCAAGCGGATCCCGGACTTCGGTGGGTGGCAGCGCATCACCCCCGGGCTCGCGGGAGTGTTCCTCGTGGCGGGCCTGTCGGGTCTGGCGCTGCCGGGACTGAGCTCGTTCGTGTCGGAGTTCCTCGTGCTCGTCGGCACCTTCCAGCGCTACAAGGTCGCCGCTGTGATCGCGACGGCCGGCATCGTGCTCGCCGCGCTCTACATCCTGCTCATGTACAAGCGGATGATGACCGGCCCTGAGCCCGACCTGTCCACCTCCCGCGAGCGCGTCCTCGACATCACGCTGCGCGAGAAGGTCGTGGTCGCCCCGCTGATCGCCGCCTTCCTCGTGCTGGGCTTCTACCCCAAGCCGGTGCTCGACGTCCTCAACCCGGCCGTCGCCAGGACCCTGCAATACGTCGGTGTGACCGACCCCGCGCCCACTGTCCCCACCACCGCTGACGGGAGCGCCAAGTGATGCCCGCCGTGACATCCACGCTCGCTGCTTCGAGCCTGACGACGCACTTCACCGGACTGTCGTCGACCATGCCGTTCGCCGACTTCCAGCGTGCCGACGTCAAGTACGGCGCGATTGCGCCGATGCTCGTGGTCGTCGGCGTGGCGATGCTGGGCGTCCTTGTCGAGGCGTTCGCGCCCCGCGCCCTGCGCCACACCATCCAGGTCGTCCTCGCCCTTGCGGGCCTCGTCGCGGCATTCCTCGTGCTCGTCTTCGTCTCGACCACGACGGCGAACCGCGGCGGCACCTTGCGACAGGCGGTGATCATCGACGGTCCGTCGCTGTTCCTCCAGGGCGCCATCCTGCTCATGTCGATCCTGGGCGTGCTCACCATGGCCGAGAAGTTCGGCGGTCGGGGTGCCGACGCGTTCACCCCGATGGGTGCTGCCATCCCGGGCTCGCCGCACGAGGCCGCTGCCCTGCGGGCTGGACTCGGGACCAGCGAGGTCTTCCCCCTGACGATGTTCGCTGTCGTGGGCATGATGCTGTTCCCCGCTGCGGGCGACCTGCTGACGATGTTCGTCGCCCTCGAGGTGCTCTCGCTGCCGCTGTACCTGCTCTGCGGGCTCGCGCGCCGACGTCGCCTGCTCTCCCAGGAGGCCTCGCTCAAGTACTTCCTGCTCGGCGCCTTCAGCTCGGCGTTCTTCCTCTTCGGCGCAGCGCTCCTCTACGGCTACGCGGGCTCGATCTACCTCGCTGACATCGCGACGGCCATCAGCACCGCGTCCGGCCCGATGGAAGGGCTGCTGCTGCCCGGTGTCGTCTTCGTGCTGGTCGGGCTGCTGTTCAAGGTGGGCGCGGTGCCGTTCCACTCGTGGACGCCTGACGTCTACCAGGGCGCGCCCACCCCGGTCACCGGCTTCATGGCCGCCTGCACCAAGGTCGCTGCGTTCGGCGCGATCCTCCGGCTGGTCTACGTCGGCCTGCAGGCCAGCCGCTGGGACTGGCGCCTGGGCATCATCGCCGTCGCCGCGCTGACGATGGTGGTCGGCTCCGTGCTCTCGGTGACCCAGACCGACGTCAAGCGGCTGCTCGCCTACTCCTCGATCGCCCACGCGGGCTTCATCCTCGTCGCTGTGCTCGCGTTCGACGTGACCGGCGTGTCCGGCACGATGTTCTACCTCGTCGCCTACGGGTTCATGACGATCGCCGCGTTCGCAGTCGTCTCGATGGTGCGCCAGGGCGGTTCCGAGGCGTCGCACCTGTCGCAGTGGGCTGGGCTGGGCCGCAACCACCCGGTGGTCGCCGGGGTCTTCGCCTTCCTGCTGCTGGCCTTCGCCGGCATACCGCTCACCTCCGGCTTCGCCGCGAAGTATGCCGCGTTCTCGCCGGCGATCAGCTTCGGCGGTCGCGCCGGGGTCGCCCTCGTCATCATCGGTGTGCTCTGCAGCGTGATCACCGCCTTCGTCTACGTCCGGCTCATCGTGCTGATGTACTTCACGGAGCCGCCGGCGGGCGAGACGGTCGTCGCCCAGGTCGCGTCCCCCCTGACCACGGTGGCCATCACGATCGGCACCCTCGTCACGCTCGTCCTCGGCATCCTGCCGTCGCAGGTCCTCGACCTCGCCTCGCGGTCGTCGATGTTCCTTGTCAGATGACGCCAGGCCCCCTCAAGCCGGCGGTCCTGGCGCTCCCGTTCACCTCTGAGGCCCTGGCCGGGCGGCTCCAGGAGGGATTGGCTGAGGTCGACGCGCTCCTGCGGCGCGAGGTCGACCACGACGACCCCTTCATCGCCGAGGCCAACAGCCACCTCATCGAGGCGGGCGGCAAGCGGTTCCGGCCGTTGCTCACGCTGCTCGCCGCCGAGGTCGGGTCTGGCATCAACCCCGATGTTGTGGCTGCGGCCGCCGGGGTCGAGCTCACCCACGTCGCGTCGCTGTGTCATGACGACGTCATGGACGAGGCGACCGTGCGCCGCGGCGCGCCCAGCGCCAACGCCAAGTACGGCAACTCCACCGCGATCCTCGTGGGTGACATGTTGTTCGGCACCGCGTCGTCGATCATCGCTGACCTCGGCGCCGAGGCGGTCAAGATCCAGGCGGAGACCTTCGTCCGGCTCTGCTCGGGCCAGATCCGCGACGACCGCCCGACGCCGGCGGGTGAGGACCCGGTCGACTACTACCTGCGCATCCTCGCCGACAAGACCGGGGTGCTCATCGCGACGGCGGCGCGCTACGGCGCCATGTTCGCCGGCTGCGACGCTCCGACCGTCGAGATCCTGCGCGAGTTCGGCGAACGCCTCGGCATGGCGTTCCAGCTCGCCGACGACCTCATCGACGTGGCCTCCGACGCCGAGGAGAGCGGCAAGACACCCGGCACGGACCTGCGTGAGGGCAAGGCGACCCTGCCCGTGCTCTACGCACTCGCCTCGACGGACCCTGCCGACGCGACCCTGCGGGAGCTCCTGCGATCGGATCTGCGCGAGGACGAGACCCGGTTGGGGCAGGCGCTCGAGCTGTTGCGCGCCAACCCGGCGATGGACCGTGCCCGTGAGCACACCTCGGCGGTGGCCAAGCAGGCTCAGGACGCACTGGCACCGCTGCCGGACACTGACGCGAAGGCCGCGTTGCTGGCGCTCGCCACGAGTGTGGTCACGCGCGTCGGCTGATCCCGTAGCTGCGCGTCGAGTCGAAGCTCAGCACCGCCAGCGCCACCCAGACGATCCCGAAGCCGACCCACCGTTGCCCTGACATGTGCTCGTGCAGGAGCAACACCCCGCACAGGAGCTGCAGGACGGGCGTGACGAACTGCAGCAGCCCGATCGTGACGAGCGGGACCCGGCGGGCGGCCGAGGCGAACAGCAGCAACGGGGTCGCGGTGAGGATGCCGGAGAGCACGAGCAGGGTCGTGTGCCAGGACCCGTCGGTGGTGAAGGTCGTGTCGCCGCGAACCGTGAGGACGGCGAGCAGCACCAGGGCGATCGGCGTCAGCACGAGGGTCTCAGCGGTGAGGGAGTGCAGGGCCTGCAGGCTCACGCCGACCTTCTTCTTGACCAGGCCGTAGCCCCCGAACGTGCAGGCGAGCGACACCGCGATCAGGGGGACCGAGCCGGCCGCGACACTGAGGTAGACCGCGGCGAAGGCCCCGATGCCCACCGCCACCCATTGCAGGGGCCGCAGCCGCTCACGCAGCACGAGCACGCCCAGTGCCACCGTGACGACCGGGTTGAGGAAGTAGCCGAGGGCAGCCTCCGTCGTGTGCCCTTGGAGCACGGCGGCGACGTAGATGACCCAGTTGCCCGCGATCAGCAGGGCAGCCACCGCCACCCCGAGCGCCAGCCGCGGCCGGTCGCGCAGCTGCCGCAGCCAGCGCAGGTCGCGTCGGACGACCAGCACGGCGACGCAGAGCAGGACGGTCCACAGGATCCGGTGGCTCAGGACCTCCCAGGCACCGGCCGGTCGCAGCGCCGCGAAGTACAGCGGGAACAGGCCCCAGATGCCATAGGCCAGCAGCCCGTATGCCGCGCCCCGCTGCTGCTCGTCGCGGCCCACCTCAGCGGGTGTCCGCGGCGAGCAGGCTCACGCCACGGTCCAGGTGTCGCGCCCGTGGATGAGATCGTCGAGGTCGGCGTCCGTCGGGCGGCCGCCAGCGGTGTCGATGGCAGCGGAGACCTGGGCTCGGACGAGATCGTCGTAGGTGGCGCGCTCGACGTTGCGGAAGATCCCCATCGGCACGTGGGTCATCTCGGGGGAGTCCAGCCGCGACAGGGCGAACGCCTGGGTCGGGTCGTGCGCACCGGTGTCGTGCACGACGACGTCGCAGCCCTCGGACTGCGCCTCGGGCACGAACTCCATCGAGCCACCGGTGCGCCGCACCAGCACCTGGCGGTCGCCCTCAGGCCCGACCTGGACCCGTGCTCCGTCGGCGAGGTGGACGATGCGTGCCTCCTGCTCGGACCGGTCCTTGATCAGGTCGAACGCCCCGTCGTTGAAGATCGGGCAGTTCTGGTAGATCTCGACGAGCGAGGTGCCGCGGTGCTCGGCCGCGGCCCGCAGGACCTCGGTGAGGTGCTTGCGGTCGGAGTCCATGGTGCGGGCCACGAACGTCGCCTCGGCGCCCAGCGCCAGCGACACCGGGTTGAACGGGTGGTCGACCGAGCCCATCGGGGTGGACTTGGTGATCTTGCCCAGCTCGGACGTGGGGGAGTACTGCCCCTTCGTGAGCCCGTAGATCTGGTTGTTGAACAGCAGGATGGTGAGGTTGACGTTGCGGCGCAGGGCGTGGATCAGGTGGTTGCCGCCGATCGACAGCGCGTCGCCGTCACCGGTGACGACCCACACGGACAGGTCCGGGCGGCTCGTGGCCAGACCCGTCGCGATGGCGGGCGCCCGGCCGTGGATCGAGTGCATGCCGTAGGTGTCGAGGTAGTACGGGAACCGCGAGGAGCAGCCGATCCCGGAGACGAACACGATGTTCTCGCGCTTGAGTCCGAGCTCGGGCAGGAACCCCTGCACTGCCGCCAGGATCGCGTAGTCACCGCACCCAGGACACCAGCGGACCTCCTGGTCGGAGGTGAACTCGCGCTTGGTCTGGGCGGGCGCGCCGTCAGGCAGCGCGGGCACCCCGGCGGTGCCGCTGGGAGCTCCCGTCGACGGCATACCGAGGTCGGTGGTCACGCGCGCACCTCCGAAGTGGCGGTCTCGTCGGCAGGCACGGCGAGCGCCACGATGGCGTCGGCCAGCTCGACGGTGGTGAAGGGCAACCCGCGCACCTGGGTGAACGAGTGGACGTCGACGAGGTACTTGGCGCGCAGGAGCATCGCGAGCTGGCCCATGTTCATCTCGGGGACGAGCACCCGGTCGTAACGACGCAGGACCTCGCCCGTGTTGGCGGGGAACGGGTTGAGGTGGCGCAGGTGCGCGCGGGCGACCTTGGCCCCGGTGTTGCGGACGCTGCGTGCCGCCGCGGCGATCGGTCCGTAGGTCGACCCCCACCCGAGCACGAGGACGGATGCCTCACCGCTGGGGTCGTCGACCTCGAGGTCGCCGATGGTGTCCGCGATGCGGTCGACCTTGGCGGCGCGCAGGCGCGTCATGAGGTCGTGGTTGTCGGGGTCGTAGGAGATGTTGCCGGTGATGTTGGCCTTCTCGATGCCGCCGATGCGGTGTTCGAGCCCGGGGGTGCCCGGGACAGCCCAGGGTCGCGCGAGCGTGGTGTCGTCGCGCTTGAACGGGTGGAAGACCGGCTCACCCTTGGCGTCGGTGTCGTTGGGCTCGGTGGCGAACGTGACGGTGAGGTCGGGTAGGTCGGACACGGACGGGATCGACCACGGCTCGGAGCCGTTGGCGAGGTAGCCGTCGGAGAGCAGGAAGACCGGCGTGCGGTAGGTCGTGGCGATGCGGACGGCCTCGATCGCGGCGACGAAGCAGTCGGCTGGGGACTGCGGCGCGATGATCGGCACCGGAGACTCGCCGTTGCGGCCGAACATCGCCTGGAGCAGGTCGGACTGCTCGGTCTTGGTCGGCAGTCCTGTCGACGGGCCGCCGCGCTGGACGTCGACGATGATCAGGGGCAGCTCGAGGGAGACGCCCAAGCCGATCGTCTCGGACTTCAGGGCCACCCCCGGCCCCGAGGTGGTCGTCACGCCGATCGCGCCACCGAACGACGCACCGAGAGCGGCGCCGATGCCGGCGATCTCGTCCTCGGCCTGCAGGGTCGTGACGCCGTAGCGCTTGAGGCCAGCGAGGGTGTGCAGGATGTCGGAGGCGGGGGTGATCGGGTAGGACCCGAGCACGAGGGGTATGCCGGCGCGGTGCGAGGCGCTGACCAGGCCGAACGCGAGGGCGGCGTTGCCGGTGATGTTGCGGTAGGTGCCGGCGGCCATGGGGGCCGGGGCGATCTCGTAGGAGACGGCGAAGTCCTCGGTCGTCTCGCCGTAGTTCAGCCCGGCCTTGAGCGCGGCCAGGTTGGCGGCGAGGATGTCGGGCCGGGAGCCGAACTTCTTGTTGAGGAAGGCCTCGGTGCCGGCCGTCGGACGGTGGTACATCCACGACAGCAGGCCGAGCGCGAACATGTTCTTCGCGCGCTCCTTGTCCTTGCGCGAGAGGCTGTCGAACCCGGCCAGTGCCTCGACGGTGATCGACGTCAGTGCCACCGGGTGCAGGTGCCAGGACTCGAGGCTGCCGTCCTCGAGGGGGTTGGTGGTGTAGCCGACCTTGGCGAGGTTGCGCTTGGTGAACTCGTCGGTGTTGGCGATGATCGTCGCGCCACGCGGGAGGTCTCGCAGGTTGGCCTTGAGCGCCGCCGGGTTCATCGCCACGAGCACGTCCGGCGCATCGCCCGGGGTGAGGACGTCGTGGTCGGCGAAGTGCAGCTGGAAGCTCGAGACGCCTGGGAGCGTGCCCTGGGGCGCACGGATCTCGGCCGGGAAGTTGGGGAGCGTCGACAGGTCGTTGCCGAGGGCGGCCGTCTCGGAGGTGAAGCGGTCGCCAGTCAGCTGCATCCCGTCGCCCGAGTCCCCAGCGAACCGGATCACCACACGGTCAAGCTGCTGGACGGACTTGCTGCTCATCTGCGTTTCCGCCACCTGTTCATCGACAACTTCTGCTGCGTCGCGCTCTTCCTGCGGCGCCTCTTCCATGGTATGCCGCCCGTTGCGCGCGCTTGCAGACAACCCGTATTTCGGACACCTGGGCGCGTTGGACCCGACGCAGCGCTGGACCCCACGCATCAGGCCGCGATGAAGCCGTGGCGGTCGAGCGGCCAGGTCGTGTGGGTGCGGCCTCGGGTGCGGTCCAGGTGCAGATGCCAAGCGGGTCCATCTCCACCCGCCAGCCCGCGTGGTGCTTGAACCCGTGGTGGGTGGCGCACAGCGTCTGGAGGTTGGTCACCGTGCGCCAGGGTCACGGCCTCGGCCTCGGCCTCGGCGAGCGTCAGGGCCGCGATGTCGTCGTCGGTCAGGCGGGAGAGGGCGCCCGCCAACGCCGCCGGGTCGAACCCAGCGACTGCAGCGCCAGCTTCGAACATGCGTACGAATCCAGCGGCCACCTCCGACAGTCACGCCCCACCTCGGGCGACGAAATGCGATGGGCGCCAACGAGACTGCCCGCTACGGTCGAGCCATGAACCGACCCGCTCTGCAGGATGCACTCCGGGATCGAGACGCCGTCTTGCGCGCCTTTGTGGCGCCGGACGGGAGCCTGCGCTCCATGCCCACCAAGGTCCGCAAACGGCTCGTGGTCCTCGACCTGATCGCGCAGGAGTTCGAGGTCGGGCGGACCTATGCCGAGACCGAGGCGAACGCCGTCTTGCGCGGCTTTCACCCGGACGTCGCCGCCTTGCGCCGCTACCTCGTGGAGGAGGAGTTCCTGGAGCGGCGCGACGGCCTCTACTGGCGCGCCGGTGGCACCGTCCAGCCCTGAGATTTCGCTGGGCCGGGCGGCAGGAATCCTGCCAGACTCAGCGGCATGCTGCGGCTGGACGACCTGTGGGTCTGGGATTCGTGGATCGCCGACGACGGCGACCTGTACCACCTCTTCTTCCTCCAGGCGCCGCGCGCGCTCGGTGACCCGGGCCAACGGCATACGGCGGCGCGGGTGGGCCACGCGACCTCGGCCGACCTCGTGACCTGGGACTACCTCGGCGAGTGCTTCGGGCCGGCCGAGACGGGCTTCGACGACCTGGCCATCTGGACCGGGTCGGTGGCCCACGACGGCGAGCAGTGGCGGATGTTCTACACGGCGGTCTCGACGGCAGGCCACCACATCTACGACCAACGGATCGGCTCGGCGGTCTCCGACGACCTGCACCACTGGCGACGTGTGTCCGACCAGCCGGCCGTGCGCGTCGATGGGCAGTGGTACAAGACCCTGGCCAACACCCCGGCACCGACCGAAGGCCCCGATCTCGACGGGTCGAGCGAGACCTGGCGTGACCCGCTGCTGATCGCCGACCCTGCTGGCGAGGGCTGGCACCTGTTGATCACGGCCCGCGCGCGCGAGGCCGGGCGCAACGACGACGGGGTCGTGGCTCACGCGACCAGCCCCGACCTCACGACCTGGACGCTGGGGCCGCCGTTGTGCCAGCCCGGTGCGGGCTTCGGCCAGCTCGAGGTCCTGCAGGACAAGCAGATCGACGGACGCTGGGTCCTGGTCTTCACCTGCCACCCCCAGGAGATGACCCCCGAGCGGATTGCCCGCACAGGCGAGTACTGCACCTGGTCCGTGCCCGGCCCCGGCCCGCTCGGGCCGTGGGACATCGACGCCGCCCGCCCGTTCACCGCCGAGCCGAACCTGTTCGCCGCGCCCCTGGTGCAGCAGCGCGACGGCTCGTGGGTGATCCTCGGCTTCCGCAACCTCGAACCCCAGGGGCTCGACGGGTTCGAGATCAGCGACCCGATCCCGGTGACCCTCGACGGGGACGGCTACCTCATCGCCCGATGAGCCGGTGGTGGTTCCCGCTGGCGGTGAACGCCTCCGACCGCTCGTATGCCGCGGCCACTAGGCTGCCAAGCGTGTCGCCCTACGTCGTCGTCGCCGCCGTGGTCGCGGTCGGCCTGCTGCTGTTCGTGGCAGCCATGGGCGCCCGCGCGCTCCTCGCTCCCAAGGCGCCGACCCGCGCCAAGCTGACGACCTACGAGTCCGGCGTCGACCCGGTCGGCCAGGGTTGGGCCCAGAGCCAGATCCGCTACTTCGTGTACGCGTTCCTCTACGTCATCTTCGCGGTCGACGCGGTCTACCTCTTCCCCTGGGCACTGGTCGCGCGCAGCCGCCTTGCCGGGGCCTCTCTCGTCGAGATCGCGGTGTTCGTCGGTGTCATCCTCATCGGCCTGGTCCATGCGGGTCGTCGCGGTCTGCTGAGGTGGTTCTGATGGCTCCGGTCAGCTTGCCCATGCCGCGGGTCGGCGCCGCGACCGACCTCGCACCGACCCCGATCAAGGTGGTCCTCAACTGGGGTCGGCGGTACTCCCTCTGGGTCTTCAACTTCGGCCTGGCCTGCTGCGCCATCGAGTTCATCGCGGCGTCCATGGCCAGGCACGACTTCATCCGGCTCGGCGTGATCCCCTTCGCCCCCGGCCCACGACAGGCTGACCTCATGGTCGTGAGTGGCACCGTGACCGACAAGATGGCGCCGGCCGTGCGACGCCTCTACGACCAGATGCCCGAACCCAAGTACGTGATCTCCTTCGGCGCCTGCTCGAACTCCGGCGGCCCCTACTGGGACTCGTACTGCGTCACCAAGGGTGTCGACACGGTGATCCCCGTGGACGTCTACGTCCCCGGCTGTCCGCCGCGGCCCGAGGCGCTGCTCCAGGGCATCCTCAAGCTCCAGGAGAAGATCGCCGCAGAGTCGTTGTCCACCAAGGGAATCCGCGCCAAGTATGCCGGTCACCGCACCGCCTCGGCCGGAGAGCTGAGTCGGGGCCTCGTGGCCCCGCCCGCCGGGACGCCCCATGAGTGACCCGACGACCCTGGAGCGTCAGGAGGTGGCGCCCGCCGAGTGGGTGGCCGCGATCACGCGCGCCCGCGACGCGGCATACACGTTCTTCGACTGGCTGTCCGCCGTCGACCAGACCGACGACGGACAGGCGCCGGGACTCGACGTGGTCTGCCACCTCATGGACGGCTCGACCCCACGCGCCCTGCGGCGCACGATGATTCGCACCCGCGTGCCCGAGGGCCAGGCGCTCGCGAGCATCACCGGTGTCTTCCGGGGCGCAGCCTGGCACGAGCGTGAGACCCACGAGATGTTCGGCCTCGAGTTCGAAGGGTTCGACGACGGCACGGGTCTGGGGCTGCGCCCGCTGCTGCTGCCTGACGGCTTCGAGGGCACCCCGCTGCGCAAGTCGTTCGTGCTCGCTGCGAGGGCCTCGAAAGCCTGGCCCGGCGCCAAGGAGCCCGGCGAGAGCGAGCACACCAAGCCCACCGGGCGCCGCCGGGTCAGTGCACCAGGCGTCCCCGACCCCGAGTGGGGGCCGCGGTGAGCGACCCGCTCGACGTGACGCTGCGCGCGGTGGCCGTGCTGGCCGCCTTCCTCGTCCTGCCGCTGCTGGTCGGCCAGACCGAGCACAAGGTCATGGCCCACATGCAGGGGCGCCTCGGGCCGATGTATGCCGGCGGGTTCCACGGGTGGGCCCAGCTGGTTGCGGACGGCATCAAGTTCGTCCAGAAGGAGGACATCACGCCGGCGGCAGCGGACCAGCGCGTGTTCCGGTTCGCTCCTGCGATCGCGCTCGTGCCGTACCTCGTTGCGCTGTCAGTGATTCCGCTCAACCGCCACGTCGTCGCAGCGGACGCTCCGGCCTCCGCCGTGTTCGTCCTCGCCATCACCGCCGTGGGCATCCTCGGCACGTTGATGGCGGGCTGGGCGAGTGCCAACAAGTACTCCCTGCTGGGCGCGATGCGCTCAGCCGCGCAGCTCCTCTCCTACGAGCTGCCCATGGTGCTGGCCGTCGCCAGCGTCTGCCTCGCGGCTGGCTCGCTGTCGCTGACGGGCATCGCGGCCGCGTGGTCTCCGTGGTGGCTGATCTGGCAGGCGCCAGGCGCCCTGGTGTTCCTCGTCGCTGCTGTCGCCGAGCTGCAACGGCCGCCGTTCGACATGCCAGTGGCGGACTCCGAGATCGTGTTCGGCGCCTACACCGAGTACACCGGACTGCGGTTCGCGTTCTTCCTGCTCAGCGAGTACGCCGGCATCGTCGTGATGTCGCTGCTGTTCGCCGTGCTCTACCTCGGCGGCTGGCACGGCCCGTTCGACGGCGCGCTCGGGCCGGTCTGGACCCTGCTCAAGGGATTCGTCGTCGCGGTGCTGGTCATCTGGCTGCGGGTGGCGTGGCCGCGGTTGCGTGAGGACCAGCTGCAACGGCTGGCCTGGTTGGTGCTGGTGCCGCTGGCGCTCGCCCAGCTGATGATCACCGGCGTCTGGGTGGTGGTGACGGCATGACCGACGAGCCGACCCAGCCCGAGCAGCCGCACCAGGCCAAACAGCCGAAGCAACCCGGCGGTGGCGCCGGCATACCGGGAATCCTCAAGGGACTGGCCACCACGGCCAAGACCCTGACCAAGCACACGCACACCGCCGAGTACCCCGACGCGCCGCCGCACCTGCCGCCGCGCACCCGCGGCGTCATCGCACTGCTCGAGGAGAACTGCACCTCGTGCATGCTCTGCGCGCGCGAGTGCCCCGACTGGTGCATCTACATCGACTCCCACAAGGAGACGATCCCCGCAACCACCCCCGGTGGGCGCGACCGCCAGCGCAACGTCCTCGACCGGTTCGCCATCGACTTCAGCCTCTGCATGTACTGCGGGATCTGCATCGAGGTGTGCCCGTTCGACGCGCTGCACTGGAGCCCGGAGTTCGAGTACGCCGAGACGGACATCAGGGACCTGCTCCACGAGAAGGACCGCCTCGGCCAGTGGATGCCGACGGTGCCGCCGCCCTCGGCCCTCGACGAGCACTCCGCCGAGCCTGCCGAGATCGCGGCCCTGAACAAGCCGGCCCGGACTCCCCGACCAGCCGCGGCCCCGCCGCCCGCGGCACCCGGTGCCGCGGCCCCACCGCCCGCGGCACCCGAGGTCGACCAGTGACGGCCCTCGACGTCGCGTTCGCCGCCGTCGGGGCGATCGCCGCGGCTAGTGGCCTGCTCGCCGTGACGACCCGCCACGTCGTCCACGCCGCGCTCTGGCTCGTGGTGTGCCTCGGTTCGGTGGCCGGCTGCTACCTGGTGCTGGGCGCCGAGTTCGTGGCCCTCGTGCAGATCCTCGTCTACGTCGGGGCCGTGGTGGTCCTCGTCCTCTTCGCGCTGATGCTGACCCGGGCCCCCATCGGCCCCAACCCCGACGTCAGCACCAGCCGGCTGCACCGCGTCCTCGCCGCGGTTCTCGGCGCCGCGGTGACCGCGCTCCTGGCCTCCGCCCTGCTGCCGCTCGCAGGCGAGGCCGTGCACCGCCACACGACGGAGAACGCCTTCCTCGCCAGCCAGCTCTTCGGCACGTGGGTGTGGCCCTTCGAGGTGCTCAGCCTGCTGCTCCTCGTGGCGCTCATCGGCGCACTCGCCATCTCGCGTCTGGCCATCTCTGGACCCGCCGTCTCTTCGGCCGACGAAGGTTCGGTGGCCGACGGGGGAGGGGGCCGGTGATCCACCTCGCCGGTCCCTACCTGCTCGCCGCGGTCCTCGCCGGCCTGGGCACCTTCGGCGTCCTCGCCCGGCGTAACGCCGTGCTGGTCCTGATCGGGGTCGAGCTGATCCTCAACGCTGTCACTGTCCTCCTGGTCACCGTGTCCGCGGCGCAGGGTGACCAATGGGCCGCGGGGACCGTGCTCACGCTCTTCGTCATCACCATCGCCGCCGCCGAGGTGTGCGTGGCCCTGGCCGTCGTGCTCGCCGTGTTCCGGGCGCGCGGCGACATCGACCTCGCGGCACCGGCCAGCGAGACCGCCGAGACCGCCGAGACCGCCGAGACCGCCGGGACCGCCGAGAGCGTGCCGCGATGAGCGCCCTCGCGGCCCGGCTGGTCATCCTCGTGCCGGCCGTTGCCGCGCTGCTCGGGCTCGCCCTGGCCCGCCGCAGTCTGCGCGGGGCTCGACTGACGGCCCTCGTGGGCTCGGGCCTGACCCTGGGCGCTGCGCTCGTCGAGCTCGTCGCGGTGCACACCGCCGGGCCAGCGGCAACGCTGCGCACCCTGCCAGGACTTCCGGTCGGAGAGCTGCACATCCCGTTGCAGCTGCAGGCGACGACGGCTCCGGCGCTGGTGGCGGTGGTCGTCGGCATCGTGGGCGGGGCGGTCCAGGCGTTCGCAGCCTGGTACCTGCGTGACGACGACCGCTACGGAGTGTTCGCGGCCACGGTCTCGCTCTTCTGCGCGGGGATGCTGCTGGTCGTCCAGTCCGCCGACCTCGTCCTCACCCTCGTCGGGTGGGAGGTCATGGGGTGGTGCTCCTACCTGCTCATCGGTCACTGGAGCCGCCGGGAGTCCGCGCGACGAGCGGCGCTCAAGGCCTTCCTCGTGACGCGACTCGCCGACGTGGGCTTCGTCCTGGGCGTGGTCCTGCTGGCCGCGCATGCCGGCTCCACGGCATACCCGGCCGTGATCTCGTCGTATGCCGGCCTGTCACCGAACGTCCCCATGGTCCTGCTCCTGCTCGGGATCCTCGGCAAGTCCGGGATGGTCCCGTTCCACGACTGGCTCCCCGACGCCATGGAGGGCCCGACCCCCGCCTCCGCCCTCATCCATGCCGCGACGATGGTGGCGGCCGGCACGTTCGTCCTCGCCCAGCTGTTCGACCTGCTCGTGACCGCGGACGCCGCGCGGTGGGTGCTCGCCCTGAGCACAGCGGTCACCATGGTGTGGGCTGCGCTCCTCGCGTTCGGGCAGAGCGACCTCAAGCGCCTGTTGGCGTACTCGACGCTCAGCCAGGTCGCCCTCATGCTCTCGGCGCTCGCGGTCGCCCCCGCCGCCGAGGGCCCAGGTGCGGCGACCCTGCACCTCTACTCCCACGCCTTCTTCAAGGCGTTGTTGTTCCTGGCGGTCGGGTGGCTGAGCGTCACCGTCGGCGGCACGGCAGCGACGGCGATGCGCGGTGGTGTGCGCGGTCATCTCCTCCTCCGCCCGGCCCTGTTCGTCGGTCTGCTCTCCCTCGCGGGCGTGCCACCGCTGGTGGGCTTCGTGTCCAAGGAGCACGTCCTCGCCGCAGCCGAGGCCGGTTCGGGGGCGGCCGCGGGCCAGGGTCGGGCGTGGCTCGTGCTGGTGGCCGGGCTGCTGACGGTGGCGCTCACGGCGGCGTACTGCACCCGGGCCTGGCTGGTCCTCGACGACCTCGGGTCGGCCGACGTCGCGCGCCACGACGCCGACTCCGCGAGCGTCGGTGTCCGGGTCGCCGTCGCGGGACTGGCTCTGCTGACCGTGCTCGGTGGGCTGGTGGTCTTCACCCCGTTGCTCCGCCTCGGTGGTCACCTCGGCTGGTGGATGGCGCTCGTGAGCGTCCTGCTCATCGCTGGGGCCGCCGTCGCCGTCCGCTCGTTCAGCCGCGCCGGTGCCGGCGACTCGGCGCAGTCGGTCGACCCCGCCGTGCGGCTGGTCGGCTCGCGGATGCCCTTGTTCGACAACGGGTTTGGCGTCGACCGCCTCTACCTCGTCACCGTCGCTCGACCGGTGCTCGCCCTGGCCAGGCTGGTCGTGTTCCTCGACCGCGAGGTCATCGACGCGTACGTCCGGGGTGCCGCCGTCGCCGCCACCGTGTCGGGCCGCGGCGGCCAACGCGCCCACAGCGCCGAGCGGGCGGCCTCGGGGTTGGCGTGGGTCGTCGCGGGCGTCGTCGCAGTCGCCCTTGCGGGGGTGGCGCTGTGGTGATCCTGCTCAGCCTCGTCGTCCCGGTCGCCGTCGCCACCTGGCTCGTGACGGCCGGTCGCGCCCTCACCCACCGGGCGGTCAACCGCATCGCGGGTGTGGCCAGCGTCGTCACCCTGGTCGCGGTCCTGCTCGCAGTGCTCACCCGGCCGACCGTCGACCGCGCCTGGGTGCCGGCCCTCGGCTTGCGCTGGGAGTTCGCCGTCGACGGGATCAGCGCGCCCCTGCTGCTGCTCACCGCGTTCCTCGGGGTCGCAGTCGTGCTCCACTCGCGGGACCGGGTGCCGGCCGGTGGCACCTCCGGGGCCTTCCACGCCTGCCTGCTGCTCGTGGAGTTCGGGGCGCTGGCGACGTTCTACGCCCGCGACGCCGTGCTGTTCTTCATCGCCTTCGAGCTGGTGCTCGTGCCCATGTGGGTGCTCATCACCCGGTTCGGCGACTCGCACCGGCCGGCGGCCCGGGCCGACGCAGGCGGCCGGTTCGTGCTCTACACCGCGTTCGGCTCGACCCTCATGCTCGTCGGCATCCTCGCCCTGGTCTCCCAGGCCGGAACCTCCGACCTCGACGTGCTCGCACGCGGTGCGGGCCACGGCATACCCGTGCACACCCAGGTGGTCATCGCGGCGCTGCTGGTCGCGGGCCTTGCCGTCAAGGTCCCGGTCTTCCCCGTCCACACGTGGCTGCCTCCGGCCCACACCATCGCCCCCACAGCAGGCTCGGTGCTGTTGGCCGCTGTGCTCCTCAAGATGGGCACCTACGGCCTGGTTCGGTTGCCCCTGGCGTCGCTGCCCGAGGGGTTTGCCAAGGTGGCGCCGGTGCTCGCGGTCCTCGGCGCCGTGGGCGTCGTGTGGGGAGGGCTCGCCTGCCTGGTCGAACGCGACCTCAAGCGCCTGGTCGCCTACTCCTCGGTGGCCCACATGGGCTTCGTGGCGATCGGGCTGGCCAGTGGCACCCGCACCGGGCTCCAGGCTGCGTTGTTCGCGAACATCGCCCACGGCGTGATCTCCGCTCTGCTGTTCGTCGTGGTCGGCGGGCTCAAGGAGCGTTGGGGCAGCGCCGACCTCGAGACTGCCCGCGCCGCGGTGCGCGAGGTGGCGCCTCGCCTCGGCTTCGCGTTGATCGTCGGCTTGGCAGCCTCGCTCGGACTGCCCGGGCTCGCGGGGTTCTGGGGCGAGTTCCTCAGCGTGTATGCCGCGTGGTCACCGGCCGCAGACCGGCCCCACGCGGTGTTCGCCACGGTGGCCGTGGTGGCTGCGACGGGGACCGTACTGGCCGCTGCCTACAGCCTGCGCGTGGCGCGCGTCGTGTGGGCCGGGGACCGCGCCCAGCCGTTCATCGAGGACAGCCGGGGGCACGAGTGGCAGGTCGCCTGGGCCCTGGTCGCGGCGACCCTCGCGCTGGGGGTCGCACCCGGTCCGCTGCTCGCCCTGACCCGTGACACGGTGTCGACGATCATCGGAGCCGGCCCGTGACCCCGACCTCGTCGGTCTCGATCGACTGGCTCGTCCTCGCCCCGGTGCTGGCGCCGGCTCTCGGGGCAGTGCTCGTCCTGCTCGCCGATGCCGTGCTGCCCGACCGGGCCGACGACGTCAACGGCGCCCGCCAGGCCGCTCAAGCGCGGCTGCACGGCATCGTCGGGGTCGTGGCGCTGGCCGCGGGGATCGCCCTGGCACTGCCCGGCGCCCTGCACGCTGCCACCGCCCCGCTGCGCACGCTGTGCCTGCCCGCCCCCGCTGGTGCCTGCCTCTACGAAGCGGGGCCGCTGGCGAGTGCCTTCCAGGCCGGCGCCATGGCGTCGGCGCTCGTGGTGCTGCTGCTGATGTGGCCCAGCGGTGCGGGTCGTCAGGACCTGCGTGGTGGCCCGGCCGTGCTCGTCTCGCTGGTCCTGGCCGCGACGGCGGGTGCCGCCGGGGTGGCCGCGGCCCACGACCTCGGCTCGTGGCTGGTGTGTCTCGAGCTGGCGACGCTGCCCGCCATCGCCCTGGTCACGCTGAGGGGCACCCGGGCGTCGGGGCGGGGCGCCCTGGCGCTGCTGACGACATCGGTGGTGTCGTTCGCGATGGTGGCGTTGGGCGCCGCCCTGTGGCTCACCGCCACCGGTCAGGCGGTGTTCGCGGCGGGGAGCGCCGACACCGCGCTTGCCGATCCCCACCGCCGCGCGGTCCTGCTGTTGGGCGTGCTCTTCCTCGTGGCGGGACTCGCCTTCAAGCTCTCCCTCGCCCCCTTCCACGCCTGGACACCCCAGGCGTATGCCGGTGCCTCCTACCCCGTGGCGGCCTTCCTCGCGGGCACCTCCAAGGTCGCTGCCCTGGCCGCCCTGCTCGTCGTCATGCGGCCGTTGGCCGACGCCCGCGGGCCGGTCCTGGTCGCCGTCGGGGTGCTGGCGGCGGTGTCGATGACCGTGGGGAACGTCATCGCCCTCGTGCAGGACGACCCAGTCCGGCTGCTCGCCTGGTCGACCGTCGCCCAGGCGGGGTGGGTGGTCCTTCCCCTCTCGGCGATGACCGCGGCGTCGGCCCCGGCCTCCGGCGGTTACCTGTTGGCCTACCTCGTCGCCACGCTCGTCGCGTTCACGGTGGTGCACGTCGTCGCCTCAGCACCGGTCACGGCCGAGGCGCCGGCGCAGCGTCGGACGCTCGCGGCATACACCGGGCTGTTGCGCACTCACCCCGTACTTGGGGGTGCGCTCGGTCTCGCCCTGCTCTCACTCGCCGGGCTGCCGCCGGGCGTGATCGGCCTGCTCGCCAAGGTGCTGGCGCTGCGCCCGGTGGTGGGCCAGGGACAGTGGCTGCTGGCCCTCGTCGCCGTGGCGAACGCGGTGCTCGGCATCGCGGTCTACCTGCGCTGGTTCAGTGTGCTGCTGCGCGACCCGCAGGAGGCGCCCGCCACGTCGTGGGTCGGCCCGCTCCCGCGCCCGGCGCTGGCCGCGCTCGTGCTCAGCGGGGCGGCGCTCGTGGCCACCAGCCTGATGCCGCAGCTGCTCCTGGGCCTGCTCGGCTGACGGGAACGACCGAACCTGAGGGAACGTTGAGACCGACATGCACAACCATCTGAACGGGCTCAAGACCGCTGCCCTCCTGGGTGCGATCTTCGCCCTGCTCCTGGTCATCGGCGGTGGTATCGCCGCGTACACCCGCAACGGCTCCTTCATCTGGATCTTCGCGCTCATCGGCCTCGGCACCACGGCGTACGGCTACTGGAACAGCGACAAGCTGGCCATCCGCGCGATGCACGCGTATCCCGTGAGCGAGGCCCAGGCCCCGGCGATGTACCGCATCGTCCGCGAGCTGTCGACCGCCGCGGGCAAGCCGATGCCCACGCTCTACGTCAGCCCGACCGCAGCCCCGAACGCGTTCGCCACGGGTCGCAACCCCGAGCACGCCGCGGTCTGCTGCACCGAAGGCATCCTCGGGCTGCTCGACGAGCGCGAGCTGCGTGGCGTGCTCGGCCACGAGCTCATGCACGTCTACAACCGCGACATCCTCACCGGGTCGGTCGCCGCGGCGGTCGCTGGCGTCATCACCTCCGTGGCGCAGATGATGATGTTCGCGAGCATGTTCGGCGGTGGGGGCGGCAATGACGAGGACCGACCCAACCCGTTCGCGATGCTGGCCATGGCCCTGCTGGCGCCGTTCGCGGCCATGTTCATCCAGATGGCGATCAGCCGCACGCGCGAGTTCGACGCGGACGAGGACGGCGCCAAGCTCACCGGCGACCCGCTGGCCCTCGCGTCGGCCCTGCGCAAGCTCGAGGTGGGGGTCGCCCAGGCCCCCCTGCAGCCCACCCCGGCCATCCAGAACTCCAGTCACATGATGATCGCTAACCCGTTCCGGCCGCAGGACGTGTCGCGGTTGTTCTCGACGCACCCGCCGATGACCGAGCGGATCGCCCGGCTCGAGGCGCAGGCCTACGGGTTCCGCCAGCGCTGACCGAGGCGTCGGGGCATCGGGTCCTCCGGTCGGGCCGTCGGCTCGTCCGCCCGTTGGCCTACCGCAGGCGGAGGACGCTGATCGTCTGGTCGGCCATCGCGGCCTCGCCGAGGGCGTTGGGATGCACCGGCACCGTGTTCGTCCCGAACAGCACCGGCTCGATCCACCGGGTGCCGATCGGCTGGCAGGCGTCGTGACCCTCGGAGACCCGCGAGAAGTCGATGTACGTCGTGCCGGTCGCCGCGGCGGCCTTGGCGATGACGGCGTTGAGGTGGCCCTGGATCTCGCGGAGGTAGGGCACGTCCCCCTGCGCGATGCTCATCTTCGTGAAGCAGCCCACCGTCGGCGGGAGGATCCAGGGGTAGCCGAGGATGGCCACCCGGGCCTTGGGAGCACGCGCGTGGACGTCCGCCAGGGCGCGTTCCACCGCGGGGGCCGTGCTGGTGTCGATCTGGTCGTCGAAGTAGCTGCCGTAGAGGTCCTTGCAGGGGCTGCCCTGACCCAAGGTGGCTGCGCCGGCGCTTCCGCAGGCGGCAATGGACCCGATGAACACGTTGTTGTCGTTGCCGCCGATGGTCAGCGTGACCAGGTCGGTGCTGGGGGTGAGCGCGTCAAGCTGGGGGGCCACCCCGGGGTACTGTGACGCGGAGAAGTCCTTGGTCTGGGCCGCTCCGCAGGTCACGTCCGTCAGGGATGCTCCAGTGTTGGTGGCGATGACGTGGGGGTAGTTGCTCGAGCTGCGGGCGCAGGCGGGGTTGGCCTGCGGGTCCGGAGGCCAGATGCCGGAGCCGGCCGAGTAGCTGTCGCCGAGCGCGACGTAGTCGTGTGCTGATGACGGGGACGACGGCGACGACGTCGCCCCGGCGGGGACGGCCCCCACGATCGTCGCCGTCATCGATGCCAGAACGGCCAGGGCTCCGACCGCCGTGCTGAGGTGGGTCCTCATGAACGCGCTCCTTTGCGGTTACCATGGGTAAGTTACCGTCCGGTAGAGATGATGGCAGGGACGGCGTTCGACGACAAGAGGGCGGCTGGTTGAATCGGCCCCATGCCTTCCCTGACTCGCGCCGAGGCGCAGCTGCGCTCGGACCTGCTGGCCGTGACCGGCATGGAGGTCGACCTCGACCTCGACCATGGCCCGGAGTACTTCCGCTCCCGCACCACGATCCGCTTCTCCTGCGCCGAGCCGGGCGCCTCGACCTTCCTCGATGTGAAGCCGGCTGAGCTGCGCTCGGTACTGCTCAACGGCGCCGCGGTGCCCGCGGACGGCCTGGTCGACGGGCGCATCGCCCTCGACGGACTCGCCCCGCAGAACGTCCTCGAGGTGGAGGCGCTGATGGCGTACTCCCGCGACGGGCAGGGGCTGCACCGCGCGGTCGACCCCGCTGACGGCGAGCACTACGTCTACGGTCACCTGTTCTTGGACGCCGCGCCCCGGGTCTTCGCGTGCTTCGACCAGCCCGACCTCAAGGCCCCGTATGCCGTGTCCGTCACCGCGCCGTCGGAGTGGGTGGTGCTGGGCAACGGCGCGGCGCGTCAGGTTGCTCCCGGGCGCTGGGAGCTGGCGCAGACCCAGCCACTGGCAACGTATTTCGTCACCATCTGTGCTGGGCCGTACGTGTCCGTGCGGGACGAGCACGACGGAATACCGCTCGGTCTGCACGCCCGAGCGTCGCTGGGCGAGGCGCTGGAACGCGAGGCGCCGCAGATGCTCGAGGTGACGAAGGCGAGCTTCGACTACTACCACCAGCTCTTCGGGATCCGGTACCCGTTCGGCGAGTACCACCAGGTGTTCGTGCCCGAGTTCAACGCCGGCGCCATGGAGAACCCCGGGTGCGTGACCTTCCGCGACACGTACGTGTTCCGCGGGGCGGCGGCGCGCGACGAGGTGCTCGCGCGTTCGAACACCATCACCCACGAGATGGCCCACATGTGGTTCGGGGACCTCGTGACGATGCGGTGGTGGGACGACCTGTGGCTCAACGAGTCCTTCGCCGAGTACATGGCGCACCGCACCTGCGTCGAGGTGACCGAGTTCACCGACGCGTGGGTCGACTCCACCGTGGCGCGCAAGGCGTGGGGGTATGCCGCGGAGCGCACCCCCTCGACGCATCCAGTGGCGGGGTCGGCGGCGCTCGACGCGCAGTCGGCGCTGCAGGACTTCGACGGGATCTCGTACGCCAAGGGTGCGGCGACCCTGCGACAGCTCATCGCGCACATCGGCGACGAGGCCTTCATCTCCGGCGTCGCGGCATACCTCCGCGAGCACGCGTTCGGGAACGGCACGCTGGCCGACTTCCTGGGCGCCATCGAGCGAGCCTCGGGACGCGACCTCACGGCATGGAGCCGGGCATGGCTGCTCACTGCGGGCGTCGACGTCATCTCGGTCGACCGCGAGACGGGGGTCGTGAGTCGTGCTGTGCCCCAAGCGTTTCCGGCTGACAGGCCGCACACCTTCGACGTGGCGGGCTATGGCGGCGGGGCCGAGGTGTTCCGTGTGCCGGTGACCGTCACGGCCGACCGGACCGCGGTCGGGGCGCTGCAGGAGGCGCTGCGCCACGGAGCCGCCGAGCTCGTCGTCCCCAATGCGTCTGACCTCACCTGGGCCACCGTGTTGCTCGATCCCCGGACCGTGACCGCGCTCCCGGGGTCGCTGGCGGCCGTTCCCGACGCGCAGGCGCGGGCCGTGGTCTGGGTCGCGCTCATCGACGGCGTCTGCCTCGGGAGCATCGACCCGCGTGTCGTGGTCGAGACGTTCGGCCGGGCCTGGCCCCACGAGGACAGCGACTCGGTGCTCAACCGCAGTGCCGCCAGCGTTCTGGGGCGGGTCATCCCGACGTTCCTGCCTCGAGTGCAGCAGGACGGGGCCTTGCAGGTCGTCGCGGAGGCGGCGGCCGAGCTCCTGTCGTCGAGCGTTCCGGCCAGCTCCCCGGCCCTGGTGGCAGCCCGCACGCTGGCCCGGAGCAGCGCGGACGAGGCGCTGCTGCGGGCCTGGGTCGACGGCAAGGAGCTGCCCGCCGGGCTCGAGGGGGACTCAGACTTCCGCTGGATCGTCGTGCACACCCTGGCCGCCCACGGGCTCGTGGAGCGCAGGGACATCGAGGCGGTGCAGGCGCAGGACGACACCCTGCAAGGCCGCCTGGGCGCGCTGACCGCCCTGGCCGCGCTGCCGTCCGCAGAGGCCAAGGCCTGGGCCTGGCGCGAGCTCACCGCGCGCCCAGACCGGTCGAACTACGAGCTCAACGCGCTCGCACGGGGCTTCTGGTTCGCGCGGGACCTCGACGTGGTGCGCCCGTACGTCTCCCGGTACTTCGAGGAGGTGCCGGCGATGACCGGCTGGGTCGGCGAGGATGCGATCGCCCGGGTGGCGATGCTGGCGTACCCGGGCCGCGTGGTCGAGGCGCCCACCCTGGCGGCCAGCGAGGCGGCACTGACGCGTGGCGACCTGACCCCGGCCGTGCGGCGGGCCATCGTCGACGGCGAGTCCGAGCTGCGTGAGGCGCTCGGCTCGCGCCGGCTCTACGGGTGACGGCGATTTGCGCGTTTTCGCAGGTCAGCCCCGGTGGAGCCGCGGAAGGTGGTGAGGCTCGATGCGCGCGATTCGGCCATCGCGGCCTTAGACTCATGGTGGCGAGGTCCATGAGATGTCAGTTGACGTACACCTTCGTCAGCCGGAGGTCTCAGTGGAGTGCCAGTCATGAACCGCTTGTGTGAGGGCTTCGTGCTCGGAGAGCGGTATGAGCTCGGCGTGCGTATCGCGTCCGGCGGCATGGCCGACGTCTGGGCCGGCACGGACAAGGTCCTGCAACGCACGGTCGCCATCAAGGTGATGCGGCCCGACACCGGGCACGAGGAGCTGTTCGCGCTCCGCTTCCGTGACGAAGCCGTGCACTCGGCCGGTTTGCTCCACATCAACATCGCGACCTTGTTCGACTACGGCGAGGACGACGGGCTGGCGTTCCTCGTCATGGAGCTCGTCAAGGGTGAGCCGCTGTCGGTGGTGCTCAAGGAGCGCGGCCCGCTCGACCCCGCCGAGGTGCGCTCGATCGTCGGCCAGGCCGCGTTGGCGCTGGGCGTGGCGCACGAGGCCCGGGTGGTGCACCGCGACGTCAAGCCCGCCAACATCCTCGTGCGACCCGACGGGCTCGTGAAGCTCACCGACTTCGGCATCGCCCGCGCGCTCGACGCCGCGGGCCACACCCGCGCCGGAGAGATGCTCGGCACTCCCGACTACATCAGCCCGGAGCAGGCGATGGGCGAGCCGGCGACCGGTGCCAGCGACCTCTACGCCCTCGGCGTGGTGGCCCACGAGATGCTCTCCGGGCGCAAGCCGTTCGACAAGGGCACGCCGGTCGCCACGGCGCTCAGCCACGTCAACGAGCCCCCGCCCCCGCTGCCCGAGGGTGTGCCCGAGGACCTGGCATCGCTGGTGAGCGACTGCCTGCAGAAGAACCCGGCGGACCGCCCGGTGAACGCCCGCGAGGTCGCCGCGCGGCTGGGCGTGGGCGAGAACGAGATGGCTGGCCTCGACCTCGGCCTGGCGAGTGCCGCCGACGAGTCGGCCGATGAGCCCGCCGGCGGTGCTGCCGCCGACGGCTCGGGCGTGCGTTACCCCGACCTGGGCGGCCCGACCCTCGGTATGCCGACCTGAGGCGGTATGCCGTCCTGAGGCAGGTCGCCTCGCGTCACCGGTAGTTGGTGAACTGGATCGCGAAGTCCAGGTCGTCCTTGCTCTTGAGCAGCGCCTGAACGGCCTGCAGGTCGTCACGTGACTTGCTCGTCACGCGCAGCTCGTCGCCCTGGATCTGGGACTTCACCGACTTGGGGCCCTCGTCACGGATGATCTTGCCGACCTTCTTGGCGTTCTCCTGCGAGATGCCTTCCTGCAGGCCGACCTCGAGGCGGTACTCCTTGCCGGACAGCTGCGGCCCACGCTCGGGGACGTCGAGGTGCTTGAGTGAGACCTTGCGCTTGACGAGCCAGGTCTGGAAGACGTCGAGGACGGCGTTCGCGCGCTCCTCGGTGTTGGCCTTGATGATCACCTTGTCCTCGCCACTGGCCTCGATCGAGGCGCCGACGTTCTTGAAGTCGTACCGCGTCGCAACCTCACGGGCAGCGCTGTTGAGGGCGTTGGCGACCTCCTGGTGGTCGATCTTGCTGACGATGTCGAACGAGCTGTCGGCCATGCGGTTCGGGTCCTCTCGGATGGAGCGGGTGGGGGCCGGACGCCGGTTTCGGCAATCCGCGCGGTCCTTGCTATCCTTCCACGCGCACCAAGGCAGGTTGCCCGAGCGGCCAATGGGAGTGGACTGTAAATCCATCGCGAAAGCTTCGAAGGTTCGAATCCTTCACCTGCCACCCAGTGCACAGAGGGCGCCCGACCTGCGGAAACGCGAGTCAGGCGCCCTCTGTCAGTACCCGGCAACCGCGAAGCCGGGCGAACCCCGGGCTGACCGGCGCCCAGATGATGTGCCGCGCTCGCTGACCCAGGATCTGCCCAATGCCGATAAGCGTCGTCAGTGGTTACCCGGGGGGTCGTTCCACCACCGCAGCCCAGCGTCGTGCACACCTGGACGGGTTTCGCCGGGCCGGGGCAGTCCTTGGCGACGTCCTGGACCTCACCCTCGGGACCGCGATGCCTAGCTGCCCGCACCTTGGCTGTCTCGTCAGAGCGCCAGGCCGACGTACTTGGTCTCCAGGTACTCCTCGATGCCCTCGAATCCGCCTTCGCGGCCAAAGCCCGAGTGCTTGACACCTCCGAAGGGCGCGGCGGGGTTCGAAACGACGCCCTGGTTCACGCCCACCATGCCGAAGTCGAGGGCTTCGCTCACGCGCAGGGCGCGGGACAGGTCGCGGGTGAAGACGTACCCGACCAGGCCGTACTCCGTGGAGTTGGCCGTGGCGATCGCCTCGTCCTCTGTGGCGAAGGTGACGACGGGTGCAACCGGTCCGAAGATCTCTTCGGTGAGGCATCGGGCCCCCTGCGGGACGTCCGACAGGACGGTGGGCCGGTAGAACCAGCCCCCACCCCGGACGGGCTTGCCCCCGGTGAGGATCTTCGCCCCTCGACTCACGGCGTCTTGGACGAGCGCGTCGACCCCGTCGCGTGCTTTGGCTGTCACCAGGGGACCGACGTCCACGCCCGGCTGGGTCCCCGTTCCGACGGTGAGGGCGCCCATCCGGGCCGCAAGCTTGCGGGAGAACTCCTCCGCCACCGACTCGTGCACGAGGAACCGGTTGGCGGCGGTGCACGCCTCACCCATGTTGCGCATCTTGGCGAGCATGGCGCCGTCCATCCAGGTCGTCCGCTAGCAGGCCGGCTCGGAATTCCTCGACAGCTGACCCTCGGCACCGCATGCGGTGCCGAGGGTCAGCTGTCGGCTGTTCGGAGTGCCGTCTGCCAAAGAGCACGGCCCCTAGGGGCCCGGGTAGCGAACGACGCCGTCTGGCGCCGAGTGTCTGTGGGGAAATCGCGCCGAAGCTCGCGCCTAGCCGCCAAGCGGAAGGCGAGCGGGCGGCATACGTCGCGGGGGTACTCGGCGCCGCACCGTCACGCTGACCTGGTGCCGCGCAGGTGAGCCAGCACGGCCAGCACCCGGCGGTGCTCGTTGGCGGATTCGGGGATGTCGAGCTTGGCGAAGAGTCGTCGCACGTGGGACTCGACCGTGCGGTCGCTGATGACCAGCCGTTGGGCGATCCCGGTGTTGGTCAGCCCCTCGGCCATGAGCCCGAGGACCTCGGCCTCGCGCTCGCTCAAGATGTCGACGCTCCCACGTCGCCGACCGCCGACCAGGTTCGCGACGACCTTCGGGTCGAGCGCCGAACCGCCAGCGGCCACTCGTTCGCACGTCGCCAGGAAGTCGCCGACCTCCAGCACGCGGTCCTTGAGCAGGTAGCCGAACGCGGGGTACTCGATGAGCCCGACGGAGTGCACCGTCTCGACGTGCTGCGAGAGGACCAGCACACCGAGGTGGGGCATCGCGGCCTTGAGCTCAGCGGCCGCCCTGATGCCTTCGTCAGTGTGCGTGGGCGGCATACGCACGTCGAGCACCACCAGATCCGGCGCTACCTCCGCGGCCAGCGGCAGCAGCCCCTCGGCATCGCCTCTGGTCGCGACGACCTGATGGCCGCCGTCCACGAACAGCCGCGCGAGTCCCTCGCGGAGCAGGACCTGGTCCTCGACGATCACGACCCGCATGACAGCTCCGCGATGAGCGTGGTGCCCTGTCCTGGCTTTGACTCGATCCTGAACTGCCCGCCCTGCGCGGCGACCCGGTCGCTGACGCCCACGAGTCCGCCACCACCGCGCATCGTCGCTCCACCCACGCCGTCGTCGCTCACCCGGACCACGAGCCGACGACCGAGCTGCCGAACCTCGAGGGCGAGCTGGGAGGCGCCAGCGTGTTTGAGCGCGTTGGTGACGCCTTCACACGCGATGAAGTACGCCGCCGTCTCGACGTCCTTCGAGTACCTCACCTCGGGTACCTCGATCGAGACCGGCAGCTGAGCGCGGTGCGCCAGGTCCCGAAGGGCCGGGGCCAGGCCGTCGTCGAGGACCCCAGGCCGTATGCCGTGGGCGATGTCGCGCAGCTCCTCGATCGTGTCGGTGACCTCGCGCACGGCCGCCTCCAAGGTGCGCGTCACCCCTGTCGCCGAGTCGCCCAGCTCATGCTGGACATGCCTCAGGGCCAGCCCGATGGAGACCATGCGCTGCTGGGCGCTGTCGTGGAGGTCGCGCTCGATCCTGCGTCGTTCGGCTTCAGCGGCTTCGACGATCCGCAACCGGGAGTCCCGCACCTCCTCCAGCTGGTGACGCAGCTCGGCACGGAGGCTCACCATTTCGATCGCCAGCGAGGCCTCCTTCTCGAGCGCCGGGACGATCGCGGCCTGGGCCTCGGGACTTCGCATCCGGCTCGCGGCGGCGGCGATCACCTCGTGCACCCGCTCCGGCTCGCTCCGACCTTCTCGCAGATCGGCCATGAAGCCAGCCACGTCGGCCATGGCGTTGTACCGACCACGGTCGAACCAGCGATCGAGGTATCGCTGCATCCAGCGGCGCAGCGGCCCGAACGCCAGCGCGACGAGCAGCGTGGCCAGGGCGGTGGCGATCGTCGAGCCGCCACCGAAGACGACGCCGAGCCCGACGACCAAGGCAGCGAACAGTCCTCCGAGGACCATGGTCACCGCCAGGTAGAGGACGGTCCGACTGACGATGAGCTCGATGTCGTAGAGCCGGTATCGCCAGATCGCGGCCAGCGCAGCGAGCGGCAGCGCAGTGAGCACCAGGGCATCGGCGATCCGGAACGCCACGGAGCTCGTGTAGAACGGCGCGGTCGGGAGCAGGACGACCACCACGACTCCGACCGCGAAGACCATCCACTTGAGCTGCTGGCGCTCGACGCCGTCGGCTCGACGCATCCTCAGCACCATCGCCAGGACTCCGAGCAGCATTGCGGTCGTCACGGCGACGAACCCGACCCAGTAGAGGAGGACGGTCGGGACGGTGGCAGAACGCAGTGGGTTGCGACCAGAGACGAGCAGGCTGTCGACCTGGTCGCCGGTAGCCCAGCCGGCCAACAGCACCAGCGATCCGATGCCCGCGACAGGGAGCACCCATGGCCAGACGCGACCGCTCCGGGGCAGCCGCCCGTCGGGAAAGAGCACGAAGGTCGCCGCCATGAGCCCGCCTCCGACGGCCCAGGTGGAGGCGGCCGCGAGGTCGGCAATGGCAGAGCCGGGCCATCCTCGCGAGGTGCCGACGAGGGCCCAGCCCTGGCCGAGGTCCGAGACGACAGCCTGCAGGACTCCCGTGGTGATGAGCAGCCACCCGATGAGGTGTCGTGGGTGGCGTGCCAGGATCAGCACGCCAGCGACGACGTTGGCGAGGGCGTATGCCGCGTAGACGACCGTGTCCCACGTGGGTTCGCGTCCCCACGACAGGCCGATCGCGGCCCCCTCGACCAGCACGGTCGCGAGCAGCAACGTCCAGTGCGCCGGTCGGAGTCGCGGTCCCACTCCCGAATCCTGACGCACAGGGCGGGCCCGTGTATCCAGTACAGGTACGCAACGCACAGTGTGGTGCCCGCCCGGACGCGCGGCCTCATGCGGCGGGTCTTTCATGGAGTCATCCTTCGCACCTCACCAGGAGACTCCGATGACCATGATCAGTAACGCCCCGGTCCCCACTCGTCACCGCGTCCGTGCATCGGTGTTCCTTCCAGCCGTGGGGCTGATCGCGGCCGCCGCGACGCAGATCGATGCCGCGATCATCACCAACGCGTACCGGTCGGAAAGTCCAGCACCCAAGGACAGCCTGAACTTCCCGTGGTTCGGAGGGCTGGCCGGCCAGATCTCGACGTGGTGGTCCTTCGCCGGCCTGTTCGTCGTCATCGGGCTGGGCGCGCTCGCTCGCAGCCAGGCGTTGCGAGCCAGCAGGGCCGGCCGCGCCGGCGCCTCGGTTGCGGTGCTCGGCGCTTCCACGCTGGTGGTCGCCAACTTCCTGTCCGCCGCGAACGCCAACGCCATGATGGCCGACGGCATCGGTGGCGTCATCGGCTCGATGTTCGGTGGCGGAACCCTCCTGCTCGGCATCGGCCTCACTCTCGCCGGCGTCGCCGTCCTGCGCTCCGGAGCTTGGCACGGAGTCGCCCGCTTCGTCCCGTTGGCCAACGGGCTCTGGTCCTTCGCGATGATCGCGCTGATCTTCGGTGACCTGCTGCAGGTCTCGATCGGCATCATGGCCGCGCTGCAGGTTGCTCTCGGTGCAACCTTGATCGCCGAGGAAGCGTGAGGGGCCGGTTGCCGCGCCGCGAGCTGGCCGTCGGCGCGGTCTTCGGACTGGCCTGGGCAGCGGCCATGCGGGGGATGATGGCCGAGCTCGCTGCGAGGGACCCGGGCGGTTCACACTTCAGCATCGCCACCTTCATCTTCATCCTGCCTCCGGGCGCCGTGACGGGCGCGCTGATGGCGTGGGCGATCACACCGCCTCGGCCTGGAGTCATGCCCGCGCCCCAGCGCCTCAGATGGGCCCCCATGGTCATGTGTCTGGACCCCGCAGCCGTGCCGATCATGCTCGCCGTCGTGGGCGCCGGGTGGGTCGCGGGCGGCCGCGGTACGCCGAGGAGCCGACTCTGGATCGGCATCCCCAGCGCCCTGATGCTGCTCGCGCTCCCCGTCGCGATCGCCATCGATTCCCCGCCCGCCTGGGCCTCGTTGCGCAGCACCTGGATCCTGACGCTGGCGACCTCCCTGCTCGCCTCCCTGGTCATCGTCGAGACCATGGTCGTGCGCCGGCTTGCGCTCACCGCAGCGCCACACATCGTGGGCGCGCATGAATCCCGGGTTGCATGACGGCCCGACGCATCGGTCCACCGAGGGCCTCCGGCCAGCTCGAGCGCTGACCAGAGGCCCGCCTCCTAGTGCGAGGCGCGCGCGGGCCGTGGTGTCCGGTGGAGCTGGGACACGACGAGGACGGTGAGCAGCAACAACCCGGCAGCGACCGTCAGGGCGGTCGACGCCCCGGCGACGAAGACGTGCTGGGACTGCTCGACGACCGAGCGGCCGTGGGTCGGCTCGGACGCGGCGTGCCGGCTGGCCGTGCCGAACACCGTCACGAGCAGGGCCAGCCCCAACGACCCACCGACCTGCTGCGTGACGTTGACCAGGCCGGACGCGGCTCCGGCGTGCTGTGGTTCGACCTCGTGGAGCGAGGCGCCGGTCAGCGGCACGAACGCGGTGCCGTTGCCGAGGCCGAGCAGGACGAGGGGCACGAGGATGTACCAGTAGCTGCTGGTCTCGGACATCCGGCTGAGCAGCGCCAGCGAGGTCGTCGACAGCAGCGTCCCGACCACCATCACGCGGCGCGGTCCGAACTGCTCGACGAACCGGCGAGCGCTCAGCTGTGAGGCGAGGAACAGCGCCGCGGTCAGGGGCAGGAACCCCAGGCCGGTCTGCAGCGGGCTGTAGTGGAGCACGTTCTGGAGGAACAGGGTGGTGAAGAAGAACGTGCCCATGATCCCGGCCACGAGAAGCAGCCGCCCGGCATACGACCCCGCACGGGTGGGGTTGGCGAACAAGCTCGAGGGGCACGATCGGGTGTGCCGCGCGTCGTTCGACGACGACGAACGCCGCGAGCAGCAGCACCGCGGCGACGAACGACGTGATCGTCTCGGCGTTGCTCCACCCGGCCTCGGCAGCGCGGACGAACCCGTAGACGAGGGCGGTCATGCCGAGGGTCGAGGTCAGGGCGCCGGCCACGTCGATCCGTCCGGTCGCTCGCGGGGTCTCCGGGACGACCAGGAGCGCGGCGGCGATCACCGCGAGGCCGATCGGGACGTTGACGAACATCACCCAGCGCCACGAGAACCACTGCGTGAGCAGGCCGCCGGCGATGAGGCCGATGGCGGCGCCCCCGATGGAGACTCCGGTGAACAGGCCCAGGGCGCGAGTGCGCTCGCGCACCTCGGTGAACGTCGACATGAGCAGTGCGAGCACCGCCGGTGCGGCGAGGGCCGCGCCGACACCCTGAGCCGCGCGGGACGCGACCAGCCAGGTCGAGGTGGTGGCCAGGCCGCCGACGAAGGACGCCGCCGCGAACAAGCGCCATCCCGGCGAGGAAGACCCGGCGTCGCCCGAACAGGTCACCGGCCCGTGCGCCGAACAGGAGCAGTCCGCCGAAGGCGAGGGTGTAGGCGTTGAGCACCCACGACAGGCCCGTGGGGGTGAAGTGGAGCGCCGTCTGCATGCGGGGCAGGGCGACGTTCACGATGGTCGCGTCGAGCACGACCATGAGCTGGGCGGTGAGGATGACGCCGAGGACGACGGCGGGAGAGACCCGCCGACGGGGTCCGTCGGGTCGCTGGATCGGGGACGGCGTGGGGCTGGGCGCTGGAGCCGCGAGAGTCTGTGCAGACACGAGGTCTTGCTCCTTCGGGTACGATGGTGAATAAGTGGAAGGTCCCTCCGGATGAGACAATACGGAGGGAGCCTCCGCTTTGCAAGTCCTTTCCTGTGATGGAGGTATGCCGGGTGGTCCCGACACCTGCCGCCGGTCAGCTCAGCGCGGAGCGGCCGATGCGCGCTGACGCGCAGCGGAACCACGAGCGCCTGGTCCTTGCTGCCCGCGAGGTGCTGCGCGAGTCCGGCACCGAGTCCTCGCTCGAGGAGATCGCGCGCCGGGCGGGCGTGGGCATCGGCACGCTCTACCGCCGCTTTCCCACCCGGCTGTCCCTGCTCGAAGCCGTCTACCGCGAGGATGTCGACGCGCTCGAGCAGCAGACCGTGCGGCTCGTCGAGTCGCAGGAGCCGTGGGCTGCCCTCGAGCAGTGGGTGTGGGTCCTGCTCGACTACGCGGCGACCAAGCGCGCGCTGTTCCAGGAGCTGGTCGACGCCGTCGGCCGCGACTCCGAGCTGCTCACCCACTCCCGCCAGGCGGTCAACGACGCGGCGGGCGCGGTACTCCGCAACGCCCAGGGTGCAGGCGTCGCGCGCACCGATGTCGAACCCTCCGACCTGCTCCGCCTCGTCGGGGGCTGCACGATGATGGGCGAGCTCGACCCGGACCAGCAGAAGCGGGTCGTGAGCATCGTGCTGGCCGGCATCCGCACCGCCTGACCTCTGCCACCTGCTTTTCTGTGAAGGTTGTCGGATCCGCGGCATACCGTTCGTGGGGTGGCTGGAGGTGGTCATCGGGACCGCCGGGAACTGAGGAGATGTGTGATGACGCACTACCTGCTGGCCGTGCACGGCCCGGCCGAGAGGGACGAGTTCGGCAGCTACGGCTCCAAGGAGGAGATGGAGGAGGCGTTCGCCGCCACCGGCGCCTTCAACGACAAGCTGCACGCGGATGGCTACTGGGTGTTCGCCGGGGGTCTCGAGCCGGCCTCGACGGCGACCGTCGTCGACGGACAGGGGGACACGCCCGTCCTGACCGACGGCCCGTACCTGGAGAGCAAGGAGGTCATCGGAGGCTTCTGGGTGATCGACGCGCCAGACCTCGACGTCGCGCTCCGGCTCGCTGCCGAGGGATCCAAGGCCTGCCGCGGCAAGGTCGAGGTTCGTCCGTTCGAGGGCCTCGCCTGAGCGGCGGCCCGTAGGGCGCGCCCCTAGCTGCGCGGCGGCTCGCGGCGCGGCGGGGCGCTGGCCTTGCGCAGAGCCGGACGGCGAGGCGGGATGGGCTCCGACGGCCAGCGTCGTGGACCGGTCCACATGGCCGGAGTGGCGTCGAGCTCGCGGGCGAGGAGTAGCGCGGTGACGTCGTAGTTGACCCGCCAGCCGCGGAAGTTCGGCCAGGCGACCTCGTCCGTCACCTCGATCGGGTAGTCCAGCTGTCGGAGCATCGCCGTGGCCGCGCAGAACTGGTCGTACGACACGGAGATCGGTGCGTCGGGGTCGGGTCCTGGTGGTACGGGCAGGCGCATCGCGCGGGCGATGCGGTCGAGCGCCTCGAAGCCCATGCGCAGCGCCAGGCGTGCCGTGATCTTCGGTTCGGCCGACGGCGTCAGTGAGAGGTGCAGCGCGGCCGCATCGAGCACGGCGACCAGCGAGGTGAGCCAGTCCGAGAAGGGCTGCGGCGAGCGCAGCCGCGCGAGCGTGAAGTAGGTCGTGTGCGACTCGGCGACCTCCGCCGCCCAGCCCTCCCACGAGCTGAAGAGCTCGTCCAGCACCGGCCGGGCGTCACCGTCGAAGATGCCCCACCTGGTCCGCGCCAGGATCTCCGGGCCCCAGGCCGGAGTGCCGGCCCGTGCGGTGAGCAGGGTCACCGCCGTCTCGCGCCGGTTGAACGCGGCATACAGGGTCGGGAGGTAGCCGACCTGCAGGCCGACCACGACGAGCCCGGTGAACGCGGCCAGGTACTCGAGCGCCGCGCTGGCGCGACCGGTCGGCGCGGCATACCCGAGGGTGAACAGCGACGACCCGGCGTCGGAGAACGCCCGGCCGGGTGATCCCGGCACCGCAGGCAGCAGGACCAGCCCGAACCCCAGGGCGAGGAGGGTCAGCCAGACCAGCAGCCGGACCAGCAGGGTGATGGGAGCCTGCCAGGCGAGCACCCGGTCGCGGACCTCGTACTTCGCGCCACGAGGGACCACCGCGCGGAACAGGCCGTCCATGAGGTGCTCGCACAGCCGGGAGATCCGGGAGTCGACGCGCCGCGGCACGACCAGTGTGCCGATCACGCTCGCGAGCGTGCCGGTCACCACGACGACACCCGCGATGCACCCGATCCACGCTGCCAGCACAGGCCCTATTCAACCGCGCGCGATGGATGAGGCGCAGGACCGCCCCCGCCGCAGCCTGCGCAGTGGTGTGCGACGGCCTAGGGGTGCGGAGCCTGGCTGCGCGATGGCACCCGGCGGGGGCGCGCCGAGCGCTCCGGTCGATGGCTGGGCACGCCCCAGGATCGAGGGTCGTTCGGGTGACTCTCGGGTGGCCTGCGGGTCTGGAGTGCCTGGACGTTCTCGCTCAGGTCCTGGACCGCTGAGGTCAACGTCCTGATCACCGCGACCAACGCCGGGTCTTGCGGTGAGTTCTGAGGGAAGTCTTGCGGCATCATGATCAACAACGACCCCAAATCGGCCCGTCCAGCATCTCGCACATCTCCAGCGTGCGGAAGGGTGTGACAGGATCTTCCGCCTCGGGCTCGGCGCGCTGGCGCGCTCGGTCATGAGTGCCGGAGGGAGGCGCCGTGCGGGTGGTCGTGATGGGCGGGGGCGGCTACATCGGGAGCCGCCTGGTCCCGGCTCTGCTCGCCGAGGGTCACGACGTGGTCGCTACGTTCACGGACGTCACGAGCGCCTCGCGCTTCTGGTGGGCCGACCGGGTCGAGGCCGTGACGATGCAGGTCC